>CALZQV010000079.1 GCA_945828295.1 uncultured Prevotellaceae bacterium | reverse complement strand
TGTGTGCTCGACGTGATGATGCCCAAGAAGGACGGTTTCACGCTGGCACAGGAAATCCGTCAGCTCGATGCCGAAGTGCCCATCATCTTCCTCACCGCCAAGAACCTGAAGGAAGATATCTTCGAGGGGTTCAAGATTGGCGCCGACGACTATCTGACGAAGCCCTTCTCCATGGACGAGCTGGTGTTCCGCATGGAGGCCATCCTGCGCCGTGTGAAGGGAAACAAGATGCCCGTTGTCAACGTCTACAAACTCGGTAAGTTCAAGTTCGACACCCAGCGCCAGCTGCTCAGCATCGGCAGTGTGCAGACCAAGCTCACCACCAAGGAGAGCGAACTGCTGGCTCTGCTCTGCGCCCATGCCAACGACGTGCTCCTGCGCGAACTGGCCCTCAAGACCATCTGGATTGACGACAACTACTTCAACGCCCGTTCGATGGACGTCTACATCACAAAGTTGCGCAAGCACCTGAAGGCCGACCCCGCCATCGAAATCAACAATGTCCACGGCAAGGGCTATAAGCTCATCGTGCCCGACGGCATTGCGGCCCTCGAATAAATCGGCTCTTCCGGTAGAAACATCGTAATAGTCACGAACGTACGAAAAGAACACACACACAAAGTTGCTGATGATGCTCGCCCTGCTTGCTATTATCTGCGGGGCTGGCGTCATCATCTTTTTAATACCGTCTTCCCTTCTTGACCTGGATGACGTTTGTCTCGTCTTCACCCTGCCACTCGCCGATTTGTATGTTGCCATCGACGGAGATGTAGGCACCGAAGCCAGAGCGGATGTCGTTGTCGTACTGGCCGAACCAAAGGTCGCCGTTACGGTAGTAGTAGATGCCGTAGCCGTGGCGCTTGCGCTGGTACACCTCGCCCACATACTGGTCGTCGTTGGCATATTTCATGCTGACGAATCCGTAGTCTAAATAAGGAACGCCGTCGAGCGACGCTTTCTCGCCGTTCTGTATGACGTATTCCAGTCGGCCGGTGGTGAGGCTATAGACCGCATGGTTGAGCTGGTTGCCCACTACGGCTGCGTTTTGCGTGATGGTGATGCCAAACAGCAGCTGGCCGTCGCGGAACTTGCCAATGATGGTCGAACCGTCGCTGTTGATAAACATGCCGTAGCCGTAGAACTGCCGCTGCTTGGTAACCTGGCCCAAGTATTGGTTGCTGGTAACGTTGATGGTGTGGCTCGGGAAGTCTTTCACGTGGTCGATAAATACGTTTTCGAAGCCGACGGGCGTGAGTTCATACTTCACAAGCGGGGTGCGCTGGGCGCTGACTATAGTTGTGGCGGCGAGGGCCAGAAAGGTTGTTGCCAGTCGTTTCATTGGTAGTATCTGTTTTGTTTGATTGATTTCCAAACCTTGGGGCTGAGGCCGCGGCCGTGATAATGGCCATTGGCGATGGCTTGGCGAATCTGGGTTGAACTAATGTTGAATAGGGGAGTGGCGACAAGGCTGACGCCCTGGGGCATGGATGCCGTGTCGAGAGCGTAGCCAGGGCGGGGGTAGACAAGCAGACGGTGGTGGAGCATGATTTCCTCGCTGTTGCGCCACTGGTTGAAGCGAAGCCAGTTGTCGGCTCCGATGATGAGCAGAAATTCGTGTTGGGGATATGCCTGGCGCAGCTGGGCCAACGTGTTCACCATATAAGAGGGGCGTGGCAGGTGCATTTCGGAGTCGGACACGCGAAGGCCAGCCTTGCCCTCGACAGCCAGCTGAGCCAACTGAAGGCGCAGCCCGTCGGGCAGAAGCTCCGTGCTATTTTGCTTTAAGGGATTGAGGGGGGAGACCATGAACCACAACTCATCGACATAATTCTTCCGAACAAGCCACTGCCCCAGTCGGGTGTGGCCAGTGTGGATAGGGTTGAACGAGCCGCCGAAGATGCCGATTCTCATTTTATGGGGCGTTTGTGCTTGCGTTTGTGTTCCTTGTTCCAGTTCAGGGCGAGTATGAGGGCTTGCAGGGCGGCAAGCGCAAAAAGGATGGTGGCCCATTGCTGTTCGTGCATGGCCCACAGGGTGATGCCCATCGTGAGCGCCAATCCCATGATTAGGAAACCGGTAAGGCGAAGATTGGTCATATCAAGATTACGGGTTGGGTGTTAAGAATTCGTGAAGTAGGGCAACGGCCTCGGCCTTGGCAGTCGCAAGGTCGTCGTTGACCAGGATTTTGTCGAAGCGTGTGGCATATGACATCTCCTCCTCGGCCTTGGCCAGGCGGCGCTCGATTTGTTCGGCATCGTCGGTGGCACGGCTCACGAGGCGGCGGCGCAGTTCGTCGACCGATGGCGGCTGGATGAATATGCTGAGCGCTTTGTCGCCATAGAACTTCTTGATGTTGCAACCGCCCTTGACGTCGACATCGAAGACCACGTTCTGGCCGGCTTCGAGCTGCTGCTCAACCTGGCTCTTCAGGGTGCCGTAGAAACGGTCTTGATACACTTCCTCGTATTCCAAGAACTCGCCATGCTCAATCTTTTCCTTAAACTCGGCGGGCGTGAGGAAAAAGTATTCCACGCCGTGGCGTTCCTGGCCACGTGGCGGACGGCTGGTGGCACTGATGCTGAATGCTAAGTGAAATTCGGGGTGCTCCTGCATCAGATACTGTACGATGGTGCTCTTGCCGCTTCCCGAGGGTGCACTGAATATCAATAGTTTCCCCTTTGTCGGGGTGGCGACGTTGGCGCCATGGTTCTGTGTTGGATGACTCATGGTTGCGATGGCTTGTGTGAGGGCTTGTCCCTTGTTTGTCCTACATCACGTTTAGGACCTGTTCCTTGATTTGCTCCAGCTCGTCCTTCATGCGCACCACGATGTTCTGCATCTCGGCTTCGTTGGACTTTGAACCGGTCGTGTTTATCTCTCGTCCCATCTCCTGGGCAATGAAGCCCAGTTTCTTGCCCTGGCCGTGGCCGTTTGCCATGGTCTCGCGGAAATATCGCAGGTGGTTTGTCAGGCGTTGCTTCTCCTCATTGATGTCCAGCTTCTCGATGTAATAAATCATCTCTTGCTCCAGGCGGTTTTGGTCGTACTCTATCCCCTTGATGTTTTCAAGGTTCTCAATGATGCGCTGGCGTATCTTTTCGGTGCGACCCTTTTCGAAGGGCTCGATGTCGGCAAGCAGTCGGGCAATGTTGTCGAGCTTTTCCTCGAACTTGTGTTGCAGGGCTTCTCCTTCCTGCTTGCGGAAGTCGACAAGCTGCTCGATGGATTGTGCCACCACGCTGCGAACGACCTGCCATTCCTCGTCGGAAAGCTCTGCCACGGCCTCGTCACGACCGAGCACGTCGGGCAGGCGCAACAGCAGTCCCCACCAGTTCTCGGGCTCGGGGATGCCGTACTGGCCACTTATGTGCCGAATTTGTTTGTGGTAGTTGTCAGCAACGGCGCCATTGATGGGGGCGGCCTGTGTCCCGTCGCTCTTCTCGGTCCATAGGTTGAAGTCCACCTTGCCGCGCTCAAGGCTGGAAGCAATCATGTTGCGGATTTCCATTTCCTTTTCGCGGTAAGCTGGTGCGATACGTGTGGAGAGGTCTAAGGATTTGCTGTTCAGGGATTTTATTTCTGCGGTAATCTTTTTCCCGTTGAATACGGCTGATGCCTTGCCGTATCCTGTCATTGATAGTATCATAGTGTAATTTCGGTGTTTATGGTGCAAAAGTACAAAATATTTTGTATCTTTGCACGAAATTAAGGAGAAATGTCCTGTATATTACATATTGAGACCAGTACGAAGGTATGTTCCGTTGCTTTAAGCGAGAATGGGGTGTGCCTGTTTGAGAAGGCAGATATGGAGGGCCCAAACCATGCAAGCCTGTGCGGCGTGTTCGTGGAGGAGGCTTTGGGGTTTGCCAACAGCCATGCCATTCCTGTCGACGCGGTGGCCGTGAGCGAGGGCCCCGGCAGCTATACGGGCCTGCGCATCGGCTACTCGATGGCCAAGGGTGTCTGCTACGGCTATGGAATCCCGTTGATATCCCTGTCTACCTTACAAGTTTTGTGCGTTCCTGTCCTGCTTCGTCACGACGAGATGGAGGACGACGCCCTCTTGATTCCAATGATAGATGCGCGCCGGATGGAGGTTTATAGTGCCGTCTACACTCGTGCCCTGAAGCCCGTGCGGGGCGTGCAGGCTGATGTGGTGGACGCCGACACCTATCGTGACTATCTCGAGCGCGGACCTGTTTACTTCTTTGGTGACGGCAGTGCCAAGCTGACCAGCGTGATTCAGCATCCCAATGCTCACTTCATTGATAAAATCACACCTCAGGCAAAATATATGTTCCCCCTGGCCGAGCGCAAGCTCGTGTGTCAGGAGTTTGCAGATGTGGCATATAGCGAACCCTTCTACCTCAAGGAGTTCGAGGCTGTCAAACCCAAAAACATATTATCCTCCCTGGTCCCTAATCCCTAACAGAAGCATCACGATGAAATATAACACCCAAAGAGAGAAACTGCAGATGCCCGAATACGGACGTGGCATACAGCAAATGATAGAGTATGCCGTGATGATAGAGGACCGTGCCGAGCGTCAGCGCTGTGCCGAATCGATATTCTCTGTCATGATGGACATGCAGCCCCAGTTGCGTGAGCAACCCGACTACAAGCATCGCATCTGGGACCACATTGCCTACATCTCAAATTACCGGCTGGACATTGACTACCCCTTTGAGATTACCCGCTTGGGCTATGAAGCACAGAAGCCTGAGCCGATGAAATATCCGATGAAGGAAATCCGCCAGCGCCAGTATGGTCACCTCATCGAGGAGGCACTGAAACTGCTGGCAGAGATGCCTGAGGGCGAGGCTCGCGACGAATTGCTGGCCCAGGTGGCTAACCAGATGAAGCAAAGCCTGTTCATTTGGAATCGTGATGCCATGGATGAGGAAAAGGTGGAAAGCGATATCGCCCACTATACCGACGGCAAAGTGAAGCTGGACTTGGAAAACTTCCACTTCGCACCGGTGCAGACACTGCCCCGACAGGATGGTGGCGGAAAAAAGAAAAAGAAAAAGTAATAGCCCCACATGAGTAGCTTTATCATTGAAGGAGGGCATCCACTGCAAGGCGAGATTACCCCGCAGGGTGCCAAAAACGAGGCGTTGCAGGTGCTCTGTGCCACATTGCTCAGCTGTGAACCCGTGCGCATCAAGAACATACCCAATATTTCCGACGTAAATAACCAGATTCGCCTGCTCACCGAAATCGGCGTGAAGACCACGGTCAATGCGCCAGGTGATTATACCTTTCAGGCAGATTCGGTAAACTTGGAGTATCTGCGCAGCGACGAGTTCCTGAAACGTTGTGCGCATCTTCGTGGCAGCGTGATGTTTCTTGGCCCCCTGCTTGCCCGCTATGGTGTGGCTTCTGTGTCGCGCCCCGGGGGCGACCAGATAGGACGTCGCCGACTCGACACCCACTTCCTGGGTTTCAAGAAGCTCGGAGCATCTTTCGATTACGATAGAGAGCGAGGAGTGTTTGAGATTAGCGCGAAGGAACTTACGGGCAATTACATGCTGCTCGACGAGGCTTCGGTGACGGGAACTGCCAACATCGTCATGGCCGCGGTCTTTGCCAAAGGCACCACGACGATTTATAATGCTGCATGCGAACCTTATCTGCAGCAGCTCTGTCTGTTGCTTAACCGCATGGGTGCCCGCATATCAGGCATTGCCAGCAACCGTCTCACCATCGAGGGCGTAACGGAATTGCACGGGGCCGAGCACACGATCCTGCCCGACATGATTGAGGTGGGGTCGTTCATCGGCATGGCTGCCATGTGTGGCAAAGGTGTTCGCATCAAGAATACCGGCTATGACCAGCTGGGAATCATACCCTACACCTTCCGCCGACTGGGCATTGAGGTGCGTCACGAGGGCGATGACATATTTATCCCCGAGCAGGAACACTACGAGATTGACTCGTTCATCGACGGGTCGTTTATGACGCTTGCCGACGCTCCCTGGCCAGGCCTGACGCCCGACCTGCTGAGCGTGCTGCTGGTCGTTGCCACCCAGGCCAAGGGTTCTGTTCTCATTCACCAGAAGATGTTTGAGAGCCGTTTGTTCTTTGTTGACAAACTGATTGATATGGGAGCACAAATCATCCTTTGCGACCCGCATCGCGCCGTAGTGGTTGGCCACGATAAGCGCATGCAGTTGCACGGCGGCCGCATGAGCAGTCCCGACATCCGCGCCGGTATTGCCTTGCTCATTGCTGCTATGTCGGCGCAGGGAGTCAGTCAAATCGACAATATCGGCCAGATAGACCGTGGTTACCAAAACATTGAAGGACGATTGAATGCACTTGGGGCCCACATCACGAGAGTAAAGGGATAAGGCCTGATAACAATTATGGATTCTGATGCACTTAAGATAGGTCAGTTGGGTAAACCGCATGGCGTGCGTGGAGAGATTAACTTCACGTTCACGACCGATGTGTGGGACCGAGCCGAGGTCGACTACCTGATGATAACCGTGGATGGCATCATGGTGCCGTTCTTCCTCGAGGAATACCGATTCCGTGGTGAGCATAGCGCCCTGCTAAAGTTCCTTGACCTTGACTCTATCGAGGCGGTGCAGGAATTCTGTGGTGCCGAGGTCTATGTGGAACAACAGCAGATTGACGGCGTTGCCCTGTGGAGCGATTCGGACGATGTGCCCTGGCAATATTTCAAGGGCTTTCGCATCGTTGACGAAACGCTCGGAGAGTTGGGCGAGATTGCCGATGTAGACGAATCGACGGAGAATGTACTCTTTGACGTGAAGACGTCGGACGGCATGCGACTCATCCCTGCCGTTGAGGCCTTCGTGAAGGATATTGACCATGAGGCACGCCTCATACATATGCAGTTGCCCGAGGGGCTACTCGAACTATAGATAATAAAGATGAAGAAGAAAATAGCGATACTTGGTTCCACGGGTAGCATCGGCACCCAGGCACTGGAGGTTATCGAGGAACACAGCGACCTGTATGAGGCCTATGTACTGACGGCCAACCGACAGGTCGACTTGCTGATTGAGCAGGCGCGACGCTTCCAACCTGCTCAGGTGGTGATTGCCGACGACAGCCTTTACGAGTATGTTCGTGATGCCCTTGCCGACCAACCTATTCAGGTATATGCAGGCGCCGATGCCTTGTGTCAGGTGGTGCAGAACGATGAAGTTGACATCGTGCTGACCGCGCTTGTGGGTTTTGCAGGCTTGCGTCCTACGGTGGCTGCCATTGAGGCCCATAAGCAGATTGCCTTAGCCAATAAAGAAACGCTTGTCGTTGCTGGAGAACTGGTGACGCAACTGGCTATGGAGATGCGCGCTGCCATATTGCCTGTCGACAGTGAACACTCGGCAATCTTCCAGTCATTAATGGGCGAGCAGTCGGAAATCGAAAAGATAATACTCACCGCATCGGGTGGTCCGTTCCGGCAGTGCTCGCTTGACGAACTGAAGCATGTCACACCAGCCATGGCTCTGAAGCATCCCAACTGGGACATGGGGGCCAAGATTACCATCGATTCGGCCACGATGATGAATAAGGGCTTCGAGGTCATTGAGGCCAAGTGGCTCTTCGGCGTCGAGGCTGATAACATACAAGTGGTGGTGCATCCGCAGAGTATTATCCACAGCGCCGTGCAGTTCCGCGACGGAGCCGTCAAGGCGCAGTTGGGCGTGCCCGACATGCGTGTGCCCATTCAACTGGCCTTCAGCTATCCTTACCGCCTGGCAAGTAATTTCGACCGCCTCGACTGGTACCACATGCAGAACCTCACCTTCGAGGAACCCGATCTCGAGAAGTTCCGCTGTCTAAGCCTCGCTTTCGAGGCCTTGCGCCTGGGAGGAACGATGCCTTGCGTAGTAAATGCAGCCAATGAGATTGTGAATCTTGCATTCCGACAGGGACGTTGTTCGTTCCTGCAGATGCCGCAGGTGATTGCCGAAACCATGCAGCATGCGATATTTATCGCGAAGCCCTCGCTCGACGATCTTTTCCAAGCCGATGCCGAGGCACGTCGTATCGCCGACGAGCTTCTGGCTTCAAATTCATAACCCTTAATTGAAATTCGAAAATGAGTGTAATACTGATTAAAGCCCTCCAACTTCTGCTGTGCCTGTCGCTGCTTGTCGTCCTCCACGAGGGCGGCCACTTCGGCTTCGCCAAACTCTTCAAGACGCGCGTCCTGCGCTTCTACATGTTTGCCAACTGGGGCTTCCACCTCTTCAGCACCTACGACAACTGGTTTCGCCGGCTGCTGGGCAAGCCCCTCGTCACCCGTCGCGGCAATGAGGGGCAGAACTTCTTGCAGTGGCTCCGCAACCAGTGGTATCGCCTCACTGGCCGGAAGGATAAGATTGTGACCGAGGGCATCGGCAACAAGGAATACGACCCGCAGGCCGGCACTGAATACGGCATTGGCTGGCTTCCCATCGGTGGCTACGTGGCCATCGACGGCATGATAGACGAAACCAACCAGAAACTCGAAGGCGAGGCCAAGCCTTGGGAGTTCCGCGCCAAGCCCGTGTGGCAGCGCTTCCTCATCATGTTCGGTGGTGTGCTCATGAACCTCGTCACCGCCTTCGTCATCTATTGTGGCATCATGTACTTCGTGGGTGAAGACCGACTGCCCATGCAGCACATCCGCCAAGGCTTTGCCTATAACCAAGAGGCCGAGGCGCTCGGATTCCGTGACGGCGACATACCCGTTCGTATCGACGGGCGCGACATCGAAGGCTGGAACGCAGCCCTCCTGCAGGATATCTCCAATGCCACCGAGGTCACCGTTCTGCGCCAGGGCAAGGAAGTACGTCTGACCATGCCAGAGGACGGGCTCAACCTGCTCTCCATGTTGCGCACCGTGCCCCCCTTCATGGTTATGGCCACCCCGGCGCTCATCGATAGCGTCGCTCCCGGCACCCCCGCCGCCCGGGCAGGCATCGCCCCCGGCTCGCGCATCATGGCCGTCGACGGCACCCCTGTGCGCTACTGGAGCGACTACGACTCGCTTTTCGTCCGTCGTCAGGACGTGCTCTCGGCCAAGGGTTGCACCCATGCCGACAGCCTGCGCCTGCGACG
>CALZQV010000078.1 GCA_945828295.1 uncultured Prevotellaceae bacterium | reverse complement strand
CGCGACATCGAGAAGAACCTGCGCTACGAACAGGCCGAGGCGCTCGACCTCACGGCCAACACCGCCACGGGCTTCGCCACCAACAAGTTTGGCCAGACGCCCGAAGGCCTGCTCCAGGGCCTGCGCTCCTTCACGGTCCTGGTCACCGTCAACCCCAAGCGACTCACGGGCCAGCCCCGCATCTTCGACTTCGGCTCGGGCTCGGGCAACAGCCTTTTCCTGCGCGCCAACGCGCTGTCGGCCGGCATCAAGCTGAACGGCGGCACCACGACGATGGTGAATGCCACCACCCAGCTCACCGCCAACACGGAGACGAAGCTGGCCGTCACCTTCGACGCCGCCACACGCACCACCCGCATCTACATCAACGGCGAGGAGAACGCCAGCGGCACGGCCAACCAGAGTGAGCCCTACATGCTCTACGAAGTGGCCCCCGACGCCCGCAACTACATCGGCCGCACCCAGTGGTGGGACGGCCAGTATGCCAACGACAACCAGGACTTCTGCGGCACGATTGAGGGCCTGCGCCTCTACGACGTTATGCTCACGCAGAAGGAAATATGCCAGCTCCAAGGCATCCCCTACGAACAGAAGGAACTGCCCACGGCCCTCGTGAACGGCGACTTTGAAGGCACCTACACCAAGATGGCAGACAGCGGCGTGAGCAGCGACCGCGCCATCTACGTGCCCCAGGGCTGGACCGTCGACTACAGCACGCGCGATGCCAACGACCTGACGGCCCTCAAGTCGGGCGACCTCTACTTTTCCAACTTCTTTGCCTCGCTCCCCGCTCCCTCGGCCGACAGCAAGCAGACCTACTGGGTGCGCCAGAACTGGGGCACGTCGACCATCGCCCTGAAACAGGAACTGCGCCTGCCCGAGGGCGACTACACGCTCTCGGCCGACGTGTGGAAGAGCGGCCTGGGCGGCGACGCCATGATTAGCGTATCCACCGAGGGCGGCTCCACGCTCACCCTTCCCTCGCTCGAGAACATGCAGGCCTGGCAACAGGTTTCCCTCCCCTTCCAGAGCGACGGCGAGGCCTCGACGACCATCACCCTTGCCGCCGTCCACACCAGCGCCGGCTCGGAGAAGATCATCGGCTTCGATAACGTCATCCTCACCCGCAAGAACGAAGATGCCATAGGCACAATAAATGCCGAATCCATCGGTGGAAAACGCATCTATGACCTGCAGGGTCGCCCTGTCACCACCCCCCAACACGGCCTCTACATTATCAACGACAAAAAGATTCTGAAACGATGAGACGCGCTACTCTTCTCGCCCTGACTCTCGCCTTCGCAGTCGGGCTTCAGGCACAAGACAACGTACCCGTGGAAACGGGTAACTACGAACCCACCTGGGAAAGCCTCTCACAATGGGAATGCCCCAAGTGGTTCCGCGACACAAAGTTTGGCATCTGGGCCCACTGGGGACCGCAGTGCCAGGCCGAATCAGGCGACTGGTATGCCCGCAACATGTACTTCCCCGGCGAATGGCAAAACCGCTTCCACGTCGAGCACTTCGGCGACCCCGCACAATACGGCGTGAAGGAACTCATCCGCGACTGGAAGGCCGAGGAGTGGAACCCCGACGAGCTGGTGCGCCTTTACAAAGAAGCCGGAGCCCAGTTCTTCATGACGCTGGGACAGCACCACGACAACTTCGACCTGTGGGACTCGCCCTACCAGGAATGGAACTCGGTGAATCTCGGGCCCAAGCGCGACATCGTGGGCGAATGGGCCAAGGCATGCAAGAAGTACAAACTGCCGCTGGGCATATCCATGCACGGCAGCCATGCCTGGACGTGGTTCGAGGCTGCACAAGCCTTCGACGCCAACCTGACGAAGGCCGACGGCAAGGGACAGTGGTGGGAAGGATTCGACCCACAGGAACTCTACGCCCAGCGCCACACCCCCAGCACGGGATGGCAAAATATTCGTTCCATCCACAACCAATGGGAATGGAAGAATGGTGCGTCCACGCCCTCGCAAGCCTACATGCAGAAGTTCCAGAACCGCGTCCTGCAGTGCATCAACAAGTATGACCCGAAGGTCCTGTACTTCGACGACACCGTCCTGCCCTTCTACGGTTGTAACGACCAGATAGGCCTGAACATCCTTTCGCATTTCTACAACCACAGCGCCAAGCGCCACAAGGGAGAGGCCGACGTGGTGGCGACGGGTAAAATACTGAAGGAGAACCACAAGCAAGCCATGATGTGGGATGTGGAGCGCGGCATCCCCGACCGCTGCCAGCCCATGCCCTGGCAGACGTGCACCTGCATCGGCTCGTGGCACTACGACCGCGGCATCTACAACCGCAACGGCTACAAGTCGGCCGCAACGGTCATCCGCATGCTGGTCGACGTGGTGTCGAAGAACGGCACGCTGCTGCTCTCCATCCCCGTTCGCGCTAACGGCACCATCGATGAAAAGGAACGGGCCATCGTCGGCGACATCAAGGCCTGGATGGACATCAACAAGCAGAGCATCTACGGCACCCGCCCCTGGAAGACCTTTGGCGAGGGCCCGGTGGCAGAAGCCAGCAACCCGCTCAACGCGCAGGGCTTCAACGAGGGCATAAAGTATTCGGCCCGGGATGTCCGCTACGTGCAGAAAGGCAAGAGTCGCGTCTACGCCACCATCATGATGTGGCCCGAGGCTGGCGACTTCACCCTGAAGGCCCTGAAGGACGAACGGGTGAAGGGCGTACGCCTGATGGGCTATGGCAAACTGAAGTTCCGCCAGGCCCCCGACGGGCTCGTCGTCACCCTTCCAGCCAAGCACCCCAACGAGATAGCCCCCGTGCTGGCCATCACCCTGAAGTAATCAAGCCACAGGCCTCACCTTGCCCGTCCGGCGTTTTTTCGTTAGGAGCGCGTCTTCTGTTGCACGTACTGCACGTTTGCAAACAAAATGCAAACATTATTCGTTTGTCATTTGCCGTTATTGTTGTAACTTTACACAACATAAGACAAGCACCGATGAAATGGACGTTTTTGGCGACCGTGGTACTATTGTCGCTGACGGGCTGCGGCAACAGGGATGAAGCTGAACCGGGCTCACTGCTCCAGGGCGTGTGGACTGCCCGCCGAGGGGAATTCCCCTTGGGCGAGACGTGGGACTATCCCACGGAGGAGGGGTTCATGTTCTGCCGCGTGTTCGACGGCGACAGCATGACCTACAAGTGCCGCCTCTCCGCCGCGGGCACGAACCTTGTGATGATACCCCTCGAACGGTGCGATGTGACGCTGATTGACAAGGGCCACGGCGAAGTGCTCTACCTGGAAGACGGCGACCCGCACCCGCTCACCATCGTCAACGACTCCACCATCATCATCCAGATGAATGGCGTGCGCAACACGTGGGTGCGCGACGACAGGCTGACGCAGGAATGGGGCACCGAGATGCGCGACATCATGGCAAAGGAAACGGAGGCGAAGGTACAACCGGAAGCCCACCACTATGTGCTCTCACGGAAAGAGCGCGAGCAGGAAACCACCATCCACGGCCTCGTCGTTCTCGTCATTGGCATCGTATTTACGCTGATCATTCTGACACAAAAGATCGTTGCCAGCCAACGGAGCAAACGGCGGTTGCAAGAGCAGTTGCGCCAAATACAAGAGGAAAACGAGACGCGGCCCCAGCTCGTGCGGCAAGCCATGAAGGAGGTGGAGGAGGCCTTCTTCGCCTCCGACGAATACGCCGCCCTGCAAAGGCGAATCGGCCACGGGGCGACCATGGAAGAGGCGGACTGGGACGAAGTGGAGCGCCTGCTGAAGCACGTTTACCCCGATTTCATCGGCAAATTGCGCAGCCTCCACCGCATGTCGGAACTGGAGTATCGGGTGTGCCTGCTCACCAAACTGCGCATAGCGACAAGGGACATCGCCGGTGCCCTCTGTCGCGACGCGAGCACCATCAGCACCGTGCGCAGCCGCCTCTACCAGAAAGTATTCGGGCGCAAGGGTGGTGCCCGCGAGTGGGACGAATTCATCCTATCCATCGGTGCGTAGCGCTGCAAGGGATTTGCCAATGCATTGCAAACGGAATGCAAACCAAAAGTCTTGGCCGCACGGGCAGAACGCCTTACCTTTGCCCCTAAATCACCAAATCACCAAATCACCAAATCACTAAATCCCCAAATCACCAAATCCCCATAACATGAAAAAGACACTCACACTGGCGCTGCTGCTCATGTGCGCAGTAGGCATGAATGCCCAAAAGAGCAAAGTATCGGAACGCGAAATCGTTGGCACCTGGATAATGAAGTCGATGCAATGGGAGGGCGAAAAGGTCGTCGAATGCGGCAAGAAGAAAGGCTACAGCCAGTTCAAGTACTATGGCCCCAATGGCGAATACGCCTGCGCCGAAATCTTCGTGACCAAAAAGGGAGAGTACGTTGTGGCCCCCCATGAGTACGGCACCTACTCCCTGAAGGACGGTTGGTACACGGAGATGGGGCGACCAGCCCTCAAGGATGCCGTCGTCCTGACCGACAAGAATACCTACAAGGGCACATGGTTCAACCGCCACGACGTGTGGAAGAAAGCAGTACTGCCCGACAAGGTTACCAAATACATCGTGGAGCGCTGCAAGATGAAGGACACACCCGACGATGTGCAACAACTCATCAAGAAGCACATCTTTAAGTAGGAAACTTAGCAACTTACCGGCATGAAAGCAGGCCTTTTGGCGACCATCGCACTGATGGTCACACTCTCTGCGTCCCTTTTCGGACAGGAGGCAAAGCAACAGAAGCAGGAGCGGACGCTATCCCTCTACGGCCACGTGGTAAATTCGCTGACGCGTGTGGGCATTCCCGACGTGATGATAACACTGATGAGAGAGGACTCGACCGTAGTCGATACCTTACACGTATTCAAGGGATGGTCCGGCCAGGGCAAGGACGACTATCTATATAGCTTCAGGATTCCCGCCCGCGAGCAAAGCTACATCATACGCGCCGAGCACCCCGACTACGAAACCACGTACGTCAACTATGCCGTGCGCCACATTGCCCGCAACAGCTACTTCGACGCGCCGTGGCACTACATGAAGAAAAAGCCCCCCCTTAATGCCCCCGTGAGGGGGGAAATGGAGGATTCCCTGAAAGAGGTGGTGATAAAGGCTACAAAGATTAAGATGACGTATCGGGGCGATACGATAACGTTCAACGCCGATGCCTTCAACCTGCCCGAAGGGTCGATGCTCGATGCCCTTATCCGCCAGATGGACGGCGTGGAGCTGAAGGACGACGGACGCATACTGGTGCAGGGCGAACAGGTGGAGGAACTGATGCTCAACGGCAAGGACTTCTTCAAGGGCAACAATAAGGTGATGCTCGACAACCTGCCTGCCTATACCGTGCAGAGGGTGCAGACCTACCACAAGAGCACGGAGCTGAGCGAATACCTGGGACGCGACTACGAAAAGAAACGCTTCGTCATGGACGTGCAGCTGAAACGCGAGTACAACCAAGGCTGGATAGCCAATGTGGAAGGGGCTGCCTCCCTTACACCCCCCCAAGTGGGAAATCTTCGCAGTAGCGACATCTCTCCCATGGGTGAGGACGGGAGGAGGCTACCTTACCTGGGGCGCTTCTTTGCCCTGCGCTACACCAACAATTCGCGCCTGTCCATCTATGGCAATGCCAACAACGTGAACGAGAGCCGACGACCGGGCAGCAACGGCGACTGGCAACCGAGCAATACACCCAAGGGGCTGCACGAGAACGCCATGGTTGGCATGAACCTGTTTATCGAGGAAAAGGACAAGCGATGGAAAGAGGATGCCACGGTGGATGCCGCATGGCGACGCACCACCGACGGCACCCTGACCAATGCCGAGCAGTTCCACACCGACGCGCCCTCCACCTTCAACCGCCAGGCCTACAGCTACCGCAACAAGGACATCAGCATCAGCGCAAGCAACACCTTCCAACTGAACAAACCTTTCTTCCTCTTCTCCAGTTCGCGCTTCAACTACAACCCCAACTACAGCCGCACTCTTTCCCGCTCGGCACAGTTCAACAGCGACCCTTCCCGCTATGGGCGCACCACGGCCCTGCTGGACAGCGTGTTCTCCGCCACCCTGAGCACCGACATGCAGCAGACGCTCATCCACAGCAACCTGCAGCGCGCCAACAGCGACGGCAATAACATCACGGCACAAACCACCAACTACCTCACCAAGAAACTGCCGTCGGGCGACAACGCCGGTGTCGACTTCAATGCGTCGTACAATCGCGGACGTAGCCACAGCCAGTCGGAACAGCAGCTGCGCTACCAACTCACGCCCTCGCTCAACAGCATCCTCACACGCCACTCCTCAACACCGTCGAGCGACAAAGAAGTTTTCGTGGCTCCGAACTACCGCATCACGTGGCTCAACGGTCTTAACCTCTACACCGAATACCGCTTCCTCTACCGCCAGCGCAACAACACCAACGACGTCTTCCTGGCCGACACGCTCGACCTGCAGAATGCCTACGACCGCTCGCATCGCCGCGTGGAGAACCGCGTGGCACTGACTCCGGGCTATAACTATAATAAGGATGGGAAGAGCATCGTGGCCTTCTATCAGATGCACTTCTATAACGTGAACGAGCAACTCCACTACCGCAGCGCCTACTCCGACACCACGCTCACGCAACACTGCTGGACCATGTCGCCCGAACTGCATATACGGGTGAACACCCACAACTGGAGCCGGGGCTTCGACTTCTTCTATGGCATCGAGTTCCAAACGCCCGACTTGTTCCAGAAGGTGAACATACTGAACAACGAGAACCCGCTCGTGCGCCGATACGGCAACCCCAACCTGCGCGGCGCCACGAACCACCGCATGCAGTTCGGCCTAAACCGCAATTGGCAGGAGAAACGCATCTCGCACCGATTCGGCGGCGGCCTGCGTTTCTTCCGTCACCAAGTATCGCAGGGACAAAACTACGACGCCACGACGGGCATCACCACCTATCGCCCCGAGAACGTGGAGGGCAACTGGCAGACCTATTTCTTCAACTTCTACAACATGCCGCTCGACCGCCCGCGCCGACTGATGATGAACATCTATACCCACGGCGACTACACACGGAATGTGGATATACTGAACGGCCTCTCACACGTCAACAACTATTACCTTGAAAACCGCCTGACACTCTCTTACACCTGGCGCGAACTCACACTGGGCGTGCCCACCTACTTCGAGTACCGCCACACGACGAACGAGGAACACACCATCGCAACCATCAATGCCTTCAACTATCAATACGGCATCATCCTGAACTACAACTTCAAGCGGGAGGAAGGTTCAAAGGTGGCACGTTGGCTACAGGGCTTCTCCGTGGCCACCGACCTGAAGATGTACTCGCGCCGAGGCTATGGCGACAGTTCGATGAACCGCGACGACCTCGTGTGGAATGCCTCCATTGCACGGAGCTTTCCCAATCCCTTCGGCAAACGGGCCGGCGGCACCCTCGTGGCTCGCATCGAAGGTTTCGACATCCTTGGCCAACTCTCCTCGACAAGCATCTTCATCAACGGCCAGGGACGCACCGAAACCATCAGCCAAACCCTGCCCCGCTACCTCATGCTCCGCCTCACCTATCAGTGGAACAAGATACCCAAGAAGGGTGCGGGAAAATGAGAGAATGAGAAAATGAGGAAATGAGAAAAACTGTTTTTCAGTGTAATTTTAGTTAGTATCATGCACGTGTACGCCTCGGCCGCCTGTGAAGGTCGCCGGGGCTTTTCGCACCACCACCTTACGCCCGCGGTGGATGTATATCCCCTGGCGCGGACGGCTGACACGCTGGCCCGCGAGATTGTAGAACGGGCTGCTGGCGGGCGTCTGCTCCATGGTGCCAACCGACAGCGCAGGGTGGTTGGCGCGGAGTTGCGTGTCGAGGTAGGCCAGGCGGTTGGCAACCCAGCCCTCCCAGCGCTGCAGCGAATCGAGTTGTGAATTACGCACATAGGGCCGCACGCCCGACACCGTCTGCGTGGCCTCCCAAAGGCGCCCCTCCAGTTTGCAGAGTTCGCCCGAATGGTATGTCGTGGAACTGTTGTAGTCGGGCGACGTCGCGTATTTCGCCCAGTCGGTGCTGGGACGCCAACCGGTGTTGCAGATGGCCTCGGCGTAGCAGGGGCTGTCGGGCCAGCGGGTACGCTCCTGGTCGTACATATCCTCGCCCACACGCTGACACCAGTCCCGCATGAGGGGCAGTATGTTGGCGGTCGTGAGCACCCCGTTGCTGCGCAGCTGGGCATAGCGTCGTCGCAGTTCGCGCTTGTAGTAGCGTTCAACCCAGTAGAAGGGGCCCTCGACGAGCGGCGAGTGGTTCCACACGGCAGGGCGCACCACACCGTAGAGGTTGACCCCGAAGGTCTGGTCCAGGTCGTAGGGCGCCACGAACCACTTGCGCCCGTCGTAGGTGAACCATTGCCAGTTCTTCAGCGACCCGTCGCAGTTGCATACGAACTGGTAGAATACGTCGTAGTCGACCAGACTGGCGATGTCGAACCGTTCCTCAAAAGCACGAGTCATGGCCAGGCTGTCGGCCCCCGAGGTCTCAAGGGCGGCGAGCTCGGCGTGGTAGCGGCTGAGCTGGCGTATGGCCTCCCGGGTCTGGTCGGTGCAGTAGGCATCCTTCGGGTGGCGGATGTCGAACTTGCTCCACGCCACCGAGCCGCGGAACAGGGTCTTGTTGTTCAGTTCGCCGTCGAGGTGGATGTGCAGGGGTTCCGTCTTCGCCATGTTCATGTTCTTGCGGCTCTTCTTCAGTTGCCAGGCATAAATGCCATGGAAGCGCCCCTCGAGATACACGGCACAGGGGAATCCGTCGGGCAGGCAGCGGGCGCGCTTCGAACTTGCCGTGTATCCGCCCCGTTCCCAGTAGGGCGCACGGTCGGCCACGATTTGATGGAAGAGCTTATATCCGACCTCGCCAAGGCCGCGGCTGAAGTCGGTGTAGAAGGCCTTGAAGTGGAACTCGTCCTGCCACACCCAGTTGCCGATGCGGATGTCGGGCGTGGCGTTACCCGTCCAGTCGCCTTCGCAGAACTGGCACGAGAAGTTGCGCTTGGGAAACTTCAGCGACCAGCCGCCCTGCCCCTTCACGATGGCCCGCTTCTTGAAGTAGGCGCCGTGCCCGTCGTACACCTCCACCCACACCTGCCGCACGTCGCTCTTGCTGGCGGGCAGGTTGGTCAGCCCCGTGATGTTCACCCATGCGAACCACGGTTCCTCGATTTCGATGGTCGTCGCTTCGCTGTAGTCCGCCACGCCCGACGTAGCGTCATGAGGGGGGCGCAGCTCCACCATGTCCCTAAACGTCGGCAATGTCGCAATCTTGTCCGTCATGCCTGGCGTCTCGTACCAGTCCACGTGCGTTGTGTCGGCCAGCAGGCTGTCAGCCTCTTCGGCCCGCAGTCCCAGCCCCACAGTCAGCAGCATCAGCTGCATAAACATCATCCTTCTCATTCTCTCATT
>CALZQV010000077.1 GCA_945828295.1 uncultured Prevotellaceae bacterium | reverse complement strand
CATCCAGCAGATGTGGGACAAGCTGATGGAGAGCGGCGAGGCCAAGCCCTGCGGACTGGGTTGCCGCGACACGCTGCGCTTCGAGGTGGGTCTGCCGCTGTACGGCGATGAACTGACCGACGAACTGTCGCCCTTAGAGGCAGGTCTGGGCATCTTCGTGAAACTGGATAAGGAAGAGTTCGTGGGCAAGGACGCCATCGCACAGCAAAAGGCTGAAGGACTGACGCGCAAGATTGTGGGCATCGAGCTGGAGGGCCGCGCTATTCCGCGCCACGGATACGAAGTTGTGGCCGACGACAAGGTAATCGGACACGTCACGACGGGATACAACAGCATCTCGACGGGAAAGAGCGTATGCATGGCGCTGCTCGACATCCAATATGCCAAACTGGAGACGCCGGTGCAGGTGCGCATCCACAAGAAACTGCAGCCCGGCATCGTGATAAAGAAGAGATTCTACGACAAAAACTATAAAAAGTAACACATTATGGCAAAAGTAATTGAAGGGCTCTACTACGCTGAGAGCCATGAGTACGTGAGAGTAGAAGGCGAGTTCGGCTACATCGGCATCACCGACTATGCACAGGACCAGCTGGGCAACGTAGTATACGTGGACATGCCCGAAGTCGACGACGAGGTGACCGCCGGCGAAGAGTTTGGCGCCGTCGAGAGCGTGAAGGCTGCCAGCGACCTGTTCAGCCCCGTGAGCGGCACCATCGTGGAAGTGAACGAAGCCCTGGAGGACGAGCCCGAGCTCATCAACAAGGACGCCTTCGCGAACTGGATCATCAAGGTTCAGCTGAGCGACAAGAGCGAACTTGACAACCTGATGGACGCCAAGGCCTACGAAGCCATTTGTAAATAAAAGGCCCATGTTCAAATACTTTCCCCATACCGCCGATGACATTCAGCAAATGCTCGATGTCATCGGCGTGCGGTCTTTAGACGACCTTTATGCCGAAATACCTGAGGAAATCAAGTTCAAAGGCGAACTGAACATCCCCAGCGAGAAGTCGGAGGAAGAGGTGCGCAGCATCATCCAAGGTCTGGCCGCACAAAACAAGCCGCTCGTATGCTTTGCTGGAGCCGGCAGTTATGACCATTATACACCGAGCGTGGTGCCCTTCCTGGGCAGCCGTTCGGAGTTCAGCACCAGTTACACGCCCTATCAGGCCGAAATCAGCCAGGGCACACTGCAATACATCTTCGAGTACCAGACCCTGATGGCCGACCTCACGGGCATGGACATCTCAAACGCCTCGATGTATGACGGCACCACCGCCACGGCCGAGGCCATGATGATGTGTGTGGCTGCTGCCAAGAAGCGTAACCGCGTGCTCATATCGGAGACGGTGCAGCCCAGCGTGCTGGCGGTTTGCCGCACCTATGCCAAGTTCCATGGCGTGGACCTCGTGGAGGTTCCAGAGAAAGACGGACTGATGGACAAAGTAGCTGCGACGACGCTCATCGAGAAGGACGATGTGGCCGGACTCATCGTTGCCCAGCCCAACCGCTACGGACTCATCGAGGACTTTTCAGGCTTGGCCGACACTTGTCACAGCCACAAAGCCCTGCTGGCCATCAACACGATGGCATCCGCACTGGCCGTTTTGCGCACTCCCGGTGAATGGGGAGCCGACATCGCATGCGGCGATGCTCAAAGTCTGGGCATCCCCATGGGCTACGGCGGTCCGTACATCGGATACCTCTGCACCAAGGAGGCCCTTGTACGCAAAATGCCCGGGCGACTGGTCGGTGCTACGACGGACAGCGAAGGCCGTCGCACCTTCGTCTTAACCATGCAGGCTCGCGAGCAGCATATCCGTCGCGAGAAAGCAACCTCGAACATCTGCACCGCCCAGGGCTTCATGTGCCTCTATGTTGCATGCTACCTGAGCCTGATGGGTCCAAAGGGCATGAAGGAGGTGAACGAGCAAAGCTATGCCTCGGCACACTACCTGCACGACGCATTGCTGAAGACAGGCAAGTTCGAAGAGGTCTTTGGCGCTCCCTTCCTCAACGAGTTCACGCTGCGCGTCAAAGGCGACGCAAGCCATTTGCGCGAGGCGCTGGCCGAAGAGGGGTATCTGCTGGGCGTGCCCACGCTGTTCAAGGAGAACTGCCTGACTATCGCCAGCACGGAACGCCGTTCGAAACAAGAGATTGACAACATGGTTAAACTAATTCAGACAATAGCCCTATGAACAATACATACTACGGAAAGCTGATATTCGAGCTTTCACGACCGGGAAGAGTGGGCTATTCGCTGCCCAAGTGCGAGTGTGAGGGTTACAGCCTCGGCGACTTAGGCCAGGAGGCCCTGCGCCAGACGGAGACCATTCTGCCCGAGTGCGACGAACTGACGGTGGTGCGCCACTACACCAACATGTCGAACAATAACTTCGGCGTGGACACCGGTTTCTATCCCCTGGGCAGCTGCACGATGAAGTATAACCCGAAGCTGAACGAGGAACTGGCCGCGCTGCCTGGCTTCAACCAGCACCCCGTCACGCCTGCCAAGTTTGCCCAAGGCAGCCTGAAGCTGTACGACGAGGTGCAAAAGACGCTGGCCGAGATTGCAGGACTGAGCCGATTCACCCTGAACCCCTATGCCGGCGCCCACGGTGAGTTGACAGGCCTTATGGTCATCCGCAGCTACCACATGAGTCGCGGCGACTCGGCCCGCACAAAGATTATCGTACCAGACTCGGCCCACGGCACCAATCCCGCCTCAGCTGCCGTGTGCGGACTACAGATTGTTGAAGTGAAGTCAACTGCTGACGGCACTGTCGACATCGAAGACCTGAAGCCACTGCTCGGGCCAGACATTGCCGGCATGATGATGACCAACCCCAACACGCTGGGGCTCTTCGAGACAAAGATTCCCGAGATTGCCAAACTGGTGCACGAGTGCGGCGGACTGATGTACTACGACGGAGCCAACCTGAACCCCATGCTGGGCGTATGCCGCCCGGGCGACATGGGCTTCGACGTGATGCACATCAACCTCCACAAGACCTTCTCCACGCCTCATGGCGGCGGCGGTCCCGGCAGCGGTCCCGTGGGAGTGCGCAAGGGCTTGGAGCAGTTCCTGCCCAACCCGCAGGTTGTCGCTAAGGACTTTAAGGACTCTAAGGACTTTAAGGACCTTAAAGTCTATGAGCTGCACTGCGACGACGAATCGCTGGGCTACGTGTCCTTCTTCCTTGGTAACTTTGCCATCATCGTTCGGGCCTATGCCTACCTGCTGAGCCTGGGCAAGGAGAACATCCCCACGGCCGGTAAGCTGAGCGTACTGAATGCTAACTACATCAAGGAATCGTTGCGCAGTCACTACAAATTGCCCATCGACACGGTGTGCAAGCACGAGTTCGTCTTCGACGGGCTGCTTGAGGAATACGGTGGTGACCACCATTCGCCCGACCACGTGACCACGCTCGACGTGGCCAAGCGCCTTCTGGACTACGGCTTCCATGCGCCCACCATCTACTTCCCCCTCCTTTTCCACGAGGCCCTAATGATTGAGCCCACGGAGACCGAGAGCAAGGAGACGCTGGACGACTTCATCGCCGTCATGAAGCGCATTGCCGAGGAGGCCAAGGCCAACCCCGAAATGGTGAAGACGGCGCCCCACGATACCCCCGTCCGCCGCATGGACGACGTGAAGGCCGTGAAAGAACCCAAGTTTACCTTCAAAGCCTTATGAATACCGACCTGATCATTATCGGGGCGGGGCCTGGCGGGTACGAGACAGCAGTCCGTGCCGCCAAGGCCGGCCTTTCTGTTGTCGTCATTGAGAAGCAGCACCTGGGCGGTACGTGCCTCAATGCCGGATGCATCCCGACGAAGTGCCTGTGCCATTCGGCAGAAAGCCCCATTCCCAGCCCCTCCTGTGCAGGGAGGGGAGAAGACGCTGAAGCCCTTCTGGACGAGGCCAATGCCTATCTTGCAGCGGCCATAGCCCGTAAGAACGAGGTGATGGAAAAGCTGAAGACGGGCGTGGCACAACTGATGAAGACACCGGGAATCACACTCGTTGAGGGCGAGGCGCGATTCCTTGACAGCCATACGGTGGCCGTCAAGAAAATGGACAATGGACAATTATCAATTGACAATGAGTTTTCTGCTCCCAATATCATCATTGCCACGGGCAGTGTGACGAAGTTCCTGCCTATCCCAGGCGCACATGCCGAGGGAGTGGTGACGAGCACCGAGATGCTGAACCTCGCTACCCTGCCCCAGCGGCTCTGCATCATCGGCGGAGGCGTCATCGGGCTTGAGTTTGCCAGCATCTTCCAAGCCCTCGGGTCGCAGGTGACCGTCATCGAGTTCTGCAAGGAAGTGCTCCCCCAGTTCGACCGCGACCTGGCCAAGCGACTGCGCACCAGCCTTAAGAAACGCGGCATCGAGTTCCACACCGGCGCTGCTGCCAAGGAAATCAGACCCCTCCTCCCAACCTCCCCCCGTAATGGGGGAGGAGCCGAGGGTGCAACTTTCCCCCTCCCCATTACGGGGGAGGGCCGGGAAGGGGGGCTATGTGTTGACTTCGAGGAGAAGGGCAAGGTGCAGAGCGTGGAGGCCGACCTGGTCTTGATGGCCGTGGGTCGCGCTGCTAACCTCGACAGCCTGAACCTTGCGGACGTGGGCATCGAGGCCACCCCGCGCGGCATTGTCGTGGACGAGCACATGCAGACCAACGTGCCCGGCATCTATGCCATTGGCGACGTGAACGGACTCATCCAGCTGGCCCATGCGGCCTCGGCCCAAGGGAGGGTTGCGCTGGCCAGCATCCTTAAGGACACTAAGGACCTTAAATTCTCAAAGGAACTTATCCCCAGCGCCGTGTTCACCGTACCCGAGGCCGCCATGGTTGGCCTGACCGAAGAGCAGCTGGAGGAAGCCGGCATCGAATACCAGGCCCACAAGGCTTTCTATCGCGCCAACGGCAAGGCGCTGGCCATGGAGGCCGACGATGGTCTGGTGAAGATACTGACTGACAAGGAAGGGAAGATACTGGGCTGCCACATCCTGGGAGCCCACGCCAGCGACCTCATCCACGAAGTGACGCTGGCCATGCGCCTGGGCGCCACCATCCACGACATTGCCGACACCGTGCATGCCCATCCCTCGCTCAGCGAGATTCTGCTCGCTGCTGCCGAGGCATAGCATCGCCTCAGGCCTCAAAAAAGCAACCGCCCCAGCTCACAGCGAGTTGGGGCGGTTTTGTTATGCTCTGACTGAGGTATCAACCTACCAGCGCCATCGTGTCGAGGGCAATCATCAGCTCCTCGTCGGTGGGGATGACGCAAACGGTCACCTTGCTGTCGTCGGTCGAGATAACAGCCTCGGTGGCGCGGCAGGCGCGGTTCTTCGCCGGGTCTACCTCAACGCCCATGAATTCGAGTCCCTTGGTGGCACCCTCGCGCACCTCCCACTGGTTCTCGCCGGCGCCGCCCGTGAACAAAATCACATCGACGCCGCCCATTGCTGCGGCATACTCTCCGATGTACTTCTTGATGCGGTAGGTATACATCTCCTTGGCCAGACGGGCGCGGTCGTTGCCTTCTTCAATGCCCTTCAGGATGTCGCGGAAGTCGCTGCTGCCGCCACTCACGCCAGCCAGTCCGCTCTGCTTGTTGAGCAGGTTGGATATGCCCTTCGTGTCGAGGTTCAGCTTATCCATGATGAAGGTAACGGCTCCGGCGTCGATGTCGCCCGAACGGGTTCCCATGATGAGTCCCTCGAGGGGCGTGAGGCCCATGGACGTGTCGACACACTTCCCGTTCTTCACGGCAGCGATGCTGGCGCCGTTACCGATGTGGCAGGTGATGATGCGGCTTTCTTCGGCCTTGATGCCCAGGTATTCGCAAACGCGCTGACTAACGTAGCGATGGCTGGTTCCGTGGAAGCCGTAGCGGCGCACGCCGTGCTCCTTGTAGAGCGAGTAAGGCAGGGCGTACATATAGGCATAGTCGGGCATGGTCTGGTGGAAGGCCGTGTCGAAGACGCCCACCTGGGGAATCTCGGGAAGGAGTGCGCTGACGGCGTTCACGCCCTTGATGTTTGCGGGGTTATGCAGGGGAGCCAGGTCGTTGCACTTGGCAAACTCCTCCATCACCTTCGGGGTGAGCACGACACTCTTGTTGAAGCGCTCGCCCCCGTGAACCATGCGATGGCCGACGGCACCCAGCTCGTTGAGGCTTTTCAGAACGGCGTGCTGGCCCGTGGTGAGCACCTCGAAGATGAACTGCACTCCAGCCGTGTGTTCCTCGATGGGGCGGTCTATCTGGAACTTCTCTCCGTTGTATTTGTACTTAATGAATGAGTCGGGCAGACCGATTTTCTCGATGCCGCCGCTGGTGATGACGCTCTGGTCATCCATGTTGTAGAGCGCATACTTAATGCTGCTGCTCCCGCAGTTTAAAACAAGTATCTTCATCTAAATCTTTCAATTTTCAGCTTTCAATTTTCAATTATTTAGCGTCCATGGCCTGGCAGGCTGTGATGGCCACCATCTTGTAGATGTCGTCGACCGAGCAGCCGCGGCTGAGGTCGTTGACGGGGCGAGCGATACCCTGGAGGATGGGACCGATGGCGTCGGCGTTGCCCAGTCGCTGCACGAGTTTGTAGCTGATGTTGCCCACCTCAAGACAGGGATATACGAGCACGTTGGCCTTTCCTGCAATGTCGCTTCCGGGAGCCTTCTTCTGGCCCACCGAAGGAACGAGGGCTGCGTCGGCCTGCAGCTCGCCGTCGATTTTCAGTGCCGGGTCGAGTTCGCGTGCCAGACGTGTGGCCTCCACCACTTTGTCCACCACCTCGTGCTTTGCGCTGCCCTTGGTCGAGAACGACAGCATGGCCACGCGGGGCTCAGCAAAGCCGGCAACGCTCTTGGCCGTCTGGGCTGTGCAGACGGCAATCTGTGCCAGCTGTGCGGCATCGGGCATGGGGGTCACTGCTACGTCGCCGACCACGAGCAGGCCGTCTTCGCCGTACTGCGGTGTCTGGGTGATGAGCAACATGGCACCGCTCACGCAGGTGATGCCGGGGGCACACTTGATGATTTGCAGGGCGGGGCGCAGAGTGTCACCCGTGGTGCTGAGCGCTCCGCTGATTTGTCCGTCGGCATCGCCGCTCTTGATGACGAGGCAACCGAAGTACAAGGGGTCCATCACCTTCTTCTGTGCTTCTTCGGGGGTCATGCCCTTTTTCTTGCGCAATTCGTAGAGCAGGTTTGCGTACTCCTGAGTCTTAGGGCTGGTGGCGGGGTCGATGATGGTGGCTCCGCCGACGTGGGTCAGGCCGAGTTCGCTGGCCTTGGCCATGATTTCTTCTCGGTTACCGATGAGGATGATGTCGGCCAGTTGGTCGGCCACGGCGCGGTCGGCAGCGGTCAGCGTGCGTTCCTCGAGCGACTCGGGGAGCACGATACGCTGGCGGTTTGCCTTGGCGCGGGCAATAATTTTTTCAATAAGTGTCATACTTTCTTTTTATTTAAGTTTATGTAGCTTTTTCTTTTCATGTGTCACTCGCGAGGCGGAGTCAGAAGCGCCCCTTCATGAGTATGTTCTCGAGTTCCTCGGGCGAGAGGTGGCTGCGGAAGGCGTCGCCGTAGGCTGCCGTGATGTTGCCCGTCTCCTCGCTCACGATGACGGCCAGCGCATCGGTGTCGGTCGTCACGCCCTTTCCGGCGCGGTGGCGCAGGCCGAACTCCTTG
Source organism: uncultured Prevotellaceae bacterium (assembly GCA_945828295.1). Lineage (GTDB taxonomy): Bacteria > Bacteroidota > Bacteroidia > Bacteroidales > Bacteroidaceae > Physcousia. Next base: position 1,828 of record CALZQV010000077.1, on the reverse strand, counting down.
GGGATGTCCAGGTCGTGGGAGATGGGCAGGATGCAGGCTGCCGCCACGATTTTGCCGCCCGCGACAATCATGGCGCCGTCGTGCAACGGGCTGTTTTTGAAGAATATGTTCTCAACCAGCCGCTGCGATATGCGAGCGTCGATGGTCTCGCCCGTGCGGATGAAGTCGGTGAGGGGAATGTCGTTCTCGATGACGATGAGGGCGCCCACCTTCTGCTTGCTCATGTTGATGCAGGCCATCACGATGGGGAAGATGACCTCACGGTCGTATCGGTACTCGTCGTTGGCGCTCTTAGCCTTTTCGGAACGGAAGAAGCGCACCAGGCGGTTGGCCTTCTCGTGGGCCCCAAGCTCGTAGAAGAAGTGGCGAATCTCCTCCTGGAACAAGACGATGAGGGCAATGGCGCCCACGTTTACAAGCTGGTCGAGCACGCCACCCAGGACCTTCATCTCCAGAATCTTCGATACCACAATCCAGAAGCTGATGAAGATGAGCACTCCATAGAAGATGTTGACGGATCGCGAGCGTTTCATCACCTTGTAGCAATAATAGAGGATGATTGCTACAGATACGATGTCGACAAAGTCTTTCAGGCCAAAGGACAGGAACACAATCTTATTTTCTGTTTTTCGATTTACTATTCTTTGCTCATTTTCGCCACGATGCGTATGGCTTCGGCGGCGGCCCGCACGTCGTGGACGCGCAGTATGTCGGCGCCGCGCTCCAGGGCCAGCGTGTGGAGCACCGTCGTCCCGTTGAGGGCCTCATCGGCCGTGATGCCCAGGAGGCGGTGGACCATGCTTTTGCGCGACACACCCACGAGCAGGGGCAGCTCCATTTGTCGGAGGTCCGACAGGTGGCTCAGCAGTTCGTAGTTCTCGTCCAGCGTCTTGCCGAACCCGAAGCCTGGGTCGAGCAGCACGTCCTTCGCCCCGAGTTCCCGAAGCTCTGCCACGCGCTTGCTCAGTTCACACATGACCGCGCCCACGCCCCCGGCCAGACTGCCGGCATAGGTCAGCACGTAGGGCACACGCAGGCGCGCCACCAGGGGGAACATCGCAGGGTCGGCGCCACCAGACACGTCGTTGACCATCGTCACGCCGTATTCGCCCACGGCCCATTCGGCCACGCGCGGCCGAAACGTATCGACGGACAGGAGGGCGTCGGGCAACTCGCGCCGGATGGCCTTGAGCGCCACGCCCAGACGGGCTTTCTCCTCCTCCTCGGTTGCCGGCTCCGACCCGGGGCGCGTACTGCAGCCCCCGACGTCAATCACCAGTGCACCCTCGTCGACAATCTGCCGCGCACGCTCCACAATGGCCGTCTCGCCTTCCCGCCGGCTGGCGGCAAAGAAGGAGTCGGGCGTCACGTTCAGTATGCCCATAATCTGAGGTTCAGCCAATTCCACCAGCCTCCCCCCGGCATTAAAAGAGAAAGGTATCGCGTGAGTATTGCGCATGCGCGAGAAATTTGTTCACAAATTTAGCAAAATTCCACGATAAAATGCCCACCCTGCCCCACTTTTTTGCAAAACTTTTATCCTATACTTGCAGGCCGTGCATCGCATTCTATATTCATCGCCCGACGGCTATACACGCATCGAACGATGTTTGTATATTCATCGGCGTCGGTTTTATATTCATCGCCCGACGAATATAGAATTGTCTGGAAGGATTGCAAGAATGGGTTGGAGGGATTGCAGGAATGGGTTGGAGGGATTGCAGAAATGGGACGGAGCGGTGTAAGATTTTCATCGGCAAGACACCATGCGATACGTTACAACGTGCAAAATTAAACAATAATTCATAATACGCGCCCAACGATGAAA
>CALZQV010000076.1 GCA_945828295.1 uncultured Prevotellaceae bacterium | reverse complement strand
AGACCCCCTACCCTGCTGAATTTAAGAGTTTGTTTAATAATTGTAAATAATTTAACTACAACGGCGTTAAACTCGGATTTTAGTTCCCGTCGGGTTTAATTAAGTCGATGTGATGACTCTCAACCCAATGGAAGCTATCGAAGGCGTCTGGCTTTGCCGGATTGTATCCTTTGGGGTACTCGGGTCGAAGGAAGCGTGTGAATGCCACATTGTTGGCAATCAGTCCTTCGATGACGCACTTAGCAATTTGATATGCACCGTATGGGTTGAAGTGGGTGTTGTCGGCAAAGGGCTTGTTTTGCCCGGGATAACTACCTGCAGGATAGTGGACGAATGCGCGTTTTGAGTTCTCTTGTCCCATTGCTTCGAAGAGGGTGCGCGTCATCTGATGTAAATCGATAAGCGTGCAATTTTCGCGCTGAGCAACCCATGCCATTGCCTCGGGATAGTTGGCATGTGTTTCGCGTATCTTTCCTTTTTCGTCGAACGAGCGACGTTGTGTGGGTGTGATGAAGATGGGTTGTGCTCCCCTACTCCTTGCTTCGTCGACGAACGTCTTCAGTGCTGTGGCAAAATTATAGTATGCCCCGGTGCCTGGGCCTTTCTGCTTTTGGTCGTTGTGGCCAAACTCCATGATAATGAAGTCGCCAGGTTTCATCATCGAGAGGCCTTTCTTCAGTCGGCCAGCAGCGATGAACGTTGATGCAGTCTCACCGCTTTCTGCCAGATTGCAGAAGCACACACTGTCGTTGAACCATCGCGTAATCATCTGTCCCCAGCTGGCCCACGGCTCATCGTCTTGGTCGACAACAGTAGAGTTGCCACAAAGGAAAACAGTTGGTGCAATGGTGTCACGTTCCACCTCGATGCGTTGCACGGCCTGCGCATCGCCCGTAATCTCAAAGGTCAGCAGGTCGTCCCAGTTCAGTTTCGTGCGTTCGCGTTCCTTTATCCTCACATATTCGCGCTCGTTGATTTTGGGAGTACGTTTGTTCACGAGGAACGAGATTCTCTTTGTTTCTCCCTTCTTTGTGGGCTCGTTTTCGATGAAGAGACGTCGGCTTTCAGCCCTCAACGTAGTATTTCCTGCCTTTTTCTTGTTGCCCAAGGTCACGGTTACACGATAGTTTCCGTCGGGCACTTGGATGGATGTGTAGTAGTCGTGGAGCCGGATACTATCACGCAGTTCGATGGTTGTCTTCTGCGCACAAGAGAGTTGAGTGACAAGGAGTGTGGTGATAAAGATTATCTTTTTCATTTTATTCCTCTGTTATTGAGAGCTTGAGTGTATTTTCGTGCGTTTTGCAGATGTTCGCCATACGTTCGTGCAAAGTTGTGCGTGCCCGAGAAATCCTCCTTTGCGCACATATAGAGATAGTCGTGTTTCTTGGCATCGAGAACAGCGTCGATGCCTGCGACGGACGGAATGCGTATAGGACCAGGAGGCAGTCCGATGTTCTTGTACGTATTGTAGGGGCTGTCCACGTTGAGATGCTTTCCCCAGATGCGTCGCAATGTGAAGTCCTGCAGGGCAAACTTAATCGTTGGGTCGGCCTGCAGAGGCATTCCTGTGTGCAGTCGGTTAATATACATGCCAGCAATCATGGGCTTTTCGGCGTTGTTCGCTGTTTCTTCGTCGATGATGCTTGCCAGTGTGACAACCTCCTCGTGTGTCATGCCAAGCGCTTTTGCCTTAGCTTCGCGTTGGTCGTTCCAGAAGGCGGCGTTTTCGCGTTGCATGCGCTTCACGAAATCGCCAAGCGAGGTTGTCCAATACACCTGGTAAGTGTTTGGTATGAAGAGAGCGGGCAGCGTGGCTACACTGTATCCAAGCGAGTCGCAGAAGAGAGAGTCGGAGAAAGCATTCACGATGTCTGTGGAGTCCATCATGAGGTGGTCGCCAAGGAAACCTGCCAGACGGTCCATCGTACGCACTGATGGGATTGTGAGGTTGACGGGTTCCTGCCTGCCGTTTCGCAACATGCGGAAGACGGAGAGTATGTTGCTTCCCTTTGCGATGCGATAGAGTCCTGGCCGTGCGTTGTCGTATCGGAGGACTTTGGCGAGCAGGGAGAAGCCGCACGTGCGAATGCCCTCTTGCTTCAGTTTGCCAACCACAGTAACGGGCGTGTCCTGAGGATAAATGGCGATGCGCGTGTCGCCGTCACACTTGCTTGTGCAGTCGGCAAGGAAAATGCAGGCTACGACCAGACAGGCACACGATGCTGCAACGAGCAGTGCTACGAGTATGTTTCTCCCCTTTGTCATTCTTTCTTCTTGGCTTTCTGCTTGAACTTGATGGGTGTGGCCACTCCCCTACTGGTCAGCGTCAGTGTTGTCTCGCGCTCAACGAAATCAGGGTTTTCCTCCACGTCGACAGCAATCTTGTTCCGTCCCTTCTTGCCGGATGTTTCCTTGGGATGGACGAACGAGCCGCCGGAGAGCGTCCAGTCGTCATACACGTAGAAGCAAATGGTGTCGGTAATTTGTGTCGCAGAGTCCACAGCTTCGAAGGCAGCGCCATTTATCGTGCCGTCTTTGTAGGAGTATTTGGGTCTGGGCCTGGTGATGTCGAGCCACGAGAGCTGGTAGAAACTGGCAATTGCTGTCTGGTTCCATTCGTTGTCGCCATAGCAGCGGACCGTGATGTTTCCCAGGCGTGGCTGCCCTGTAGTGTTTGCCTCGAACACGATTGGCGAGACAACGGTCCAGATGTGGTAATAGGAGTTTTTGATACGACCATTCTTCATAGAGTCGGGCACAACGGCCCACTCAGCGTTTGAAATCAGTTGGAAGTTGTCGGTCGTGTAGAAACTTAGCGTGTCGTATTCTTGGTCGGCCATGACCACGCCGGCTCCCAGTGGGCGGATGATCGACATCGTGTGGTAGTAGCTTTCCTTTTCGCAGGCACAGAGCATGATGATGCTTGCTGCAATTATCAGTCGGAGTGTTTTTTTCATCATTGTTTATTTGTGATTTAACCTATTTTAATGTACCTTTGTTGTGATTAAGCCCGAGGGCGTTTCATATATGAAGAATGTCTACCACACGGATATCATGAACATGTTGCTTCACAGCGGCAGTGATGGGATGAGCCTTCGTCAGCTCACGCGTCAGCTGTATAATCTTCACAGCGGCATTTTTTCTTCCGACGTGGTTTATCCACAGCTCTACAACAGCGTGCGTCGCTACTTGTGGTACCAGTCGCTTCAGCGCCACTCGCCTTTTGTCCACATTCGTTGGGGGCGTTATGGCTTGAAGCCCGACTTGGCGGTTCAGCTTGACATCTTCGTTGATGCACCTCGCGACGAAGAGCGTGTTTCGCGTCCTGTGCGCCGCGATGAATGTCGCCAGCTTCTGCTATTTCCTGAATAGCGACGGATGGGGTTACAGCCGTTCGTAGCCCCACTCGTCGAGTACGGTGCCCCATGCGTCGTTGACCAGTTGCACGGTGCGTGGGTCGTACTGATACTGATTCTTCTTGTATCCCTTCTTCCCTTCGATGTATTTCTCGATGTAGGGCTTGGCGGTTTCCCAACCGGGCAGTGAGAGCTCCTTGTAGAGCCGCTCGGCCAGTCCCATGGCGTCTTTCTCGATGTCTTCGAAACGCACCTCGATGAGATTTCCCTCGGGGATGTATTTCTTTTGCTCCTGATAGGCTTTGTAGAGCTCCATGTAGTTACGCAGGATGTTGCGTTCCATCTGGTCGAGGGGTATGGAGTGTAGTTCCAGGGGTGTGATGGTGTTGGTGAAGAAGCTTCGGCTTGATTCGAACACCGTGTAGGGGTTGCGCATGAGATAGATGAACTTTGCGTTGGGGTACATCTCGACAAGGGTCTTCACCTTACCCGTGTGTGGTGGGTTCTTCGACAGGTACTGGGCGTCCTTGACGTATCGGCGCGAGTTCCACATGGAAATCTTCACCAGTTTCTCGAACTTTTCCTTGAAGTCCTTCACTTCCTCGGGCGTGGCATCCTTCATGGTGAGGAAGCGGTCGCAGTATTCCTGCATGCGCTCGGGGAAGAACCAGAAGAGGTAGTACGACGTTGGGCAGGTGTTCTGCAGGGCGAACTCCTCCTCCTGTGGCAGGTCGGGTGCCAGTTCCATGTTGTCGGTGGGTCTGTGGCTGGGCATGAGCCATCCCATGACGGGCTTGAAGAGACCCTGCAGGGCGAGTATGTAGTGGGGGAAGACGGTCTGGTAGGTTGTCGTGTAGCCGAAGCGCGGGTCTTGCGCCAGGATGTTGTGGACGAAGGTTGTCCCGCTTCGCCAGTGTCCGAGGATGAAGACGGGGTCGTGCTCGAGCTGTGTGTTGGCCAATATGCGCTGGTAGCGTCTTTCCTGTATGGGGGTGAAGATGCTGAGCAGTCGGCATATCATTTTTGTGAGCATGAACTTCGTGCGTTTCTCAGGTGCAATGTGCTGTCCCTTTGTAACGGTCTTGAATGTTTTCCAGTCGGCGCCCACGAGCGTGTTGACGGGAAGTTTGCTAAATTCTATGAGTCCCATTGCTGTGTATTGTTGGCTATTGTTGTTTTGTGCCTTATTTTATGATTTTAACCTCCAGGCCTTGTCGCGCGAGTTCGGCCGTTGCGCGTTCGATGCTGGGATAGTGCTCGGCGGGAATGTCGAGTGCCTTCAGGTCGAGCGTGGGCACGGGCTGTTCGTTGGCTTCGTTTTCCTCCAGCGGGCGCACGATCATGCCCACGGCCGAGGTGTTGTTGGTTATGGGGTCGATGAGGATGAATGCTCCCGTTGCGCGGTTGTCCTTGTAGCTGTCGAAGAAGAGTGTCTTGGCAGTGGTGATGCGCACGCAACCGATTTCATTGAGTTTGAAGTCTCGGCCTTCCATCTGTTCCATGGTGTTCACGTCGACGCGATACTGCACCGAGTCGATGGTGGCACGCGTGGTGTTGGTGTTGTGCTTGAGGAAGAACTGCTTTGAGCGGTCCATGGGTTCCTCGTCCATCCACACGAGCATGGTTTCGAACGAGCGTCCGACGTGTGGCAGGTCGCCCGGTTTGACGATCATCTCGCCTCGGCTGATGTCGATTTCGTCTTCGAGACAGATGGTCACGCTTTGCGGGCAGAAGGCTTCCTCGAGCTCGCCGTCGTAGGTTACGATGCTCTTCACGTGGCTTCGCTTCATCGAGGGCAGTGCCACGATTTCGTCGCCTTTGTGGATGACGCCGCTGGCTATCTTGCCCGAGAAGCCTCGGAAGTCGAGGTTGGGGCGCAGCACGTACTGCACGGGGTAGCGGAAGTTTGTCATGTTGCGGTCGAGGTGGATGGGCACTGTCTCCAGGAAGTCGAGCAGTGCCGGACCGTCGTACCAGGGTGTGTTGGTGCTCTTCTCCACCACGTTGTCGCCCATCTTGGCTGATATGGGGAAGCAGGTTACGTCTTCGATGCCCAGTTGGCTGGTCAGCGCCAGGTATTCGCTCTTGATTTTGTCGAACACGTCGTGCGAGAAGTCTACGAGGTCCATCTTGTTGACGGCCAGCACGATGTGCTTGATGCCGAGCAGTGAGACGAGGAACGTGTGGCGGCGTGTCTGTGTGATGATTCCCGCCCGTGCGTCGACGAGGATGATGGCCAGGTTGGCCGTCGAGCCGCCGGTTATCATGTTGCGGGTGTACTGTTCGTGGCCCGGCGTGTCGGCGATGATGAACTTGCGTTGGTTGGTGGAGAAGTAGCGGTAGGCCACGTCGATGGTGATGCCCTCTTCGCGCTCGGCCTTCAGTCCGTCGAGCAGCAGTGCGTAGTCGATTTCGCCGGCTCCGGCGTTGCCCACGCGCACCGAGTCGCGCTCCAGTGCCTGCAGCTGGTCTTCATAGAGTTTCTTTGAGTCGAACAGCAGTCGTCCGATGAGTGTGCTTTTTCCGTCGTCGACGCTGCCTGCCGTGAGCAGTCGCAGCAGGTCTTTCTTTTCGTCGGCGTCCAGGAATGCCTTGATATCTATTTTCTTATCTTCCATGTATTTTTCAATTATCAATTGTCCATTCTCCATTGTCCATTCTAAAAGTATCCCTCGCGTTTCTTTTGTTCCATCGAGGCCTCTTGGTCGAAGTCGATGACGCGGGTCGTGCGCTCGCTCTTCGTGGTAGTCATCATTTCTTCGACGATTTCCTCGATGGTGCTGGCGTTGGACTCCACGGCCCCCGTGAGTGGCCAGCAGCCCAGTGTGCGGAAGCGCACCATGCGGTTTCTCACGAGCGGACGATACTGCTCGGGCAGTCGGTCGTCGTCGGCCATGATGAGGTTGCCGTCAATCTCCACGCAGGGACGCTCTTTGGCAAAGTAGAGGGGCACGATGGGGATGTTCTCCAGGCGGATGTACTGCCAGATGTCCAGTTCGGTCCAGTTCGACAGGGGGAAGACGCGAATCGACTCGCCCTTGTGGACACGGCTGTTGTAGATGTCCCACAGCTCGGGGCGCTGGTTCTTGGGGTCCCACTGGTTAAACTTGTCGCGGAAGGAGAATATGCGCTCTTTGGCACGGCTTTTTTCCTCGTCGCGGCGTGCACCGCCAAAGGCTGCGTCGAATTTGTACTTGTTCAGGGCGTCGAGCAGTGCGCGGGTCTTCATCAGGTCGGTGTGCACCTTCGAGCCGTGGGTGAATGGGCCCACGCCCTGGCGGTAGGCTTCCATGTTCGACTCCACGATGAGGTTCCAGCCGTACTTCTTGGCATAGGCGTCGCGAAACTCTATCATCTCGCGGAACTTCCACTTCGAGTCGATGTGCATCAGGGGGAAGGGCACCTTGCCGGGGGCAAAGGCTTTCTCGGCCAGGCGCACCATGACGCTGCTGTCCTTGCCGATGCTGTAGAGCATTACGGGGTTCTCGAACTCTGCAGCCACCTCGCGGATGATGTGTATCGACTCCGTCTCCAGTTCCTGCAAATGCGAAAGATTGTATTCCATACTTTTTCTATTGTTCTTTTTTGTTTATTGCTTGGCGGCCTGCACGCGCTCGCGGCGTGCATTTTGCCGTATGTGTTATGTTATCATTCTGTCGGAGGGATGCTTTCTTCGTGCCCGGGCGACGCTGTCATTGCGACGAAGCGATGCTGTCATTGCGGCGAAGCGATGCTATCTTTATCGCGGGGGGCGCTATCGCAACGGCTGGGGGGGCGCTATAGCTGCGAGGCCTTCACCACCATCTCCACGACGCGGGCGATGCTCTCCTCAAGCGGCAGCACCGAGGTGTCGATGCTCAGGGCGGGATGCTGCGGGGCCTCGAAGGGCGCACTAACGCCCGTGAACTCCTTCACCTCACCGCGGCGGGCACGCGCGTAGAGGCCCTTCACGTCGCGACGCTCACACTCTTCGATGGGCGTGCTCACGAACACCTCCTTGAAGTCGTCGGCGCCCACTATCTGGCGCGCCATCTGCCTGATTTCCTCCGTGGGGCTCACGAAGCAGGCCAGTGTGACCACGCCCGTGTCGACAAACAGCTTGCCCACCTCGGCTATGCGACGGATGTTCTCGCGGCGGTCTTCGGGCGAGAAGCCCAGGTTGGAGTTGATGCCGGCACGTATGTTGTCGCCGTCGAGTATGCGGCACAGGATGCCTCGCCGGTGCAGTTCGCGCTCAACGCCCAGCGCCACGGTCGACTTCCCGCTGCCGCTCAGGCCCGTGAACCACACCATCACACCGCGCTGCCCGAGCATCTTCTCGCGCTCCTGGCGGCTCAGCATGCGATTCTCTATCGGATATATGTTTTCTGCCATTTTCTCACGTTCCGTAATACAACTACAAAGATACAAAAAAAACGTGCGGTTTCCAAATATATGTGAAGGAATTTTTTCCCCGACATCGCGGTTGCGCAAATGGATTTTGTCTTGCCCTGAAAAACGTTGAATGAAAAAACAACGTTTAAAGATGGATAAAACAGAAGATCTGGAATTAATGGAGTTACAGGAATTGGCACTCAATCGTGGTAGGCAGCACAAGTCATTAGCAGAAACCCGCATGATTGTCAAGGCCTATTTGCTAAATCATGTACCCATTAAGCAATTAAGTGCAGATTTTGGCGTTAGTTGCAGAACCATTCGAAGATGGATTCGTACCTTTGCAGACGGGAAAGTGCCTAAAAAAAGAGGTGAAGGCACTCCATATGTCAAACCAAATCCGTCTAGTATGCCTAAAAAGAGTCAGAAACCAGTTGAGAGTGAGGCCGAGGAACTGGCCCGTCTCAGGGAAGAGAACAAGCGTCTGGCGGAAGCGTTGAAGATGGCTGAGTGGATGAATCACGCCAAGGACGTGATGATTGACGAGGCCGAGAAGATGTTCAACATTCCAATCAGAAAAAAAGCTGGCGCCAAACAGTAACAAAGCTTGCCGCAGAGAAGGTCAAGGGCCAGACCATGGGCCTTCTCTGCCGGCTGTTTGGCAAGAGCTGGCAGGCATACTATCAGTACAGGGACACATTAAGCAAACAACGGCTGAAGGAGGAGATGGTAATCCAATTCGTCAAGGATATCCGTCAGATAGATCCCGGCATAGGCGGTCCCAAGCTCCACTACATGTATCGCGAACGCTTTGGTGCTGACTATGAGTATATGGTGGGACGTGACAAGATGGAGGCGATAATAGCCCGTAACGGTTTGAACGTGAGGCTCCCAAGGCGTCGCCCACGCACGACGGACTCTACTCACGGACTTCCTACGTATCCGAATCTAGTAAAGGATATCATACCGATACGCAAGAATCAGATTTGGGTGACGGATATCACGTATATCCCAATCTGGAATCCTGACGGAAGCTACGACTTCTGCTATCTGTCGATGATAACGGACTGCTATACCAAGGAAATCATCAGCTGGTATGTGGGCGAGACGATGGAAGCCTGGTGCAGCGTAGAGTGCCTTTTGAAGGCTCTTGAGACGCTTGATCCTGATGATATCGTAAACCTCATCCACCACTCTGACAGAGGCATCCAGTACGTCAGCGCCGCATATACATCACTACTTATCGAGGCAGGCATCAAGATTAGTATGACGGAGAGCGGCGACCCCAAGGATAATGCCGTGGCTGAACGCCAGAACAACACCGTCAAGAATGAACTGCTCAAGGATATCAAGTTCCATTCCATAGGAGAGCTCAGGAGGGCGTTGGCTAAAGCTATTGCCTTCTACAATAATGAACGGCCACATATGTCGCTTAACAACATGACACCCCGTCAGGCAGCATCCTGCAGGGGGAAAATACAAAAGAAATGGACAAGCTATAGAGAAAAGTACCTTGAAAACTTGGAGATACAGGAAGGAGCATGTACCTTTGCACCGCAAACCCTGAATATGATTGAACGGCTTTCCGCGGAGCCTATTCAACAAAAACAAGGGTTAAGAGAGAATAATTCAACTTCTGCCAGGGATAAGAATTAAGGTACATAATAAGCATTCAATCCATGGCAGGGTTAAGCTAAAATCCATTCAACTTTTTCTAGGGAAGTACATTTTGGGGGGCAAGTGGTCAAAGTGGTCAAAATGTCATTTGGTCAAAATCGATTTTGGACAGACAGAAAACGCCACTATAATAAATA
>CALZQV010000075.1 GCA_945828295.1 uncultured Prevotellaceae bacterium | reverse complement strand
CGATGGGCGTGCGCCACGACGTGCCGCTGGCCGACATCCGACTGAGCGACCCTGCCATCCTGGCAGACCAGAAGACCAAGATGTACTACATGACCGGCACCGGTGGGATGATGTGGCGCAGCAGCGACCTGAAGCTCTGGGAAGGGCCCTTCGGGGTGACAGCCTTCGACCGCGACTCGTGGATGGGCCCACGGCCGGCGATATGGGCGGCCGAACTCCACCAGACGGGCGACGGGATGTATTACTACTTTGCCACCTTCACCAACCAGGCCGTGAAGATTGACACCGTGAGGGGAAACGTCATCGAACGACGGGCATCGCAGGTGCTCATAGCCGACAACCCCATGGGGCCCTACCGTGCCTTTGGCGATGCCACCTACCTGCCTGCCAACCGTCCGACGCTCGACGGAACCTTCTGGCGCGACACTGACGGCAAACCCTACATGGTCTTCTGCGGCGAGTGGCTCCAGAACTGGAACGGCACCATCGAAAAGATTGAGCTGAAGCCCGACCTGAGCGGAACCCTGGGCCAAGCGAAACTGCTCTTCCGCGCCAGCGACTCGCCCTGGAGCCGCGAGCGTGACGAGGCCGGAGGTGAGACGTGGAACAAGGTGACCGACGGCCCGTGGCTCTTCCGCACAGCCACAGGCAGGCTCGGCATGCTTTGGACCTCGTGGGTGCACGACGTCTACACCCAGGGCGTGGCCTACTCCCAGAGCGGTACGCTCGACGGCCCGTGGACCCAGGGGGCCCAACCCATTACGCCCCCGGGCTATGGCCACTCGATGCTCTTCAAGCGCTTCGACGGCCAGTGGGTGATGTCGGTCCACCACCACTCGAAGGACGAACAGGGCAGGACCGTGCGCGTCCCGCATCTCTTTGAGGTGGACCTCTCCGGCGACAAACTCGTGGTGGGCAAACACATTTATAATGAACAATCCGAGTAAGTTATGAACGAACTGCCTCAAGACCCCATGATGCTGTACTCGGCCGTGAACATGAAGCTGAGGGACCGCTACAACTCGCTCGATGAGTTGTGTGCCGACCTGGCCATCGACCGCCGCGAACTGGAGAAACGCCTCGCCGAGGTTGGCTTTGAGTACAGCGAAAAACTCAATAAATTTTGGTAAAAGCGACGCAACGCTGAAAGCGATGCAACGTAACGGTGAAAACGATGCAATGTAACGCTGAAAGCGCCGCAACGTAATGGATAAACGTTGCGACGCAACGGTGAAAGCAACGTAACGCTGAAAGCGACGCAACGTAATGGATAAACGTTGCGACGCAATCAGCGTTTCATAGCAACTCGAAGAGGTTAATTGCCTCGTTGAGTGAGAGGAGGATTCAGCCTCCTTCGTCTTCCACGTGCATCGTCGGGGTGACGGGGAGGATGAGGGGTTATAGTTTGATGTGCTGTTCTGTACCGGTGTAGGTGATGTCTTTCGTCGCAGCGGAGCCGGCAAGGCGCAAGCGGAAGGTTCGGCGCAGTAGCATGTCGCGATACCCGCCCTTGCGAGCCCCGATGGTCAGTTGCTTGCTGCGCTCGTTCCAGCTGAAGGTGATGGTCGAGCGTTCGCCCTTTTCGTAGCGATACGAGTCGCCTTCGTCTTCGTAGAGCGTGAATGTTCCGTCCTGGCCTGGGTAGACGATGACTTCGAGGTCGTCCCACTTCTTCTCCTCGGCATACTGCATGACGGGCGCCAGGGGCAGGATGCTGCCCGAGCGCACCATCATCGGAGCGCGGTCGAGTCGTGTGGCAATCTCGATGTCCTGTCCGCCGCGGAAGGGCTGTTCCGTCCAGAAGTCGTACCACGTGGCGCCCTTTGGCAGATAGCGGCTGACGGACTTGGGTTGCGTGAAGTCGACGTCCGCCTTGCTGCGCGTGCCTTCGTCGGTGTACTGGGGGTGGAGGATGGGCAGTGCCAGTATGCTTTGTCCGAACATGAACTCACTTCCCATGTCCCAGGTTCGGCGGTCATTGGGGAAGTCGTAGACGAGGGCACGCATGTAGCTGTCGCCGCCAGAGGTCACCTGCCACGCTGTGCTGTAGAGGTAGGGCAGCAGTCGGTAGCGGAGGCGGATTGCTGCTTCGATGGCATCGAACACGGGTTCGCCGCGATGGCCAAACTGGTAGATTTCGCGTGGCGCGTCGGCGCCGTGACTGCGGAACACGGGGCAGAACATTCCGAACTGCAGCCATCGCACGTAGAGTTCGCGATAGTTGTTGTTGCTCGTGGACTGCTGCCCGCCATATCTGCCGCAGAAGAATCCGCCGATGTCGGTGTTGATGTTGGGACATCCCGTCATCGTGTAGTTGAGGCACAGGGGGACCTGTTTGCGCAGCACGTCCCACGACGAGGTGATGTCGCCGCTCCACAGGCCCGAGCCATAGCGCTGTTGGCCGGCAAAGGCCGAGCGGGTCATGATGAAGACGCGCTTGTTGTCGCCCGTGCTGCGCTGCTTGTCGTAGACGCCGCTAACCGTAGCCAGCGGGAAGGCATTGCGCAGTGAACGGTAGGTGCCTTGCGAGCCGATGCCCAGGGAGGGCGACTGGCCTACGGGGCGGTCGTATTGCTCTTCGCTCACGTCGAATTGGTCGGGGTCGGTCGAGTCCATCCACCAGGCGTCCACGCCGCTCTTGTGGAGGCGGGTGAGGTACTTCCAGTAGATGTCGCGAGCCTCCTGGCTGTATGCGTCGTAGACACGCACTCCGCTCATGTAGTCGCGGCGTGGCGGCCACATGGGGAGTCCGCTCTGCGGCCACGTCTCGATGTCGTAGAGCAAGCCCTTCTCGTTGAGCTCCTTGTAGGGCTTGGTCATCGGGCCAAAGCTTGCCCAGATGCTTATCATGAGGTGGGCGTTGAGTTCGTGGACGCGCTGTATCATGCGGTCGCCGTCGGCAAATTCCTCGTTGAGGAAGTCCATTGCGTTCCACGTGTAGTTCGAACCCCAGTATTGCCAGTCCTGAATGATGCCGTCGAGCGGCACTTGGTTTGCGCGGTGCCAGTTGACGACCTCCAGCAGTTCCTTCGTCGACTTGTATCGTTCGCGGCACTGCCAGTATCCGAAGGTCCAGAGCGGGAACATGGGCACCTGGCCTGAGAGTTGACGCATCTGGCGGTTGACGCCGTCGGCCGAGCCTCCCAGCATGAAGTAGTAGTCGATGCGGTTGCCCACCTCGGGGGAGAATGTCATCCCCTCGGCGTTGTCGATGAAGTCGGCTCGTGCGTAGGTGTCCCAGTAGATTCCCCAGCCCTTAAGTGACTGAATGACATACTGAAAGTCCTCCTGGTTCGACTGCTCCATGAGGCGTCGCTCTGTGCCTCGGCGGTTCAGTTTTCCGTCTTGCATTGCGCCCAGTCCATAGATGGGTTCGTCGCCGTCGAGTGTGTAGGTAATCGTGGGTCGGGGTTGCAGGCGGCACGACTTTTCCCTGAGCATCGTGCGGCCGCCGGCTTGGACGGTCACGATGCCTGTCTTGTGGTCGATGATTGCTTTGAGTGCGCTGCTGGAGGCCGTCGTTTGGCCTGAAGCTTTGCGCACCTTTACGTCGATGTCCTGTGGCTGCATGGTGACCACGAGGCTCTTCTGCCCCTGGTCGGCCTGTGTGGCTTGGTGCTCGATGCGCAGGATGGTGGGGGAGAAGAAGGTCAGTCGCGTGATGCCTTGCCGGGTCTCCACGCTGACGGGTTTGTTCTCTGAGCGCGCTCCCAAGATGAAGAGCGCGAGAAGCAGTGAGATGGTGATTCTTTTCGTCATAGCTTTATGATTGGGAAGATGTTGTTGAATCAGTGGGAAAGCAGGAAGTCGGCCATTTGCTCGATGGGGCGTTGGATGACGTGGCCCAGGGTCAGCCCTTCCTGTCGTGCGGCTTCGGAGAGTTCGCTGCTGAAGGTGTTGGCAATGCCGCCAACGAAGTTGGCCTTGAGGTCGGGCCTGTGGTAGAGCGCCACGTTGCGACGGAAGAAGCGACGGAAGTTCTTGATGAGGAACGCGCGAATCAGGGGCTCTTGGCGATGCCGCTCGAGGAAGGGTGCCAGCGAGGCCAGGAAGCGGTTGGGCATGGGTTGGCGATAGACGTTCGTGATGATGTCTGTTCGCGTGAGTCCCGTCTCTTGGGTGAAGGCTTCGAGCAGGTCGGGGCTCATCTGGCCCTTCAGCAGGTCGCCCACCAGATTGCGGCCCAGCACGGCGCCGCTGCCTTCGTCGCCAAGGATATAGCCCAGGGGCGACACGTTGGCGACGATTCTCTCTCCGTCGTAGAGGCACGAGTTGCTGCCTGTGCCCAGGATGCAGGCGATGCCTTCCTGGTTGCCACACAGGGCGATGGCTGCCCCCATGAGGTCGCTGTCGACTACGATGCGGGCCTGTGGGAAGCGTCGTTGCAAGAGGGCCTTCAGCGCATCGGAGAAGGGCGGGATGCAGCCTGCGCCGTAGAAGTAGAGGTGGCTGACGGGTGCTTGGGGGAGCGACGTGAGGATGTCGGAGATGGAGTCTTCGCTGTCGCGCACGGGATTGATGCCCGGCGTTTCGAATGTCGAGCGTTGGCCTTCTTCGTCTGTCAGCAGCCACGAGGTCTTGGTGCTGCCGCTGTCGGCAATGATGGTACAAGTGTTGACGATGGTTCCTATCATGGGTGTGGTGTTGTGCGTGATGGGGTTATTCTTCCTCCAGCGCCGAGGCGATGGCTTGGCGCGAGAGTTCCATGGTGTTCTTGATGTTCTCGGGGCCTTTGCCTATGGGGGGTATGGGCTGGTGGATGGTCATGGTGAGGCGGTGCCAGAAGACGAAGTTGATGGGGCCGCGCTTGCGGCTGAGCACGCGATAGGGGCCGTTCAGCGTGATGGGCACCACGGGCAGTTGCAGCTCGTCGGCCAGCTGGTAGGCGCCGCGGAAGAAGGGGCCCATGTGGCCCGTCAGTGTGCGCTCTCCCTCGGGGAAGACCACCAGCGACGTGCCGTGCTGCAACACCTCGCGCGCTCTGTCGTGGGTCTGCTGCAGGGCCTTGGGGCCTCGCTTGTCCACGAAGATGTGGCCCGCTGCTTCGCAAGCCTTGCCCACGAGTGGTGCCTGGCGCAGTTCGCTCTTCATCATCCACTTGAAGTTGCGGTTGAGGTAGCCGTAGATGAGGAATATGTCGAAGGCGCCCTGGTGGTTGGCCACAAAGACGTAGGAGGTCTTGCTGTCGATGTTCTCGTGGCCTTCGATGTGGACGGGGAGCAAGAGGATGCGCATGAACCACCGAGCCCACACGTGGCCGGGCCAGTAGCCCCAGAAGTGGGCACTGCCCAGCGTCGAGCCGATGGTTGTGGCGAGCGCGGTTGCTACGGTGATGAGAATCAGCAGTGGGGCTGCTATCAGCAGCTGGTAGATGCGATAAAGGACAATCATGATACCTCCCCTTCCTTGCAGATTATTCTTGTGTGGGTTTCAGCCAGCGGTTGAGCCACTGGAAGTAGGTGCGCTGCCAGAGGATGCCGTTCTGGGGATGGAGCACCCAGTGGTTCTCGTCGGGGAAGATGAGCAGCTGGGCCTCGATGCCGCGCATACGTGCGGCGTTGAAGGCCGACATGCCCTGGGTGTAGTTGATGCGGTAGTCCTTCTCGCCGTGGATGCACAGGATGGGCGTGTCCCACTTGTCGACGAAGCGGTGGGGCGAGTTGGCGTAGGTCTTGCGTGCGCGTTCCGTCTGGTCTGGGTTCCAGTAGGCGTCGTCGTACTCCCAGTTCGAGAACCAGTTTTCCTCGGTCTCGGTGTACATGGCTTCGAGGTTGAAGGCGCCGTCGTGGGCGATGAAGCACTTGAAGCGGCCCTCGTGGTGGCCGGCCAGGTAGTAGACTGAGAAGCCGCCGAACGAGGCGCCCACGGCACCCATGCGGTCTTTGTCGACATAGGGCAGGTTGGCTGCTGCGTCGTCGATGGCTGCCAGGTAGTCCTGCATGCACTGTCCCGTCCAGTCGCCCGAGATTTCTTCCTGCCACTGCAGTCCGAAGCCAGGCAGCCCGTGGCGGTTAGGCGCGATGATGACGTAGCCCTGGGCGGCCATAATCATGAAGTTCCAGCGATACGACCAGAACTGCGATACGGGGCTCTGCGGGCCGCCTTCGCAGAAGAGCAGTGTGGGGTACTTCTTCGTGGGGTCGAAGTGGGGCGGCTTGATAATCCAGTAGTGCATGGGCTCGCCCGTGGTGGTCTTTATCCAGCGTGCCTCGCTCGTGCCGGCGGCAATCTGCGAGAGGATGTGTTCGTTCTCGCGGGTCACTTGCTTGAGGTCGGCGATGGTGTCGTCGGCCACGGTGCAGAGATAGAGGTCGGCGGGGTGCATGTAGTCGTGGCGCTCCAGGAGCAGGTGGGTGTCGTCGATGAGTTGCAGGTTGCCGAAGTCGGCCTGGTAGCCAGTCAGTTGCTTGACGTTGCCCTCCAGGTCGGTGCGATAGAGGTTCTCCGTGGCGTGCCAAACGCCTAAGAAGTAGAGCGTCTTGCTGTCCGAGGCCCAGCTGAAGGCGTCGACGTTGGAGTCGAACGTCTCGGTGACGTATTGCTTGGTGCCCTGCTCGAGGTCGTGGATGCACAGGCGCATGCGGTCGGCCTCGTAGCCGTTGCGCTCCATCGAGGTCCAGGCCACGTATCGTCCGTCGGGCGAGAACTGGGGGTTCTGGTCGTAGCCCACGTTGTTCTTCAGGTTCTCTGGTGCGTTGACGGGCTGTGTGGCAAGGGTCTTCGTGGGGTCTGTGCGGGGCTCCTCGTAGTCGGCCGGCTTGCACAGGTTCGTGCTCTCATCGCTTTCCACGTCGTAGAGGAAGATGTCGCTGTCGGTGCTGATGCTCATCTCGAGGCCCGTCTTTGCCCTCATGGTGTAGGCAATCTTCTTCGAGTCGGGGCTCCAGGCCAGTTGCTCGATGCCGCCGAAGGGTTCCATGGGGCACTCGAAGGGCTCGCCCTCGAGGATGTCCTTTTCCTCGCCTGTCTCCAGGTTCAGGACGAAGGGGTGGGGGATGCTCTCAACGTAGTGGTCCCAGTGGCGATACATGAGGTCGGTCACCAGTCGTCCCGTGGCCTTGGGCAGGTCGCTGGGGTTCTCCTGGATGACGCCGTGGTAGGGCACTTGCTTGACGAGGACGAGGCGCTTCTGGTCGGGCGAGAAGAGGAAGCCCTCCACCTGGCCGTCGGTCTGGGTCAGCTGCTTGCGGGCCTTGCCCCGGGTGTTCATCCTCCACACTTCGCCTTCGCGGCTGTAGGCTATGGTGTTGTCGTCGAGCCACGTGGGCGACGAGCCCAGTCCCAGCAGTGTGGGTTCCGCCTCCTCCTGGTCGATGGTCTTGAGGTAGATGACCGTGTTGCTGCGGTCCTCCTCCACGCTGTAGTAACTCACTTGGTAGGCGACCTTCTGGCCGTCGGGGCTCACGGCGTAGCTGCCGATGCGGCCCATGGCCCACAGGGCTTCGGGCGTCATGACGTCGCTCTCCAGCTTGATGTCGCTGCGCGTGATGATGTTCTCGTCGGTTTGTTTGCAGGCACTCATGATGGTTACTGCTGATAATAGAATGATAAGACGTTTCATGGTATGCTTTTGTGTGTGTTTGTTATTTTTTCCTTACGGGGTCGCAGGTGAGCTCGCAGCCCAGTTTCTTGAATATCTTGCGGTCCACCTCGCTCAGGAG
Organism: uncultured Prevotellaceae bacterium; assembly: GCA_945828295.1. Lineage (GTDB taxonomy): Bacteria > Bacteroidota > Bacteroidia > Bacteroidales > Bacteroidaceae > Physcousia. The sequence goes on along the minus strand of CALZQV010000075.1, from coordinate 2,578 downwards.
CACCGTCGAGTGCACCTGGCAGTGGCGCAGTCGGGGCAGTTGCTCCAGTGCCTTGCGGCAGTTCGCGTCGTGGGGCGACAAGACGCTCAGGGCCACCAGCACCTCGTCGGTGTGCAGTCGTGGGTTCTGTGCCCCCAGGTACTGCGTCTTGGTGTTCTGCACGGGCTCGATGATGCTCTGGGGGATGAGTTTCAGCTCGTGGTCGATTTCGCCTAAGTGCTTCATGGCGTTGAGCAGCAGGGCTGCGCTGCATCCGAGCAGTGGCGACGACTTGGCCGTGATGATGGTGCCGTCCTCCAGTTCGATGGCCGAGGCCGAGTGGCCCGTTTCGATGTTGCGCTCGTAGGCGGCCGTGGTCACGCGGCGGTAGGCGGTCGAAATCTTGGCCTGGTTGAACAGCAGCCGAATCTTGCTCACCTCCTTTTCGTTGTCGGCGCCCTCGGCTAACTTGTTGGTGGCGGCATAGTAGCGGCGGATGATTTCCTGCTTCGAGGCCTCGCAGCACACCTCGTCGTCCGAGATGCAGAAGCCCACCATGTTCACGCCCATGTCCGTGGGCGACTTGTAGGGGTTCTCGCCGTAGATGCCCTCGAACAGGGTGTTCAGCACGGGGAAGATTTCAATGTCGCGGTTGTAGTTGACGGCCGTCTTGCCGTAGGCCTCCAGGTGGAAGGGGTCAATCATGTTCACGTCGTTGAGGTCGGCCGTGGCTGCCTCGTAGGCGATGTTCACGGGGTGCTTCAGCGGCAGGTTCCACACGGGGAAGGTCTCGAACTTGGCGTATCCCGCCCGTATGCCGCGCTTGTTCTCGTTGTAGAGCTGGCTGAGGCAGGTGGCCATCTTGCCGCTGCCCGGGCCCGGGGCCGTCACGATGACCAGCGGGCGCGTGGTTTCCACGTAGTCGTCCTTGCCGAAGCCCTCGTCGCTGGCGATGAGGTCCACGCTGTGGGGGTAGCCGTCGATGATGCGGTGGACGTACGACTTGATGCCCATGCGCTCCAGGCGGTGGCGGAACTGGTCGGCGGCGTGCTGGCCGCTGTAGTGGGTGATGACAACCGAGCCCACCATGAACTGCCGCTGCATGAACTCCTCGCGCAGGCGCAGCACGTCCTCGTCGTACGTGATGCCCAGGTCGGCGCGTATCTTGTTCTTCTCAATGTCCTCGGCACTGATGACGATCACGATTTCCAACTGGTCCCTCAGTTGAGCAAACATACGCAGCTTCGAGTCGGGCTGGAACCCCGGCAGCACGCGGCTGGCGTGGTGGTCGTCAAACAGCTTGCCGCCCAGCTCCAGGTACAATTTTCCGTCGAACTGCGCTATGCGTTCCTTGATGTGTTCACTCTGAATCTTCAGGTACTTCTCGTTGTCAAATCCAATCTTCATCCCTTTGTCTTTTTACCATTATGCATTTTTCCCTGCGAAGATACAAAAACTTCTCGAAACCACCAACTTTTCCGCCCCCGCTTTTTTGTTCTTGGCGAAAGGCCGAAAGGCGAAGGGCAGGGGAGCGTCCAGACTAATCGTCAGCCCTCGGCCCTCGGCCTTAACCAAGAAAAGGCCCGGGGCACGGGCCCCAGACCTTTTCTCTCTCAGAGGTTCACGGTGTAGCAGGCACTGGCCGTGGCGGCGCCCGTCAGGGCGGCCATGAGTGCCGTCAGGAATTTCCACAGGAACTTCACGAGCTCCTTCTTCGTAGTGCTTTTCATAGTGATTGGTGATTTAGTGAATTAGTGATTTAGTGATTTAGTGATTTAGGGGAAATTGAAAATTGAAAGTTGAAAGTTGAAAGTTGAAGTCGCCCAAAGGGCAAAATTGAAAATTGGGCGCAGGCCGAAGTCGCATCGTGGCGGGGGGAGTAGCGAGCGAAGCGATGCGCCGCGCCGTGCCAGGGGCAAAACTTTCAACTTTCAACTTTCAACTTTCAACTTACCCTCACTCCGTCTGGCCGCTGCCGCCGGTGATGCCGCCGTCGCCCGAGCCGCCGTCGGAGCCGCTGGCCGTGCTGTCCTTCACGGCCTCCTCGGCAGCCTGGCGGGCCTCCTTGCGGGCCTTCTGCTGCAGCTCGCGCGAGGCCACCTGTTCGAACTGGGCCGCCTGCATCTTGGCCTTGGCCTTCTTGCCCGCCGTGAAGCGTATGCCCACCGAGCGGATGTTGGCCGTAGAGAAAGACTCGGCCGAGTCGACACCCTCGCTCGACACGCGGGCCGAGAACTTGCCCAGCGAGCCCAGCTCCACGGCGTAGCCCGAGAGCAGATGCTCCACGACGCAGTTGACGGCGTCCGTCACGATGCCCAGGATTTCGCCCGAGGAGAACGACGTGGTGTGCTCGGCCATGTGGTCGGCCAGTCCCGCCAGGGTGAGCGTTCCGCGCTCCTGGGCGGTGGCGTAGATGCGTTTTTCCGAACTCTTGTCAGTGGGCACGCTCAGTCGTGCCGCCAGCGAAAAAGGAATTTTCTTGATGTTTTCCATAGCATTAATAAATTAAGAATTAAGAATTAAGAATTAAGAGGTAAGAGGTAGGAGGTAAGAGGTAAGAGGTAGGAGGAGTGATTTGGTGATTTGGTGATTTAGTGAT
>CALZQV010000074.1 GCA_945828295.1 uncultured Prevotellaceae bacterium | reverse complement strand
TAAGGAATTTTAGGATTCCGACGGCTCGTCACTGGCGCCAAAAACATGCGACGCATCGACGTCAATTCGCCAATGCATCGACGGAGGCTCGTCAATGCGTCGACAAAGGCTCGTCAATGCATCGACGGAGGCTCGTCAATGCGTCGACGAAATAGGGGCTATATTTCGGCTTATGAAATGGACGACCAATCGACACTGTTTCGATTAAGTTCGGCAAGCGCCTGCCACATGGCGGCATGCTCGGGAAGTTGGCCATCGGGATCGCTGTCGAGCACACGTTTGGCTACATCGCGCGCCAACTGTACAAGTTGTCCGTCGCGAGCCAGATTGGCGATATGCAGGTCGAAGGGGATTCCACTCTGCTGGGTGCCCTCCAAATCGCCTGGCCCCCTGAGCCTCATATCCTCTTCCGCTATCTCGAAGCCATCGTTTGTTTCGCACATGATTTGAATCCTTCGCTGCGTGTCGCTGGACAGTTTAAACGAGGTTACCAGTATGCAATACGACTGATCGGCACCTCGCCCGACACGCCCCCTCAGCTGATGCAGCTGGGCAAGGCCGAAGCGTTCGGCATTCATGATTGCCATCACCGAGGCGTTGGGCACATTCACCCCGACCTCGATGACAGTTGTAGCCATCAGTATCTGCGTCTCTCCCCTCACGAATCGGTCCATCTCATAGTCCTTGTCAGCAGGTTTCATCTTGCCATGCACCATGCTGATACTGAGGTCGGGAAAGGCTTTGCAGAATTCGCGATAGCCTTCTTCCAGGTTCTGCAGGTCCATCTTCTCGCTCTCCTTAATGAGCGGATAGACGATATAGGCCTGTCTTCCGAGCGAAATCTGCTGTCGCAATCCCTTATAAAGTTCCTGACGCCGATTCTCATAATGGTGGATGGTGCTGATGGGTTTGCGCCCAGGGGGCAGTTCATCGATAACGGAAACGTCAAGGTCGCCATACACGGTCATCGCCAGCGTGCGAGGGATGGGCGTCGCCGTCATAACTAACACGTGGGGCGGGGTTTGGTTTTTTGCCCATAGCTTTGCGCGCTGGGCAACCCCGAAACGATGTTGCTCGTCGATGACCACAAAACCAAGATTGCGGAACAGCACGTTGTCTTCAATGACGGCATGTGTGCCCACAAGGATTTGAACCTCGCCCGTCTGCAATCCGCTCATCACCTCCTTGCGACGCTTGCCCTTGACGGTAGAGGTAAGCAGTTCGACACGGACAGGCATATCCCCAAGGAAGGAACGGAACGTGTCGAGATGCTGCTCGGCCAAAATCTCGGTGGGGGCCATGATGCAGGCCTGATAGCCGTTATCCAAGGCGATAAGCATCGTCATCAGGGCCACAAGTGTTTTTCCGCTGCCCACATCGCCCTGCAGCAAGCGATTCATCTGCCGCCCCGAACGCATATCATCGTGCACCTCGCGTATAACGCGCTTTTGAGCCCCAGTCAGCGAGAAGGGCAAGTGGTGATAGTAAAACTCGTTGAACAAGTCGCCGATTCTCGAAAACACGTGACCAGCATACCTGCGATTGCGCTCACGGCTGTAGCGCAGAATGTTTAGTTGAATGAAAAAGAGTTCCTCGAACTTCAGGCGGTAGGTAGCCCGTGCGAGATGTTCGGCCGACTGGGGATAGTGCATCGTGCGAATGGCCTCGCTGCGCGACATCAAGTGCAGTTCGCGCAGCAGATGCTCAGGCAACGTCTCGGGCAAAGGCTCGTCATGCAGCAAACGGAATACCGTCTGGACCCACTGCTCCATCATACGCGTGTTCACGCCTCGCTTCTGAACCTTCTCGGGCACACTGTAATAGGGGCGCAAGCCAGTGGAACTGGAGTTCATTCCATTCCACACGCTCAGCTCCGTGAGCTCGGGGTGGGTTATGTTGAAACGGTCACGAAAGATGGTCGGCTTTCCAAAAACGACGTATTCGGTATACAGCTTATAGGTTTTCTCAACGTATTGCAAACCATTGAACCACACAAGGTCAACGATTCCGTGCCCGTCAGAAAAGTGCGCCACGATGCGACGTTTGCGTCCGATGCCTTCCTCTTCGAACGAGAGAATCTGGCCACGCATCTGCACATAAGGCATGTCGGGAGTAAGTTCGTGGCTATAGTAAAAACGACTGCGGTCGATGTGCTTCGAGGGAAACTGCATGAGCAGGTCGCCATAGGTCGAAATCCCCATGTTCTCCTTTAGCAGTTTTGCCCTTGCCAGCCCCACGTTGGCCAGATAGGTAACAGGATATTGAAGCACACTTATCGGCATATCTCTATTGACAAAGCGCCTCGGCGTAGCGGAGGTCGGCGGGCGTGGTAAGCTTAATATTCTCGCGATTCCCCTCAACCAGCGTGATATGATGCCCCATTGCTTCGACCACCGATGCGTCGTCGGTAAACTCCTCACGATAGGGCTGGCTATAGGATTCCTTTAGCAAGCCGACACGAAACACCTGAGGTGTCTGCACGAGGCGATAAAGGCTACGATCAACAGTTTGGCTGTCGCCCTCAGGCAATAACTGACGGATGGTCTCAACGACAGGAACGACGGGGACGGCTGCGCCTTCAGTGCAGGCTGCATCGTAAAGCCGACGGATGACATCGCACGAAACAAAAGGACGAACGCCATCGTGCACGCCCACCACACCCTGCTCGTCATCGGGTATAAGCTGGAGCCCGTTCTGCACGGAATGGAAGCGCGTCTCGCCCCCCGATGCTATCTGATGAGGCAAGCGAAAATCATATTCCTTACACAGGCGTTGCCAGTAGTCTTGCTGGTCGCGCGGGAGAACAAGTATGATGCTTGTGCCGCACACATCGGCAAGGGCTTCATGGAAGCGTTGCATAGTGCGCATCAGCACGGGCTGCCCGCTTATGGGCAAAAACTGCTTGGGAATGTCACCTCCCATGCGCAACCCCTTGCCTCCGGCTACTATGATTGTGTAATCCATCAGCCTCTTGTTATTGTGTGCGTGTGAGTTTATGCTTCACATTCTTCTCAAAAGTTCCGTAGATACACTTTCCGTCATTGGAAAGACGTAGTGTGTCGGCATCCCCTTCGTCGTCAATAATAATGGTGTTGCCATGCTGGCGGTGGGTAGCTTTGTCCGTCGATGGTGCGATGGCCATAGCTGCCTTCATCAGTTTACGCTTTGCCCAAGGTATGCCTGCCAGCTTCAGCGCATTATCGTCAACCGACATTTTGCATCTCATCAACACATTTTTCGTGTCTTTAAACTCAAAGGTAATACTGGTTCTAACACCTTTCTTCACAGCCTCCATCATCTTCTTCGTCCCAGCAATCTTTGCCTCCCCTTCTTTCCGTTCAGACTCATTCATTTTCATGTCGAATGTATGTATTATGAGTGAGTGAGCGAAAAGTTATACATCATGCCTTCACGCAAGGCGTCGGCCGTAGCCTTGTCCTTCAGGCGCTCCACTATGGCATAGCCTAACGAAAAGGCTGCCCCCGGGCCTTTTCCTGTTAGGAAGAGACCATCCTGCTCCACAAGCGCAGCAGTATAGTTGGCCTTACCCAGTTCAGTTTCAAAGCCAGGATAGCACGTGGCTTTGCAGCCGTCAAGCAGTCCAAGGTGTCCCAGAACGAGCGGTGCAGCACAGATTGCAGCTATCGGGCGACCTGCTTCATGGTGGCGTTTCAGGCCCTCACGTAAAGGCGCACATGCATCAAGGTTCGTAGCACCAGGCAGTCCACCAGGCAGGAACAGGAGTTCGGCGTCATCGAAATCCACCTCTGCCAACGTGCGGTCAGCAACGATGCCAACGCCATGTGCGCTTGTCACCACAAATTCATCCGTGATACTAACTGTTTCTACCATTAAGCCGGCACGACGCATAATATCCACCGGAGCCAATGCTTCGACATCTTCAAAGCCTTTAGCAAGAAATACGTATATCATAATATGAGGGTTTGTTGCAAAATTTTAGTTAAGGATTAAGACAGGCTCGATAGCGACGTATCGTTTCCTCTAACCCGAGATACAAGGCGTCACAAACTAATGCATGGCCGATACTGCACTCGTCGACGTAAGGCATGCGCTGATGCATGTATGCAAGATTCTCAAGGCTTAGGTCGTGACCCATATTTAATCCCAAGCCTAACTGCTTTGCACGCTCACCGGCACGGACGAAGGGTGCTATTGCAGCTTCCCTGTCAATGGGATACTCGGCTGCATATGGTTCGGTGTATAGTTCCACTCGGTCAGCTCCGGCCTTTGCTGCATAATCCACCATCTCCGGGTCGGCATCCACAAAAATGCTCACGCGTATGCCCTTCTCCTGAAAATCTGCCACGACCTTAGAAAGAAAATCGAAATGTTTCTTTGTGTCCCATCCGTGGTTGCTCGTGAGTTGCTCGGGCGAATCTGGCACCAGGGTAACCTGTGCTGGCACAACCTGTTGAACAAGCTCGATGAATTCGGGCGAGGGGTAACCCTCAATATTTAATTCTGTTGTAAGAGCCGGACGCAAGTCAAAAACATCTTGCCGGCGGATATGTCGCTCATCCGGACGCGGATGCACCGTGATGCCCTGTGCACCAAAACGCTCACAATCCAGCGCCACACGTAGCACGTTAGGATTATCACCACCACGGGCATTCCTGAGCGTTGCAATCTTATTAATGTTTACGCTTAAATTTGTCATTGATAAACACTTTTTACCATTACATGCCACAAAGTTAAGTAAAAATCCTTACCTTTGTACACGAATAAGACATATTTATTATGCATCAGCTGAGATTCGCTCTCTTCGGAAACATTTACCAAGCCAAGAAGTCGGCACTGGTTAAGAAACTGCTTTGCTTTCTTGAGGATAAAGGGGCAGAAGTGCTTATCGACCGCCAATTTTACGATTACCTTACCCAAACACTTCAACTCGATGTTAATTGTGACGAACTGATTGACGATAATCATTTTAAGGCAGATTTCGCAATATCTATGGGTGGCGACGGCACCTTCCTGCAAACTGCCAGCCGCGTGGGTGAGAAGCAGATACCCATCATTGGTATCAACACTGGCCGAATGGGATTTCTGGCAGACATTAGCGGCGAGGAGATAGACGGAATCATCCAAAGCATTTACAACAAAGAATATTGTGTGGAGGAACGAAGCGTATTACAACTGCGAACCACAAATCATAACCTTGAGACCTCACCTTACGCGCTCAACGAAGTTGCAGTGCTGAAGCGAGACAATTCGTCGATGATTAGCATTCGTGTAGACATTAACGGCGAATACCTGACAACATACCAAGCCGACGGCCTCATCATTAATACTCCGACGGGCTCAACGGGCTATGCGCTAAGCGTGGGAGGACCAATCATGACACCCGAAGCCAACACCCTCGGCATCACGCCCGTTGCACCACATAGCCTCAACGTGCGTCCTATCACCATTTGCGACAATTCAGAGATAACGTTGTCCGTATTAAGCAGAAACCATAATTTCCTGATTTCCATAGACGGAAGAAGCGAAACCTGTAGTGAAGATGCAATACTGAGAATCTATCGTGCGCCCTACAGCATACGTGTTGTCAAACGCCCCGATAGCAGTTTCTTCCGCACGCTACGAGAGAAACTCATGTGGGGAAACGATATCAGAATAGACAAATAACCCCAAACCATTGAAAAACACACGAAGCATCATACTTTGGTTCTGGCGCATTCTGCAACGTCTTCGCTTCCAAGCCACACTGAACGCATTAATCGGAATATTGAGTGTGGGTTTGGATTTTGCCTTCATCTGGGCAACAAAATATTGCATTGACGTGGCTACGACAAACAGCGAAGAATCGCTTCGCGGGCCTTCCATCCTACTGATACTGATTTTAGCGGCACAGATGCTTCTCTCCTTTTCTCGCCGCTGGATATCTGCCTTATTGGGTGTGAAAGCACAGAACCAAATGCAGCTCGCCCTGTTTCAGCGCTTATTGCACACCAAATGGAACGGTCGCGACGCGCTCCACAGTGGCGATGTACTGAACCGCTTAGTGCGTGATGTCAACGATGTGACCAGTGTCATCACAGAAACATTGCCCTCATCTCTCAGCGTGATTACCCGCTTAGTGGGAGCATTCTTCTTTCTCTACACGATGGACGCCATGCTGGCATGCATCATCATAGCCATATTCCCTGCATTTATGTTCTTTAGTCGGCTATATATCAGCAGGATGCGAAAGATTACTCGAGAAGTACGTGATACGGATAGCGCCATACAAAGCATACTGCAGGAAAGCATTCAGCACCACATTATATTGAAGACTCTGGAGCGCATCGGCACGATGACCATGCGACTGGATGACACACAGAGGAAGCTGCGCACGCAAGTTCGACGGCGCACCGTCTTTTCCTCCATATCCGGCACATTACTCAACCTGGGCTTTGCTACCGGTTACCTCGTTACCTTCCTATGGGGGGCAAACCGCCTTCACGAGGGCGCCATCACCTATGGAATGATGATTGCCTTCATACAGCTTGTGGGACAAATACAGGGACCATTCCGGCAGATGACGAAGTTCGTTCCAGCCATCATTAGTTCCTTTACAGCAGGCGAACGCTTGATGGAACTTGAGGATGCTCCCATAGAGGAAGAAGGGCCATCTATTTATTTCACAGAAGGAGCAGGTTTGCGATTCAACAATGTCAGTTTCTCATACAATGAACACGAACGGAACATACTTCGCAACTTTTCTTTCGACTTTCCGCCTGGAAGCAGCACGGCCATTCTGGGTGAGACTGGCTCTGGAAAGACTACACTCATACGGCTCATCCTGGCTCTGCTGAAGCCCACCGAAGGCGTAGTGGAAATGTATCATTCGACACATTCTACTAACGTAAGTCCACTAACGCGTTGCAATCTGGTCTATGTACCGCAGGACAACACTCTCTTCTCTGGCACCATACGCAATAATCTGCTATTAGGCAATCCCGATGCAACAGAAGATGAGATGTTGGAAGCATTGCAAACGGCTTGCGCCGACTTCGTCCTGAAACTGCCCGATGGGCTTGACAGTCGCATTGGCGAGAACGGCACAGGTTTGTCACAAGGACAGGCACAACGAATCTCCATTGCCCGCGCCCTACTGCGCAACGGCAGCATCTTGTTACTTGACGAGGCCACATCAGCCCTCGACACCGACACGGAAACGCGTCTGTTGAAGAATCTCACCTCGTGGATACAAACACAGCATACGCTGCTCTTCGTCACACACCGACTGGCCGTAGTTGAACACTGCACACAGGTTCTCAAACTCGAAAAGATTGAAAATTCAAGATAATGAAGTGGCTCAACTGGATATGGCATCTCTATTATGATGGCTTTCGTGGCATGACGCTTGGGAAGACATTGTGGGCCATCATCTTGATTAAACTCTTCATCATGTTCTTCGTCCTGAAACTTTTCTTCTTTCCAAATTATATTAATGAAAACGTTCAGGAGGGCGAAGAAGATGAATTCGTCAGTGAACAATTAATACCTCAGCACCTCTAAATCACCAAATCACCAAATCACCAAATCACTAAATCACTAAATCACCAAATCACTAAATCACTAAATCACTAAATCACCAAATCACTAAATACCATGAATCACTTACTAACAATCGACACCGCAATGGTGGACTGGGCCAGAGCCCAGTTTGCCCTGACAGCCATCTACCATTGGCTGTTCGTGCCCCTGACACTCGGACTGGCCGTGATGATGGGTATCATGGAAACACTCTACTACCGCACGGGCAAAGAGTTCTGGAAGCAGACGGCCAAGTACTGGCAACGCCTCTTCGGCATCAACTTTGCCATGGGCGTGGCAACGGGAATCATCCTTGAATTTGAGTTTGGAACAAACTGGAGCAACTACTCCTACCTGGTGGGCGATGTATTCGGTGCACCGCTGGCCATCGAAGGGATCGTGGCCTTCTTCATGGAATCGACATTCGTTGCCGTGATGTTCTTCGGCTGGAACAAGGTGTCGAAGGGTTTCCATCTGGCCTCAACGTGGCTCACAGGCCTTGGAGCCACCATCTCGGCGTGGTGGATTCTGGTGGCCAACTCTTGGATGCAATATCCCGTGGGACAGGAGTTCAATCCCGAAACGATGCGCAACGAGATGACCAGTTTCCTCCAGGTTGCTTTGTCGCCTGTTGCCGTCGACAAGTTTATCCACACGGTCTTGTCGGCCTGGGTGCTGGGAGCCGTGTTCGTGGTGGGTGTGTCGAGCTGGTATCTGCTGAAGAAGCGAAACATTGAGTTTGCCACGAAGAGCCTCCGCGTCGGGACCATCTTTGGTCTTGTCTCCTCTGTGCTCATCATGGCTTCCGGCCACCATTCGGCCTACACCGTCGCTCAGACACAACCCATGAAACTGGCTGCCATGGAAGGCCTGTACAAGGGTGGAACCGATCAACCGCTGACCCTTATCTCCGCCGTCAATCCCTTCCGCCAGCCCGACTACGAGAGACAGGACGAACCGCCCATGAAAATAGCCGTGCCCTATGCCCTCTCATTCCTGGCCACCAACGACATCCACGGCTTAGTGCCTGGCGTACGCGACATTCTGGACGGCTACACCAAAGCCGATGGCACAGTGGAACTATCGTTGGAACAGAAGATAGAGCGCGGGCGGTGCGCCATCACGGCCCTACAGGAGTATCGCAAGGCCAAGAAGGGCGGTGCGCCCGAAGTAATCCTGAACGAACTCAGGACCGAGATTAAGGAGAACATGCCGTACTTTGGATATGGCTACGTCAGGGAACGTTCGCAGGTGGTGCCCTACATCCCCGTCTGCTTCTATGCGTTCCGTGTCATGGTGGGCGGCGGGTGCCTGTTCATCTTGTTGTTTGCGCTGTCCCTCTTCTTCATTTACAAAGGCAAGATAACAGAGATGCGTTGGTTCCACTGGATAGCTCTGCTGTGCATCCCCGTGGCCTACATCGTCAGCGAGAGCGGATGGTTGGTGGCCGAGTTTGGGCGTCAGCCGTGGACCATACAAGACATGCTGCCCACGTGGGTGGGTGTCAGTCACCTGGGCTCGTCGGCTGTCATGACTACGTTCTTCCTCTTCCTCATCCTCTTCACTACGCTACTGGCAGTAGAAATCAGCATCATGTGTAAACAAATTAAGAAAGGACCCGAATTATGACATACACATTTCTTCAACACTACTGGTGCTTCGTTGTAGCACTGCTGGCTGCCCTGCTTGTATTCCTCATGTTTGTGCAGGGGGCTAATTCGCTCATCTTCTCCTGGGGGCGCACCGAGGACGAGCGCCGGTTTATCGTCAATTCGACGGGGCGCAAGTGGGAATTCACGTTCACCACACTGGTCACCTTCGGCGGCGCCTTCTTTGCCTCTTATCCGCTCTTCTACTCCACCAGTTTCGGCGGCGCCTACTGGCTGTGGATGATCATCCTCTTCTCCTTCGTTCTGCAGGCCGTAAGCTATGAATTCCAAAGTAAGTTGGGAAATATGCTTGGCACGAACACCTTCCGCTGCTTGCTCGTCTTGAACGGCATCCTCGGTCCTCTACTCTTAGGCGGTGCCGTGGCCACGTTCTTCACGGGGTCCAACTTCATCGTGGAACGCGAGAACATCATCGACGGTGTGGCCACACCCATCATCAGTCGCTGGGCCAATGGCTCGCACGGGCTGGATGCCCTGCTTAACCCGTGGAACGTTATCTTCGGCTTGGCTGTTGTGGAATTGGCACGCACATTGGGCATTCTCTACGTCATGAACAACGTGGCCGACGAAAACCTGCGCTCGCGTGGTTCCGTACGCCTTGTGGGTACGAGTCTATGCTTCGTCGTCTTCTTCCTGGCATTCCTGGCCCATGTACTTCTGGGTGAGGGCTATGCCGTCGACCCTTCTACAGGCATCGTCTACATGGAACCCTACAAGTATCTGCACAACCTCCTGGACATGTGGCCCCTGCTGGTGATGCTCGTCATCGGCGTAGTGTTCGTGCTGTACGGAATAGTCCGCACCATCGCCTCCAAGACCTACACCCACGGCATCTGGCCTGCCGGCTTCGGCACGGTCGTCACAGTGACGGTGCTCCTGCTCTTGACGGCCTGGAACAACACGGCCTACTACCCCTCGACTGCCGACCTGCAGTCGTCGCTGACGATGCAAAACTCCTCGTCCAGCGAGTTCACCCTGCGCACGATGTTCTGGGTGAGCCTACTGGTTCCCTTTGTACTGGCCTACATCGTCTATGCCTGGGCGGCCATCGACAAGAAGGAGATTACGCTGGACGAAATAAACAACGACCACGCATATTAGCATCCTTTCCTGCATACAAAAGTCTTTAGGACAAAAAATCAAGGCCGATGCCCAGACAGCTTACGAGCGAGGCGGCTACGAAGAGATGATGCGCGTGAACGAGGAGGGCCAGCGCGTGGTCATCTACCAACGCGTGCTGAAGTCCGGAAAGAACGAATATGCCCTATTCAATGTCGGGGACAGCGACCTGAGCATTATCAACATAACGGGCATCCTCACCCTCGAAGACATGAAACAATTCACCGTGGACTAATCCTCTTTCTCAACTATCATATATAGTCCGACACTGTGACTAATCATGTAAGGATGTGAAGCAAATAACCATAATAAAGAGAGACGGTTAAAAAGGGTGAGAAGGTAATATTGCTCGAAAATGCTCATACAAGTTTGGCGTTTTGCTCGCTTAATCGTATCTTTAAC
>CALZQV010000073.1 GCA_945828295.1 uncultured Prevotellaceae bacterium | reverse complement strand
GACAAGGCTGCCAAGCAGTACGGCGGCAAGCAACACAAAATCGACAAGAACACGCAGGAGTTCTCGGCCGGCGTTGAGTGGGACTGCTGCAAATGGGTGACTATCAGCGGTTCATGGCAGAACACACGCTACGGCCTCGGCGACGAGTACATGAACGACCTTTCGTTCAACCTCTCGAATAACATGATAGGAGGAGGTGTGCGCATCAACGCTACCGAGAAGATTCACATCGACCTGGGCTACATGCACACATTCTACAAAGACAAGACCATTACCACCAACGTAGAGGCTCCCACTCTGACAGACCCTTCACGCACATTGCCCAAAACCGACAAGTACCACCGCTCGAATCGTGTGTTTGGCGTAGGTCTTAACCTCGACTTCTAAGCATACCGCTCCGAAAAAACAATTGCTTTGTTATAGCGAATTGCAGGTTATTCACTACCTTTACGTAGTAGTAACCTGCAATTCTTTTTTATGACGCGTCTTCTCCTTACATACGCAAAGCTGCACGCCTCGTTCAGCAAAAAATCACCCCCGTAAGGATAAAAAGTAAGCATTACGTCGGATTCTATATTCATCGGCCGACGGCTATACAATCATCGTGCGATAAACATACATTCATCGCCGACGGCTGTATAACCGTCGGCCGATGAATATAGAATGTCGTGCAGCGATGTCAGGTTTACTTCGTAAGTTTTTGATTTTTAACACATATTTTGGATGCAAAATGCCAAGGCTTACGGGATTATTTCGTAATTTTGTACGAAAATATGCCTTCTTACAAACAGAAATCATGAAAACAACAGCAAAGTTACTATCCGTGGGAAAAGGTAAAAAGATGATGCAAGCCGTGTTGCTGCTTGCACTGACGCTGGCAGGGGCGGGCCGTGTGGCCGCAGCCAAATGGATTGACGTGACAAGTGCCTACCTGGTGAACCCCTCGTTCGACGGCAACGACCGCACGACGGGCTGGCTGGGAACACCCTGGGGCGCCGCCAATCCGCATGAGAATGCCGAGCACTACGAAAAGACGTTCAACAGTTACCAATATCTGACCGGACTGACGCCGGGGAGCTACCGACTGAGCGTGTATGCCTTCTACCGCATGGGATCGGCGAGCAACGACTACAACCTGTTCACGAGCGGCGAATATGCCGACTCGCAGCTGGCCCAGCTGTATGCACAGACGACCACTCAGACCTACACCACCCCGCTGGCACCGGCCTCGAGCGCGGCGCTGAGCGAGAGCCTGGGCGGCCAAACGGCGCGCGTGGGCTACGGCAACTGGGGCGGACAGGGCTACTACTACATTCCCAACAACATGGAGGCGGCCTACTACTGGTTCGCCGCAGGACACTACCTGAACGAAGTGGAGTTCACGGTGCCCGCCGACGGCATCCTACAGGTGGGACTGCGCAAATCTTCCGTCCTGTCCGGCGACTGGATGTGCTGCGACAACTTCAAGCTGGAGATGTGGGGCGAGGTAACCCCTGTAACGGGCATCAAGCTGAGCCCGAGCGCCGCAACGATGGTAGCCGGCGAGCAGCGGCAGCTGAGCGCCACCGTCAGCCCCTCGAACGCAACGTTCCGCAGCGTAACGTGGACGAGTAACAACGAATCAATCGCCACGGTTGACAAGAATGGCCTCGTCACGGCACTGAAGACCGGCCAGGCGAAGATTACAGCCACGGCCACCGACGACAGCGGCGTCACGGCCACGGCCACCATCACCATCGTGAACAACGACTCGGAGCAGAAGAACCTGCGAATCACCGAGATACAAGCCGCCAACAACGACCAGTTCCTCGACCCCTCGTGGAACTACGGCAGTTGGATTGAGCTCTACAACCCCAACTCGGCGCTGGGCGTGTCGCTAATCGGTTGCTGGCTGAGCGACGACCCCAACAACCTCATGAAGGCCCACATCACCGAGCCCACGGCCATCCCGGCCAACGGCTACAAGGTGCTCTGGTTCGACCACCACGACCAGTACTATCCCACGCAGATTGACCTGAAGCTGGACGCCGAGGGAGGAACCATCTACCTGAGCGACAAGAACGGCAACCTGATTACCTCGCTCCAATACCCCGAGGCCATCAGCCGCTGCTCCTACGCCCTGAAGGACCTCAACGGCCAGGAGTGGGGATGGTCGTCGACACCCACGTCCGAAGCCGCCAACACGGGCATGACCTTTGCCACCGAGCGCCTCGAAGCCCCCGTCGTGGACCAGCCCACGCAGGTGTTCGGCGCATCGCTCACCGTGTGCGTCAACATCCCACAGGGAGCCACCCTGCGCTACACGACCGACGGCAGCGCGCCCACCCTCAAGAACGGCGAGACCTCGGCCGACGGACTCTTCTACCCCAGCGAGACCACCGTCTACCGCTTCTGCCTCTTCGCCGACGGCAAGCTGCCCAGCCCCGTCGTCACACGAACCTACATCCTCGAAGACAAGTCGTTCCCACTGCCCGTGATGAGCATCACCACCGACTGGCGCAACCTCACCAGCGAGGACTACGGCATACTGGTGCGCGGCAACGGCAACGGCCGCCCGGGCAACGGCCAAGACGCTGCCTGCAACTGGAACATGGACTGGGAGCGCCCCGTCAACTTCGAGTACATCAACGAGGAAGGCGCAATGGTCATCAACCAGGAGACAGCCATGGAGCGCTGTGGCGGATGGAGCCGCGCCTGGACACCCTATTCCTTCAAGATAAAGGCCAAGAAGCAGTATGAGCTGCAGAACTACCTGCCCTACGACTTCTTTGCAAACAAGCCCTATCGCAAGCACAAGACGCTGCAGATGCGCAACGGCGGAAACGACACGCAATGCCGCATCAAAGACCCTGCCCTGCAAGCCATCATCTCGCGCTCCGGCATCGACGTCGACTATCAGGCCTACGTACCCACCATGCACTACTTCAACGGCGTCTATGCAGGCGTCATCAACATGCGCGAGCCCAACAACAAGCACTACGTCTACGCCAACTACGGACTCGACGATGACGAAATCGACCAGTTCGAGATGTCGCCCGACTCGGGTTACATCCAAAAGTGCGGCACCTTCGAGAGCATGCAGCTCTGGTACGACCTGGCCAAGCAATGCGGCAGCAGCGACGAGGCCTACGAGCAAATCAAGCAGATGGTGGACATCGACGAATACTGCAACTACATGGCCATACAGCTCTTCCTGGGCAATTCGGACTGGCCACAGAACAACGTAAAGGGCTGGAAACCCCTCATGGAGGGCGGCAAGTTCCGCTTCATCCTCTTCGACATGGACGGCTCGCTCAACAACACCGATGCCTTCAACACCTTTGCCAACAAGCAGTTCTACACCTTCGACGTGCTCAGGGGACAACCCATCGATCGCTACTACAACAAGGAGATTGAGTTCGTGACCATCTTCCTCAACATGATTCAGAACGAGGAGTTCCGCAAGCAGTTCGTCGACACCTACTGCCTTGTGACAGGCTCCGTCTTCGAGCCCAACCGCTGCCAGGAGATTATCAACGAACTGGCCAACCACGTCAGCGACAGCCAGAGCATCCGCGACCAGTTCTACTGGGCATCAAGCACACCATGGTACACGGCCAACAACCTCATCGGCGGCCTCACGACGGCCCGTCAGAATGCCATGTACTCCACCCTGCGCAGCTACGCCCCCATGGGCCTGCAAGAGACCACGCCGCAAATGGTGACCCTCAGCGCCAACATCGACGAGGCCCGACTGCTCGTCAACGACCTGCCCGTGCCCACCAACAAGTTCCAGGGCCAGCTCTACGCCCCCATCACCTTCCGCGCCCAAGCCCCTGCCGGCTACAAGTTCGTCGGCTGGAAGATGCTGGAAGGCAACGGCCTGGAGACGGCAACCGACCTGCTGCCGGCCGAGTCGACATGGAAATACTACGACCAGGGTTCGCTCGACGGACAAGCCTGGTACAGCACCAACTTCAACGACTCGTCGTGGCCCAGCGGCAAGGCACCGCTCGGATACTACGTCGGCGGCAACCGCTACACGAATACCTATCTCGACTACGGTAGCGACGCCCAGAACAAGTATCCCACCTACTACTTCCGCACCACGATGAACCTCACCCAGCCCCTCGACCCCAACGAGACGGTTTCCCTCAACTACATCATCGACGACGGATTCATCCTCTACATCAACGGCACCGAGGCTGGCCGATACAACATGCCCACAGGTGAGGTAACCTACAGCACCTTCGCCACCACCTACACCCGCAACAACCCCGACAGCGGCACGCTGCAGCTCGACGGAAGCCTCTTCCACCTGGGCAAGAACACCATCGCCGTGGAGATTCATAACAACAACGCCAACTCCAGCGACATCTACTGGGAAGGCAGCATCACGCAGAGCATAACCCTCACCGACGGAGTCATCGTGAGCACCGACGAGGAATATGAAATGCCCGAAGGCAACATGGTGCTGCAGGCCTGCTACGCCGAGATGACCGACCAGGAGAAACAGGAAGCCGGACTGGGCACCGCCCCCGTGGTCATCAACGAGGTGAGCGCCGGTAACAGCATCTACGTCAACGACTACTTCAAGAAGGACGACTGGGTGGAACTCTACAACACCACGTCGGAGGACATCGACCTCGAAGGTATGTTCCTGACCGACCGCAGCGCCAAGCCCGAGAAGTACGTGATTACCGCCAAGGGCACCAAGGCCAGCACCATCATTCCGGCCCACGGCTACAAGATTATCTGGTGCAGCAAGCGCAACACCAACAACGAGCTGCACGCCAACTTCAAACTCGACAACGTCGACGGCACCGTCATCCGCCTGATGGCTAAAGACCGCTCGTGGGCCGACAGCCTCGTCTACTGCGCCCACAACGGCGACCAGACCGTGGGCCGCTATCCCGACGGAAGCGCCGAGGTGTACCTCATGACGCAGCCCACCATCGCAAAGTCGAACCTCCTGAACACCTATGCCCAGGCATGGGAATACGTTGCCCCCAAGGACACCACCAACACCTCCGTGGGCAGCATGGCCAGCCGCAACGGCGCCATGAGCATCGCCTACGCCAGCGACCAGCTGATTGTCAAGAGCGAGGAGAACCCACACGTCACCGTCATGGTCTACACCACTTCGGGTGCCTTGGTAATGTCGCAAGCCCTGAACCTCGAGGACGGACATGAGCGCGTGGGCGTTGCCCCGCTTCCTGCCGGCATCTACGTGGCTCGCGCCCGCGACAACGAAGGCAACGAATGTGCAACGAAATTCATCAAGCGATGAGAAGAGTACTCTATATCCATGGCTTCGCCTCAGCAGGCTCCTCGGGCACTGCCACCCACCTGCGCAACATGCTCTACGAGCACGGCGTTGAGGTCATCTCCCCCGACGTGCCCGTCATGCCCACCGAGGCACTCAGCCTCCTGAAACAGATGGTTGCCGAATTGCAGCCCGAGCTCATCATCGGCACCTCCATGGGCGGCCTCTACACCGAGCAGATGTACGGCACACCGCGCATCATGGTCAACCCCTCCTTCCACATGGCACGCCACCTCACCTTCCAGGGCATGGGCCGCCGCGAGTTCCTGAACAAACGGCAGGACGGCGCCCGCGAGTTCAAGGTGGACCGCGACATGATTGCTCAGTTCCGCGAGGTGGAGAAGACCTCGTTCAGCGGCGTCAACGCCGAGGAGAAGTCCCTCGTCTGGGGCTTCTTCGGCAAGAACGACAAGTTCGTCAACTGCCAGCCCGAGTTCAAGAAGGCCTACGGAACGGACCACTTCCGCATATTCGACGGCGAACACCGCCTCAACGACGTCGTGCTGAAACGCGACATCTTCCCCCTCGTCAAACAAATCCTTAAACTATAATCCACCATGAAAAAACTGTTTGCCATCGCACTGATGGGCTTCGCCCTGGCCAGCTGCACACCGAAAGAGAACAAACAACAAACCGCCGGCGAAGAGCCCGACACCACAGCCACAGCCACCGCGGCCGTAATCGCCGAAGGCGCCGAGGCGCCCGACTTCACCCTGCCCGACCCCGAGGGCAAACCCCTCTCCCTGTCCGACCTGCGCGGCAAGTACGTCGTGCTCGACTTCTGGGGCACCTGGTGCAAGTGGTGCGTCAAGGGCATTCCCGACATGAAGGCCTACTACGACAAGTATGAGGACATGTTCGAAATCCTCAGCATCGACGTTGGCGACAGCGAAGCCACATGGCTCGAGGCCATCGACAGCTACGACATGGACTGGCTCCACGTCATCACCGACGAGGAAAGCGCCGAAAGCCTGTCGGAGCTCTATTCCATCGAAGGCTTCCCCACAAAGATAATCGTCGACCCCGAAGGAAAGATTGTGAACATCACCGTCGGCGAGGACCCCGCCTTCTACAAATTCATCGACGACCTCTTCACCAACTAACCAGTCCAACCCAACAAAATAACAACTGCGAAATCACAACATCATAAAAGCGACGAGGCTAAGTCAGTTTATTGCGAAATAAATAAACAGCAAGGCGGAGTCCTTAGAAGTTTACAGGACAAGGCTGCAGGAGAGGCCGGCGGCACGGTCGTCTGGCTGATAGAAGGGAGCGGCCACCACAACGGGACTGCCCGCTTTCTTTGCGCGTCGCGCCGCATCGCGCTTGTCAATCTTGAAGAGTCGCTTCCACACGGGGAGCAACCAATATCCGGCGTTGGCACACAGAATGCCCGTACCGGCGCCGGCCAGCACGTCGCCCACCCAGTGCCTTTTGTTATAGATGCGCAGAAAGCCCGTACCAGCCGCTACAGCATAGGCGGCAGCTCCGTAGCCCCATCCGTATTCGATACGCACGAGCTCTGCACCGGTGAAGGCCGTTGCGGTGTGGCCCGAAAAAAAGGAGTTCTTCTTCTTTCCGTCGGGGCGCTGCTCCCTCACCGTATACTTGACGGTGTTGGTGGCGGCAGCCATCAGCAGGTTGGCCGTGACGGAGGCGAGCAGGCGGTCGCGGAAGTTATGCCTTGCCTTCACGCCTGGGATAAAGCCCAGCGCAAGGTGGGCCACCGTGGGCACATACTGGATGTACTCATCGGCCGCACATTTCTTTCCGTTGGGGTTCAGGTCGTAGCGCGCACGCTGTTCCAGCCAGTCCACAGGGCTGTCGTCGGCCAGTCCCCAGACGCCAAGTCCGAGGAGCACGGCGGGAGCAATCAACTGTTGCGGACGGAAGTATTTGTCCGACGCAGGGGCACCGCTCACGACCAGCGTGTCTGCCGGTGCCGTCATGTTATCCACGAGGGCCACGGCATCCGCCACCCGTTCTTGTGCGAGGCCGTTCGTGAGCATCAGGCTCATCAGGCCCACCATTCCTATTTTCCTTATCATTTTTGTTGCTTTCTTTCCAGTTCTCCCTTCGGGTTATAGTTCCACCTTCAGGGTGCCAATGATGCCGCGCGGGATAGACAGCGTCATGTTGGGGCCGCGCGACTTCATGCCGCGAAAGCCCTGCGGGAAGGCCATCTCGGTGTAGACGTTGCCGAAGTCGTAGAGGTTATAGCACAACAGGCTCAGGCTCATTGGGTGCCCCTTCAGGGTCCAACAAGCACGGGCATGGAGGTCGATGTTGAACAGCGCGCTCTCGCGGCAGCCAAAATTCCCGTCCGTGGGGTTGATGCCTCGCGAGCTGCCGGGCAGGATGGCCACCTGCGTATCGCCACCGCCATCGCTGTGGCTCACCGTGTTGAAGTAGCTGAAAGGCTGTCCGTCGGTCCAGCGGCCCGTGATGCCGAACTGGAAGGCCTGGCACACGTTGTAGGCCAGATAGATGCGACACACATAGGCTTTGTCCTGGTCCAAGCGTCCCACGGCCGGGTGCTTTCCGTCGGCATTCTCCATGACGGTCAGCGTGTTGGGGTTGGCCAGCGATTCGCTCAGCACGCCGATGTTATTGGCGGCCGGTCCGTTGCCCAAGGCCGAGGGTCCCACGCCCATCATCGACTGCCACGAGAGGCTGAACACGAACTTGCGCCCCATGTAGGTGTAGCGCGAAGTTTGCGACATGTAGTATGGCGTGTTGGTCAGCAGTCCACCCCCCATCAGTTCCGTCGGCATGTAGTCAATCACATAGTCGCGGCTGCCGGGATTCAGGAAAAAGACGCCATTGGAGTCATAGAACCCATTGGCTGCCACCCCGTCGGCAAACTGTGGCATCCAGGTGTGGTAGAACTTCTTATAGGTTTGCAGCAGGGCAATCTCGTGGCGCCCGAAGCGCAGCCGTATGGGCAGGTCGAAGGTCACGTAGGCCGGCTGTTGCAGTCGCTTCGCATAATGGTGATGGGCGCCTCCCGTCTGGGTGAACAGGCGGTTAGTGCCCGAAAAGCAGACATCGGCATTCATGTAGTCGCGGCTCATGAAGCGAATGTCCTCGATGTTGTAGCTCACGCGGTCGTGGCCCAGCGCCAGTCCCACCTCGAACCAGCGGGCCGGCCGATAGCGCAATTCGAAGCCGGCCTTCACGTTAGGCGTAACCTTCGTCCGAGCTCCAATTAACATTGCGTCTAAGGTTAAATTAACCTCTCCGCGCAGGTTAAGTTTACCCTTGAACGTATGTTCGGCAACCAATCCGGCACGGTTCTCGAGGAGGCCCGAGGCGAAAGCCTTGCTGTGCCAGTCGTAGCGGTACAGGGGCGTATCCATCGCGCCCATCATGTGCCGCATATACACTTCGTTGCTGAAGCGGCTCTGCGTCGGGCTGAAGTACAGCAGCGAGTTATAGCCGTCGACGTCGAATCGCAGCCACTTGGTCAGCGGTTTGCTATAGGTCAGCGCCCACGACAGTTCATGGGTTGCGCCGTCGGCCACCCAGGGCTCCAGCGACTCGCCATCCTGGTCGACAAGGTTACGCGAGAACTGCCGGTCGTCGTGGCGCACGACATTCGTTGCCCACGTCAGTCCCGTCGTCAGTCCGCGCCGCCGTCCATAGAGCGAGGCACTGTAGGTTGTCAGGCGCATCACCTCGTTGGGGTTGTAGTAAAACTCCGCACCGTAATTGTCCTTTCCGCTAAAGTTAATAAAATAGCCCAGGCGGTCGAGCCAGCGGCCTGAAGGCAGTTGTCCGTCGAGCTGCATCTTATAGTGCTCAGCGTCGTACAGGGGGGAGCCGATCACAAGTCCCTCATGGTTGTAGTTGGGACACATCTGCTGGCCGCTCACGGCATACAGGTGCTGGCGGTATCGCCTCCCCGACTTGTCGGTCAGCGTGTAGGCAACATCCACTGTTCCCTGTCCGCGCGTGTAGCGGCGGTTGCCTATCGTTTCGGGGTTATAGGCGCCCTCCGTGCCGGTACCATGAAAGAGGTGCACGATGGCCTCCGTGGTGGGGTTTATGCCACCCATATTTCCGCGGTTCCACGATACCGAAGCATAGTCGCGTGCCAGCGTGTCGAGACTGAAACTGAGGACAGAGCTGCGCGAGTCAATGTGCAAGTCGTAGTTCTCCATATTGGGCACATAGCTCGTGCTGCCTGCGGTAAAGCGGTTATCGATGCGGAATCCGTCGAAATAGTATCTGTTCCAGCGATACGAATTGCCGTCGACCGAGAACATCAGCTGTCCCGACTCGTCCCACTGCCCCACGTGCAGTCCCTGATACACCGTGTGGTCGCTCAGGGCGTCGAGCCAATGCGCCAAGTGGCCTTGGTGGTAAAACTCACGGAAAAAGGCTGCCTTCACCGAGTCAGCCTGTGCCCACGCCGTCATGCACATTGTCAAGAGAACGCCGCAAATGCCAGTTCGCTTCAATATACCCATCACTTCACTCTCATTTTCTCGATCTCTCATTTTCTCATTCTCTCATTTTCTCATTCTCAAAATATCCCACTTATAGGCCAGTCCCAGCCTTAGCTGTTGGTAGGGATAGTCACGCAATCCATACTGATACACGGCCACGATGTCGAAGCGCTTAACATGGAAAGCCAAGTCGGTGCGCAAGATGGCGGGGCGGTCGTGGGCCTGTTTGCCCCCGTTGCTTGCGTTGTGTTCCCAGCCGGAATAGCCGGCAAAGGTTTCCGAAAGGTCGAAGTAGCGGTTTGCCCACTTTGCCATCACGCCATACTGC
Organism: uncultured Prevotellaceae bacterium; assembly: GCA_945828295.1. Taxonomy (GTDB): domain Bacteria; phylum Bacteroidota; class Bacteroidia; order Bacteroidales; family Bacteroidaceae; genus Physcousia. The sequence goes on along the minus strand of CALZQV010000073.1, from coordinate 958 downwards.
ACGGCGTCGTTCTGCCGCCCGTTGTCCGTCTGCCAGCAGAGGAACCCCGTTGATACGGCTCCCCGCAGGCTGTGGTTCCACTGGCGGTTGCGGCCCAGCGAGAACGACTTGGCCACCGAGGTGTCGAAGAAATAGCCCGGGCTGTCGTAGTAGCGAGCGTGGTAGAACTCACCGCCGGAGGCCGTGCGCAAGGCGGCGCGCAGGGCCCAGTCGGGGCGCCACCTCTTCGTCTTCTTCTGGCGCATCAGCTGCATGTCGATGCTCACATACACGTCGCCGCTCAGATGGCCCTTGCGGGCTTCCTGCTGATGGGCCGGCTGTATGCGGCTCACCTCAATATTCTTGTCGGAGTTTCTGTACCACTCCATCGCAGGCATCCACACCGACAGGTTGGCGCGGTCGGTCCACAAGGGAATGTTCAGTTTCAGGGCTACGTCCGTCGTGTGGTCGCCGCGGCTGCCAAAGAAATGGTCGACAGCCAGTTCGGCACGCAAGTCGTGCTGCACCCTGCCGTCGAGCATCTCAGGCACGGCAAAGGCATTCGGACCAAAATAATAGGGGGAAATAAGCGTTACCGTGTTAAGTGCAGGCTTGTCGAGCGCTGTCTGCGCCGATGCCGCTGCGGCAACAATAGACATAATGAAAAACAACAGTTTTTTCATCCTTATTCGATTTATGACGACAAAGATACAAAAATTATGCGACAATACGACACTTTTCGCACATCTTCTCGCCGACAGCGCCCATATAAAACGATGTAGCCCAGCAGTGTACCTGCCATTCGAGAGAAACTACATTGCACCTACGGCACATACACTGCACAGCGAGGCAAGATACACTGGACACGGAGACAAGACACACAGTACATCGAGGCAAGACACACAGTACATCGAGGCAAGATAATCAGCGGCGCGAGGCAAGACACAAAAAAGGAGCCTCCGGAATTGCTTCCAGAGGC
>CALZQV010000072.1 GCA_945828295.1 uncultured Prevotellaceae bacterium | reverse complement strand
AGCGCCTCCTGGAAACCGGCATCGCGGTCGTACAGGTCATCCAGCCGCCTCTGCAAGTCGCTGAACTTGCGCTCATAGCTTCGGTCGGCGGGGTCAAGCGCGTCAATCTGGTTCATGAGCATGCGCATGCGCTTGTCGTTAGCCGCCTGCTCGCGCCCGATGCGCTCGGCGTCCTCGCGCAGCTGCTCCACGTCGGTCTCGTCGTTGATGCGGCGGCGCAGTGCCTCCACGAACGCGTCCGAACGCGACGCCAGCTTCACCATCTCTATGACCTCGGCATCCACGTACTCCTGCGGGTACTGGCGGCTGAAGGTGCAGGTCGCCCCACGCGCCTTCGACGTGTGCGGGCAGTAGTACGCGTAGGTGGTCTTTCCCCGCGTGCCGTCCTTCTTGACCTTTCCCCGGTTCGGGTGCGAGGACATCTTGCGCCCGCACTCCGGGCACACGAGCAGCCCGTTCAGCAGGTTCACGTGCCCGTCGTCGTGCCTCTTGGCGTTCGGCTTCCGGGTGCCCACGATTGCCTGGGCGGCCGCCCAGGTCGCCTCGTCGATGATTGCCTCGTGCCTGCCGTCGTAGACCTCGTACCCGTCGCTCTTCACCACGTGCGTCTCGCCGCGCGTGCCTTCAATGACCTCGGTGCGCCCGCGCCCGTAGGCAATCTTGCCTACGTACACGGGGTTGACAATCATTCGGGCTATCGTGGTGTTGCCGAAGGTTTCCATGGTCGCGTTGCCCCGAGCGTCCTTCCTCACGCCGTGGTTGTTCAGCCACGCGGCTATCGCCATGGCCCCCTTGTTCTCGTAAGCGTACATCTGGAAGATTTTGCGGACGACCTTCGCCTCGTCCTCATCGACCACAAGCTCCTTGAACTTGCCGCCCCGGTCCACGAGCCGATAACCGTACGGGGCCTGCCCGCCGTTCCAGTAGCCCTTGCGGGCCTTCTCCTCGCGTCCGCTCATGGTCTGGGTGCGGATGTTGTCGCGCTCCATCTCGGCGAACACGGCGGCGATGGAAAGCATCGCCTTGCCCATCGTCGTGGCGGAGTCGATGCCGTCCTTGACGCAGCACAGCTCCACGCCGTAGTCCTGGAGCATCTGGAGCGAGTTCCACGTGTCGGCGGCGTTGCGCCCGAAGCGCGACAGCTTGAACACGAGCACGTACGTCGGGCGCCTGCCCGGCTGCTCCTTGATGATGTCATCGAGCATCTGGCGGAACTGCGGTCTCCCGCGCACGTTCTTGCCGGAGAAGCCCGCGTCCACGTACTCCCCGAGCACGCGCATGCCGTGCGCCTCGGCGTACCGGGTCAGCTCGAATCGCTGGGCGTCTATCGACTCGCCCTTCTCGACCTGGAGCTTGGTCGATACGCGGATGTAAAGGACGCAGGAGAGGGGACGGGTGGCATCTGGGTTCTTGGGATTTTTTCGTGCCATATGCCCGCCCTCCTTATTCATCAAGCTCGTCCAAGACTCTAACGTCATACACCGCCATGTCCTGAAGAACCTCTGCCTCGTTGCGTGCGTCGGTGTAGTCGATGACGTCTGCCACGTCGAGCTTCGCTTCCAGCAGATACCTCGCGTGTCTTTTGTCGTACTCGTACAAGAAGAACTCGGCCACCTCTCGCTTGATAGTCCACGAGAGAGACTCTGCCGAATCTTCAGGGTCCTCTTCCGCTGCGCGGTATACCGTAATCACGTCGGCGTCGGCATACTCGGGCGGCAGCGCCGCAGCGCCTCGCCTCGGCAAATCGGTTATCCTGGCACGCACCGAGAGCAGGCCATCGCCGTGATGCTCGTAGCAGGCCACCAGCAGCTTTCGGTATATATCGTCCGGCGCGTCCTCACATAGTCCGCCAGGTCTAAAGACAGCGGGCATCAGCTCGTATATCCCGCTCACGCGTAGGATGAACTCCTCCCAATTGCCCTCCTCGGCCAGCTTCGCCACGGTCGGATACCAGACGAGCATCTGGCGTATTCTGCGCTTTTCCTGGTATTCAGCGTATACCGCCGGGTTCACAATCTCTGGCATGGGAGGCATGGGAATATATCGCTCCATTGCTTCGTGCAGCTCGTCCTCTGTCATATCGAGAACCGCGTTGAACAGCTTCTGGACCTCTTCGTTAGTGGTCATGTGCCGGTCGGTGTCCAGCCCATGCGCTTCCAGAAACTTGATGTCGTGTTCGCTGAAACCGAGTTCATCGAACTCCCTCATCAGCATCACCTCCTAATTAAATGCGTAATTATGCAAATGAACAAGCACTATAATAGCCCGCCGCCCGAGAGGACGACGGGCTGTTGTGACTATACGAACATCTGCTGGAGCAGACCCTTCTTCAGCTCCTGCCACTTTGCAAGCTCGTTCTTTGCCTTGATGATGACATCATCAAGAGCCGAGAGACAATCGGCAATCTTGCGCTGCTCGGGGAGGGAGGGAAGGGCAACTGTTATCTCGCCGAACTTTCTACTGTTGATAGCGGGGTAATTTGACCCCGTACAACGCGCATTTACTTCGGCATTGAATCTTTCCTCGTAGAACAACTGATACAAAAAAGCATTGCTGCCGTTTCGCATTCTTGCCTGAATATATCCAGTGGATGCCACAACTTGTTTGTCCTTAGCCGCCACATAATGATAGTGACCCATATTGTATGGACGAACAGACTGGAAGAACACGTCATCAATTGCTGCTACACGTTGCGCTCGGCTTGGTGCATCGACTTTGTTAACTATTTCTGGAGTTTCCCACTTGCCATGGTCGATGCTACCAAGGTCCATGTAATAAAACTCATCATCCAGCTGTTCTGTTCGCGGATTAAGAACACAGACGTCTTCTATCTTTTGCTCCTCCCAGTCCGGGAAGTTTGACCCGTCGTCAGCCTTGAACCTGACCTCCTGCCTGAACAGCTTCTGCATCACGCCCTTCTTGCGCTTCTCCCATGCGGCGACATCCGCCTCCTGCGCGGAAATAACGTCATCGACGGCAGAAAGCAGGTCGGCAATCTTGCGCTGCTCGGAAGGAGAAGGAACTGCAATGGTTTGCTGATAAAGCTCTTCCCAATCCACATTACGTCTGCACTGACTTGCGCCCACAGTGGTTGCATCATAGAAGAATTTTCGAGCCGCATGGCGCTTTACCCAAGCACTCATAAATTCGGTGAGGCAACCAACAATGTGAAATGTCTTGTACGCTGGGGAAACAATCCCATGTTCAAAACGAGTATTTACGTTTGCATTTCCAAGATGCAAGTTCTGCATCGAAAGAATGAGCGCACCTTTGGTTATCTTTTTGTAACCAATATTGCTTGCCCCTCGTTGGTGGCCAAACAATTCTGAATTTAAGTACATTCCGTCAATCGCGCATGACAGCAGTACGTCTTCATTTTCAGTAGTAGTTCTATCATTAAACTCCTCAACAACGGAACCAAAAGTGCGGAACGTCCAGTCCGGGAAATCAGACCCGTCATCAGCCTTGAATCTCAGTTTCGGTACTCCCATGTCTACACCTCCTTCAGAACTAAATGAATGTACATTTCGAATATTGCCAGCAGGAACAAATCTTCCATCGTGTCTATGGTTTCCCCCGCATATCCTCCTGGTGCTCCATACTCTTTATCCGAATCGTCATCCCCGCTGCCGTATATTGCAACGTACTGCGCAAGGACCGTCGCAAACTGGCACGCTTCGTTTTCCGGCGCCCCCTTGAACCCGTACTTGCGCTCAAGGGTAGAAATAGGGTGCTCGGGACCATGGCCCCGGAACGATTCGCTTAATACGTCCGTGATACAGCTTTCATAAGACGAGATGCCGTCAAAGTTCGCGGCGAGCGGACCGGTCATATATGGAGGACGATAATTGATTCGCTCAACGGGAATCTTCTCTCCGCCGTAGTATTCGAGGCTGCGCAACACGTACTTGCCTCCGTCATAGAACGGAGACTCATCTCCAGGAAAACGCGTGCGCAAGACTTCCTCCACCGCTTTAATGCACCGCCTAAAGAGCTCCTTTTCCTCCTTGACGCGCAAATCCAGTCCGCAGTATTCGAGAACACGGTTCTGTGTTTCGAGCGTCATGCAGCAAAACTCGCGGTACATCTCGCGCGAATAGTAATACAGGTCGTTATGCATTGCCGCCATCGCGCACAAAGGAATCAGGCCGCGGTCGGCGTAATGCTTCGATATGAAGGAAACCGCCTGCGACTTTACCCCTTCAGCATGACGTCGCTCGTCGCGCTCGTCCTGACGCCGCTCGAATCTCTCCATGCGTCCGCTTTGCCACAACTGCAGGCCCGCAATCACAACGGTCACGATGAGGGAAATTGAGGCGCAAATTATGCTTATCCAATCTGAACAGGTCAATTACGCCCCTCCTCTCAAAGCCCCAGCTGACGCAGCATCGACTCCGCCTTGTCGATAGCGGCCTTCTTCTCGTCCTCGATGCGCTTGAGGTCGTCGCGCACGGCCTCAAGGTCCACCGGCTTCTCTTCCTCGAACGTATCGACGTAACGGGGGATGTTGAGGTTCCAGCCGTTCGCCTCAATCTCGGCCATATCGGCCACGTGGACGAACTTGTCCACGTCCTCGCGCTTCACGTAGGCGTCGACAATCTTCTGGATGTGCTTGTCCTCCAGCGTGTTCTGGTTCTTGCCCGGCTTGAACTCCTTGCTCGCGTCGATGAACAGCACGTTGCCGCTGTTGCCGTTGCGCTTCGTCTTCAGCACCAGCAAGCACACCGGGATGGACGTGCCGTGAAACAGGTTCGGAGCGAGGCCGATGACCGCATCGAGCCTGTTCAGGTCCTTCACGATGTACTTGCGGATGACCTCCTCGGCACCGCCACGAAACAACACGCCGTGGGGCAGCAGCACCGCGACGCGCCCGTCATCGTCGTCCATGTGGTAAATCATGTGCTCCACGAACGCGTAGTCGGCATGGGACTTCGGCGGCAGCTTGCCAGCGCCCGAATACCTCGGGTCGTCCAGCAGCGCCGGGTTCGCGTCGTACTTCAGCGAGTAGGGCGGGTTGCATACCTGCACGGTCATCTTCACGTCGCCGTATTTGTCCTCGCGCAGCGTATCGCCCTTGTAGATGTCGAAGTTCTGGTAGTCAACGCCGTGCATCAGCATGTTCATACGGGCGAGGTTGTACGTGGTGGCGTTGTTCTCCTGCCCGTAGAAATGACCGACGCGCCCGGTCGTGAGGTGCTTCCGCACCTCCAGGAGCATGGACGCCGAACCGCAGGTGCAGTCGCCCACTGTCTTCGCCTCATCCAGACCGACGGTCGCCAGCGTTGCTACCAACTTCGACGGTCCCGTGGGCGTGAAGAACTCGCCGCTCTTCTTGCCCGCGTCCGATGCGAACAGCCCGATAAGAATCATGTATGCAGTACCCAGCACGTCGAACTGCGAATCCGACAGGCTGAAGTCAATCTCGCTGATTTTCACGATGACCTTCGCGATGAGCGCTGTCCTCTCGGCAACGGTATCGCCCAAATCCGGGTCCTGCAGCTTCATGTCGTTGAACAGACCGCTGAACGCAGCCTCGGACGCCTGCCCCATAGTGGAACCAGTTAACTCGTTCACCGCGCGCTCGTAGTCCTCAACACTGAACTTGTCCGCGTCATCCGCCGGGCGGACAATCTTGCGCACGAGTTCCCGGAACAGGTTCTCGGGCTTGATGATGTAACCCAAGTGCTCGATGGACCACTGCTCGACAATCGGGCGGTAGTCCGCATCGGCGAACGCCTGCTCGTAGGTCAGCCCGTCCTCCTTCAGAATCTCCTGCATGTACTCCTCGGTGCGCTCCGACAGGTAGCTGTAGAAAATCGTCCCGAGGATGTAATTTCTGAACTTCGTAGAATCCATGTTCCCGCGCAGGTCGTTCGCGATGGCCCAGAGCTTCTGGGAAAGCTCGCTCGCCTGCGCCTGGTATTTCGCAGAATCAATCATGTCTTACTCTCCTTCTGCCTTGTAGCGGCTATATGTGTTCACGACGAACTCCTTGATGGCGCCCGTCATCTTCGTAATCTTCAGAAGGCCCATGCGGTACGCGGCCAGCCTCCTGCGGATGGCCTCCTCGGAAATGCTCCCGCCGAAGGTGTACTCCGAGAAGACCTCCAGCACGTCCTTCGCATCAAGCCCGTTGTCATAAGCGAAGGACTCAATCTCGGCCTGCAGGCTCTCGCGCTCGAACTGCTCGTATGCCTGCTGGATGTCCGCGTCGTCCGGCAACTCGTAGAAGCGCGTGCGGATGAACGCCTCCATGATGTCCTTCTTCGCGCGGAGCGCATCGTTGTCCGAGCGCTCAATCTCGCGCATCACCAGGTCGATGTCCCGCGCCCGCTCCTCGTCGGACTTCTCGGCGTCGTGGGCCGACTTCAGCAGGCTCAGGATGTACATCACGTTGATGCGTTCCGTCCGCACCAGCTCCACGTCGAAATCGACGTCGACGGGCACGGGAACCTTCGGGTCCCCCTTCTTCGCCTCGTCGTGGTAGTAGAGGTACCAGCTCTTGTAGCCCTCGTACTCCTCCTCGTCCAGCACGACGGACAAATCGGCCCAGTCGAACTTGCCGAAGGTCTTGAGGGTCGCCAGGGTGCCGGACAGCGAGCGGAACGCCACGACGAACTGGCGGATGTCGCCCTCGCTCTGGAGCTGCCCCGCATCGTCGACGGTCTGCGCCGCCTTGCGCAGCACGGGCACCTGGTTCACCCACCTGTTCACGTAATACTCGTAGCTCTCCAGCAGGTACTCGTTCGGGTCCCCGTCGCCGGAGAACAGCCGCAGCGCATCGTCCTGCGCGCGCTTGATGTCGCGGTACGACACAATCTGCCCGAACTGCTTCGTCACCTTGTCCACGCGGTTCGTTCGGCTGTACGCCTGCACCAACGTGTGCCAGATGAGGTTCTTGTCCAGATACAGCGTGTTCAGCGGCTTGGCGTCGAACCCGGTGAGCATCATGTTGACCACCAGCAGGATGTCCACCTGCGGAAGGTCCTTCTGCTTCATGCGCCGCGTGATGTCCTTGCGGTACGCATCGAAGGAGTCCAGCGAGAAGGACGTGCCGAACATCGCGTTGTAGTCGTCCATGCAGCGCCCCAGAAGCTCCTGGGAGTGCTCGTCGCCGCCCTCGTCCATGTCCTCGTTGGCCTGGTACGTGAAGATTGCGGCCACGCGGTAGCGCTCGCCCTCCGGCCTCGCCTCGTTCAGCGCCTTGAACGCGTCGTAATACTTCCCGAGCGTCTTGATGGAGTCAACCGCGAACAGCGCCGTGTAGATGTCCTTTCCCTGTGGGTGGACGTGCTGCTCGTGATGCTCGAAGATGTCCTCCGCGATGACGCGGATGCGCTCGTCGTCATGATACAGGGCGTCCAAATCGAGGTTGTGGCGGCGGCAGTAATCCGGGTCGCCCAGGCGCTCGGGGTCGATGCCGTTCGCGGCGACCTGCTTCGCGAAAATCGTCCGCTGGTACTCGACGGAGAACCGCAGGACGTTGCCGTCCGCTATGGCGTCCTTAATCATATAGCGGTGCAGGCAGGCGTCCAGCTTCGAGCCGGCATAGAACACGTCGGCGGTCGTTCTGCCGTCCTTGCCCTTGTTTGCCTCGAAGATGGGCGTGCCCGTGAAGCCGATGTAGTTCGCGTTGCGGAAGTGCCGCTGGATGTCGCCGTGCATCTTGCCGAACTGGCTGCGGTGGCACTCGTCGATGATGAACACGACCTTCTTGTCGCGGTAAGAGTCCATCAGCGTCTCGTAGCGCTTGCTCTTGACCGCGTTCGCCATCTTCTGGATGGTCGTCACGATGAGCTTGCGGTCCGCCTGCTTCAACTGCCTCACCAGCACGGCGGTCGAGTCCGAGCCGTCCACGCAGTCCTTCTCGAACGAGTTGTACTCGTCCACGGTCTGGTCGTCGAGGTCCTTGCGGTCAATCAGGAAGATGACCTTGTCGACCCTCGGCTCATCGCGCAGAAGCTGCGCCAGCTTGAAGGACGTGAGCGTCTTGCCCGAGCCTGTGCATGCGAAAACATACCCGTTCTGGTTCGACTCCAGCACGCGCCGCTTCGCCGCCTTCACGGCGAAAATCTGGTACGGCCGCATGACCATCAGCACCGGCTCGGTGGTCTTGATGACCATGTACTTGTCCAGCATCTCGGTGATGGTCGAGCGCCGCAGGAACTCGGCAGTGAACTCGTCCAGCTTGTTGATGCGCTTGTTGTTCTCGTCCGTCCAGAAGAACACCAGGCTCTTCAGAATCGGATTGTAGACGCCGCCGTCCATCTCGTTCTCGTTGCAGAAATACTTGGTCTGCACCGAGTTCGACACGATGAACAGCTGCAAATAGCGGAACAACCCCTTGAACGAGAACTTGCGGTAGCGGTTAATCTGGTTTATCGCCTCGTTTATCTCCACGCCGGGGCGCTTCAGCTCAATCTGGACCAGCGGAAGGCCGTTGATGAGAATCGTCACATCGTAACGGTTCTTGTACGAAACGTCGTCCTTGTGGTCCTTGTCCATCGTGACCTGGTGCGTCACCTGGTAGATGTTGCGGTCGGTATCGGAGCTGAAGAAATCCAGATACACGGTCCGACCGTTATCCAGCGTCAGGACGTACTTGTCGCGCAGAATCTTCGCGGACTCGTAGACGCTGTGGTTGTCCACATGAATCATCACGCGGCCGAACTCTGCGTCCGAGAAGGCGGCTTCCCCCTTCGCCTCAACCAGCTTGGGCGCATTGAACGCCGCGAGCTGCTTGCGGAAATTCGCCACAACGTCGTCGTAGTTCGACATATCGACGAACTCATAGCCAATGCTCTCAAGCCTGTCTATGAACAGGTTCTCGACATCGTATTCTGATATATGAGCCATAGGCCGCCACCTCCTTTACTTGTCTTCTCTGTGTTCCGCGACCCACTCGTGGATAATCGCGGCAATCGTCGTCTCGCGCTCCGCCGCCATCATCTTCAGCGCCTTCTTGTCGCTCACCGTGAGCGACAGCGAGAGCGTGGTGCGCTTCTCGTCCTCGGCGGGCGCAGCGTCCGCCGAAACCGTTGTCTGCTTCGCAGCCGCCGGTTCGGAAACCGTCTGCTCTATCTTCTTCTGCTCGGCCTCGCGGTCGGCAGCATACTTCTCGAACATGTTCGCCATAGCTCGACCTCCTTTAATCATTTACGCATTTGTACAAATATACACCTTGTGTCTCGATTTGTCCATACGGAATACGGCTCTGACCTGCGGTTATTCCCTCGGGAACCCCGCAGCCTCGCGCACCGTGTCCACCATGGCATGCGTCGCCCGCAAGCCCCTCGAACCACTCCATGAAGTCGCGGGACGCCTTGAAGCGGTTCCACCCGTTCATCACGTAGACAATCTTTGCCCGGCTGTGCTTGAACACCGCCTTGCGCATTCGCATCAGCGGCTCGATGTCCCTCGACGTGGTGCGGGTGGGGATTGACCACCACGTCCGCCTCCCTCAGCCAGTCCGACAGCGCCTCCTGGAGCGCTCGAAGGAGAATGCTATCTCGTCGGCGACCAGGGACTTGCCCACGCCGCCCTTCTGGTTGCATACCAGAATCGTCTTCATATCGCTCACCTCGCTATACATTTAATCAATTACGCATTTCCATATTTAATTATAAGCCCGCAAAAAGCGCAGTTCAACTGCCACTTTCTGGGCTTCAGCTGGGCTTTTCGTGGTCTCGAAACGGGCTTTCCCGCGTCGCCCGGAACGGCCCGTTTCCCGCATCGACTCGTAAACGAGCGGATGCCGAAAACCGCCGTCCTCCGCCCCTTGCGCGTACACCCGTCAAAAGCCCTTCTGCAGGTCTCTTCGCGTGCCGTCAGCGGGCCAGCACCCCTTGAAGGATGCCTACGGCATCGGGTGCCCACGTGAAGAGAAAGGAGGTCCGCACATGAACGAAGGCTGGAAGAGATTCCACGGCACGGACGAGGAGGTCATGTGGCGCATCCAGGTGCTGAAGCGCACCTCGCGCCTCTGCGCGGCCAAGGCCAAGGAGCTGGAGCGCATGGCGAAGGCGGACGGCGACATGCCCGCCATGGACCACGCGTCGCTCATGGACGTGCTGAAGCGCATCGACAACGTGATGGAGTGGCGGTTCGTGAACGCCCTGGGCGAGGTGGTGCTGGACGCAGACATCCTCGCCGAGAGCATCGACTGCGAGACCCTGCGCTCCATGCGGCAGTGCGTCGTGAACGCCATCGTGGACATCGAGGAGGCGGAGGAGGGGCGCGATGAGTGACTACGGCATCAAGACCTACGCCGACCTCGCCGAGACCTGCCGCGGCATGGTGCTCGCCAACGAGATAGCCAGCCGCCCGCCGGAGCCGGTGAGCGGGGATTGGGCACCCTGGGACGAGATATTCCAGTGGTACATCGTCCAGGACCCGAGCTTCCTCATGGAGCACACCGACGAGCCGGTGTTCTACGACGCGGAGCTGGGGCTGTACGTCTGGGGGATAACCCACTTCGGAACCAGCTGGGACTACGTGCCCGCGCCGGAAATCCACTGACCCACAGGAAAGGGAGCAGCATCGCGCTGCTCCCTTATCTTTTTCGGCTACTCGTACTGCTTGTCCGCATCGGCCCCGTACTTCACACGGCCACCGGCACGCCTTGCCGCCTTGTCCTCGCGTTCCTGCAGGCGCACGAGCTTTGCCTGCTCCTCGCGCTCGTCCTCGTGGGCAAGGGCCTTCTCGGCTGACTTCAGGCGCTTCTCGGCGTCCCACATGTTCCTGCGGGACTCGTACAGACGCCTCGACGCAGCTTCGCGCTCCCGGCGGCGCTGCTCCTCCATGACCTGCTGAAGCAGCATGCGCAGCATCATGGCCGTCATGTCCGCCATCATGCGGGACACGGGGTCCTTGGCATCGCGCCCGGCCTTGGCGAACACCCACGCGCCGGCCAGCAGGTTCGGGCACGGGTGGTTGAGCGCGTCGCGGGCCTCCTTGATGGCCTTGTTGATGTCCGAGTAACGCTTCTTAGTTGCCATATCGGATACCTCCTTTAATCAGAAATCGGCATGTCGCCGTACATCAA
>CALZQV010000071.1 GCA_945828295.1 uncultured Prevotellaceae bacterium | reverse complement strand
GCCTCTGGAAGCAATTCCGGAGGCTCCTTTTTTGTGTCTTGCCTCGCGCCGCTGAGTCTGCTGCCTCGCGGCGCGGACTCAGTTGCTTTACGGTGCGGACTTACTTATCTCCGTGTGCTGAGAACCATATATTGGTGTGCTGAGAACCATATATCGGCGGGGTGAGAATCTCGACTTGGCGAGATTTGAATATTGGTTTGGTTATGGGGGTATGTAAGAGCAGGGTGCTGGATGTGTTTAGTTTGCGCTGGATCTGTTTAGCCGATGACGGATGTGTTGGGCAGAGTGCTGGATGTGTTTAGTCGATGACGGATGTGTTGGGCAGAGCGCCAGATTTGTTTAGTCGGTGCCGGATGTGTTGGACAGAGTGCCGGATGTATTCGGGTGGGGTGCCGGATGTGTTGGAGCGTGGCACCGAGAATGTTGGGAGGGGGGATGGATGGGTTAGGCGGGGAGGATGAATTCCTGGTTGTTGTTGAGCTGGATTTCTTCGTTGTTGATCATCTCTTGTACGACTTCGATGAATATGTCACGGTCGAAGCCTGTATAGTCAACATCGGAGGGGGAGAGGGGACCAAGCTGAAGCTGACGCAGGAAAGAGGCGCGTATGGCTTCGTGTTCGTCATTGCTTGGCTTTTTATCTTGGCAAATATCGCATCGTCCGCACTTTTGTGTATCCTTTTCGCCGAAGTAATTTAATAAAAATTGGCTGTGGCAGATGTCTTGGTCTGTCACATATTGTATCATGGCAAGGATTCTTTTTTCGTATTGCTTACGGCGATCTTTATATACTTCTGGGGGAAGGACGATTTCATCCTTGTCAACGCGTCGTGACAGAAAGGTTATGTAGTTGGTGCGCTTGCGTGGGATGTATTGAATGATGTTGGCGTGTGCCATTTCTTTTAGTGCAAGGTACACGTCGTTATATTCTAACCCGGTTTCGTTAGCCAGCATGTACTCGTCGATGTATACAAACTCTGTAAAGAGTCCGCTGTATTTACGCAGGAGAGCGCGAATCAGGCGCTCTTGTTTCTCGGGGCGTTCGTTCAGTTGGTATAGCTCGTCGCGATTCAGGGAGAACATGAGCCGGCTGGTCACCTCCTCGTCTTCGGTGTATTGGATAATACCGGTTTTGCTGAGCAGCTGCAGTGCGCTGTATGCCTGGACTGGGAAATGGTGGAAGTTGTAGCAGAATTTCTGTAGGTCGAACTCACGTACTACATTTCTTCCGTCGCCAATGGCCATTTGCAGGTAGCTGCACATGTCCTCGTAGACCTTGCGTATGTATTGTGGTTCGGGATATGTCTCGCCCACGCGCCTTAGCAGCTGTTTGCAGTCTTTGTTGTCGAAGAGCAGGACGGCATAGGCTTGTTTGCCGTCGCGTCCGGCTCGTCCGGCCTCTTGGAAATAAGCTTCGGGTGAGTCGGGAATCTCGTAGTGCATCACCAGTCTGACGTTTGGTTTGTCGATGCCCATGCCAAAGGCGTTTGTGGCAACCATGATTCTGTATTGGTCGCGTTGCCATGCGAGCTGCCGTTGGTCTTTCTTCACTTGTGGGAGGCCTGCGTGGTAGTTCGTGGCGGTAAACCCTTCGTTGATGAAGAATTCAGCCAGTTCCTGGGTTTGTTGCCTGTTGCGTGTGTAGACGATGGCCGAGCCCTTCAGGCTGTGCAGGATGTGCAGCATTTCCTTCATCTTGTCGTTTGTCTTGCGGACGACATAGGTGAGGTTTTTGCGTTCGAAACTCATCCGGCATATTTTGCTGCCCTCGCGGAAGTGTAGCTGCTGTGCGATGTCCTCAACCACCTCGGGTGTGGCGGATGCCGTCAGCGCCAATATCGGGATGTCGGGCACAAGGCTGCGAATCTCCGCAATCTTGGTGTAGCTTGGGCGGAAATCGTAACCCCATTGTGAGATGCAGTGGGCTTCGTCGACCGTGATGAAGCTCACCTTCATGTGTTGTATCTTTGTCTGGAAAAGGCTTGTGCCGATGCGTTCCGGCGAGATATACAGGAACTTGTAGTCGCCCAGGATGCAGTTCTCCAGTGCCGTTACGATTTCGGAGTGGGTCATGCCGGAGTTCACCGACGTGGCCTTTATACCCCTGCGGCGCAGACCGTTCACCTGGTCCTTCATCAGTGCAATCAGTGGTGTCACGACGATGCACACCCCCTGCATTGCCATTGCCGGCACCTGGAAGGTAATGCTCTTACCCCCGCCCGTCGGCATAAGGCCCAGGGTGTCGTGCCCTGCCCCGATGCTCTCGATGATGTCCTTTTGTATGCCTCGGAAATCCTCGTAGCCCCAGTAGTGTCTCAGGATTTCTTGATAGTTCGTCATGGCTTAGTTCTCTTTCACGCCTAACCCATGGTTACCTGTGGGACGTATGTCTTCGATTTGCAGTTGCACCTCGCCACGCTTGTGTGTGTTTTCCTCGATGGCATAAGCGATGTCGAATGATTGCTTTGTCTTGATGTATCGTGCTTGGCTGCTTTGGCCGAAGGCTATGCCGTTCATCACGTTGGCGCTCTTTCCGTCCACCAGTTCCAGCTTGATGTGCTCCTGTTCGCGTCCCACCACCTTGCTCGTGCCGTAGTCATAAACCTGGTGTGTGCAGAAAATGGGTCGTGGGTTATTCGGCCCGTAGGGGTTGAATCGTTTGAGGTCGGTAAAGAATTTGCGTGTGATGTCGCGGAAGTCGATGGTCGCTTCGATGTCGATTTGCGCCATGGTCTGGGCCGGGTCGATGTTTTCTTCTACGTATTTGATGAAGCGCTGCTTGAATTCTTCCACGTGCTCCACCCTCATGGTGAGTCCGGCGGCATAGGTGTGTCCGCCGAAGTTCTCGAGCAGGTCGCGACAGCTCTCCACGGCCTTATACACGTCAAACCCGCCAACGGAGCGGGCCGAGCCGGTGGCAAACTCATCGCTTCGGGTCAGCACCACGGCCGGTCGGCAGAAGACTTCGGTCAGTCGCGAAGCCACGATGCCGATGACACCCTTGTGCCATTCCTCGTTGTAGATGACGATGGCTTTGCTTTCGTGTTCGTGGTCCAGGTTCTCCACGATGCGGTTGGCCTCCTCCGTCATGCTTTTGTCCAGGTCCTTGCGCTGGTCGTTGTAGTGGTTGATGAGGTTGGCCTGCATGCGTGCAGCCTTTTCCTCTTTCTCCACCAGCAGCGTGACCGTCTCGCGTCCGTTCTGCACGCGGCCCGAAGCGTTGATGCGCGGCCCAATCTTGAAGATGATGTCGCTCATCGTAATCTCGCGCCCTGTCAGTCCGCAGATGTCCATGATGGCCTTCAGTCCCACGCTCGGGTTGGCATTGAGCTGTCGCAGTCCGTGGTAGGCCAGGATGCGGTTTTCGCCCATTATGGGCACGATGTCGGAGGCGATGCTCACGGCACACAGGTCGAGCAGGGGGATGAGCTTCGAGAATTCGATGCCGTTGCTTTGTGCAAAGGCCTGCATGAATTTGAATCCCACGCCGCAGCCCGACAGGTCGGTGTAGGGGTACGTGGCGTCCCTGCGCTTGGCGTTCAGTATGGCCACGGCCGGCGGCAGTTCGTCGTCGGGCACGTGGTGGTCACAGATGATGAAGTCGATGCCCTTCTGCTTTGCGTAGGCAATGGTTTCGATGGCCTTGATGCCACAGTCGAGCACGATCACCAGCTTCACTCCTGTGTCGTAGGCATAGTCCACTCCCTGTATCGACACGCCGTAGCCTTCCTCGTAGCGGTCGGGTATGTAGTAGTCGATGTTGGAGTAGTATTGTTCGAGGAACTTGTAGACGAGGGCCACTGCGGTGCATCCGTCCACGTCGTAGTCGCCATACACCATGATGCGTTCCTTGCGTGCGAGGGCCAGATTGAGCCGGTCCACGGCTTTGTCCATGTCGCGGAACAGGAACGGGTCGAGCAGTTCGTTGAGTTGCGGGTGGAAGAATCGCCTTGCCTCGCCGACTTCGGTTATGCCGCGATTGACAAGCAGTCGGCCGAGAATGGGGTGCAACCCCAGTGCCTTCGACAGGGCTTTGGCCTCCTCGTCTTGCTTGTTTGTCGGTTCAACAAAGTTCCATCTATAGTTCATGCCGTAAAGTTATAAAAAAAAACGCAATTTTCTGTCCCCTTCGTCGAGGTTTTATGTGTTATTAACAAAAATGCTCCGCAACGTTTCTTGCGGAGCATCTTTGTGTGTGGCGTTTCTCGCTCAGAGTCCCAGTTTCTTGCGGATGGCCTTGGGGATGGCATTCTTGTTCACCAGGAAGTCCATCGTGTTGGCAGCGATGAAGGTCTTGGTCATGTACCAGGTGCCTTTGTAGTCGCCCGTTTCGCCCCACGAGTTCTTCACCATGTAGTATTCGCGTCCGTTCTGGTCCTTGGCGGTGCCGTAGATGAGCATGCCGTGGTCGTCGGTCAGTTCCCAGTTGTCGAAGCGTTCCTGGCGCAGTTCCTGCGTGGGCACGATTTCGGGCACCGTGCATCCGAGCGAGTCAATCAGGTTGTGCTTCTTTGCGGCGCTCATCTTCAGCCACTTTGCCATGTCGCTTCCGGCCAGGCTTTCGGTGGCTTTGGTGTCGATGGCGTAGGCCAGTCCCTGGCGGGTGAATCCTTCCTCACTCACGTCGCCGCCCCAGGCGATGGTGTAGCCCTGTTCCACGGCGTTGTCGATGACTTGCATCATCTCGTCCAGGGGCAGGTTGTAGCTCAGGGGGAAGCGCCAGTTGTCCTGCACCTCCACGGCGAAGCCAGTGTAGAAGGGGTGGTGGGTGTAGCTGGTGATGCTCACGTAGTCGTTAAGGTCGATTCCCAGGCTCTGGACGAAGGTCTTCGGGGTGTATTCCTTGCCCTCGTAGGTGAACTTTTCGGGGCACTGTCCCAGGTAGGCGTCAAGTATGCCCTGCATGCCCACCTTCCACTGGTTGCTGATTTTCTTTGCCGTGCTCTTGGCCACGGCGTTCACGTAGGGTTCGAGCAGCGCGAAGAACTCATTGAAGTTGTTCAGCGAGTCGCCGTAGAGCGAGCCGGGGAAGGGCATGGCCTCTTCGGGGCAGATGCCGTGGTTCTTCAGCACCGACAGCACGTCTTCGGCCGAGCCGCCCTGTGAGAACTGGCAGTCGCCGTGGTAGCGCACCACCTGGATGGCGCGTTCCATGTACGTCTTGTTAGCAACGAACGATTCGCACAGGTCCATCTTCTTACCTGTTGCCTTCAGTATTTCGGCTTCGAAGAACGACAGGGTGGAGTAGTCCCAGCACGTACCTGAGCGGTTTTGGTCCTTGACCGAGGTTATGGGGTTTTCCTTCACGGTGGTGAACACCGGTTTGTTGCTCTTCACTGAGTCTTTGGCCTCTTCGGCTTGGGCGCCTGCTGCCAAAAGGGCTGCCAGGGCGAGTGTGAATAGTTTTTTCATCATGTGTTATGTGTTTTTGGTTTGTTATGATTCGGGGGGGATTATTGAATGAAGGCTTCGACGTCCTTGATTTGGTAGGGGATGGTCTTTTCGCCCAGCATGCGGCATCCGTCGGCGGTAATGAGGATGTCGTCCTCCAGCCTGATGCCGCCGAAGTCCTTGTAGGCCTCCAGCAGGTCGAAGTTCAGGAAGTCCTTGTTCGTGCCCTTGGCGCGCCATTCGTCGATGAGTGCGGGAATGAAGTATATGCCGGGCTCGTCGGTCATCACCCAGCCTTCCTGCAGCCGGCGGCCGCAGCGCAGGGCGTTGGTGCCGAACTGTTCCAGGTTGGGGCGCACCTCGTCGTCGAATCCCACGTAGGTCTGTCCCAGTCCCTCCATGTCGTGCACGTCCATGCCCATCATGTGGCCCAGTCCGTGGGGGAAGAACATGGCGTGGGCACCGTTGGCCACCGCCTCGTCCGTGTCGCCCTTCATCAGTCCCAGCTCCTTCAGCCGCTCCGTCATCAGGCGGGCCACACCGAAGTGCACGTCCCACCATTTCACGCCGGGCCGGGCCAACTGTAGCGCGTGGTCGTGACAGTCAACCACGATTTGGTAAATCTCGCGCTGCCGCTGGGTGAATCGGCCGCTGATGGGCGTCGTGCGGGTGTTGTCGGAGCAGTAGTTCTCGTTGGTCTCCGCTCCGCAGTCACAGAGCATCAGCCTTCCGGCCTCCAGGGGGCGCGGCGAGGGATAGCCGTGCATGATTTCGCCGTGCATCGACAGGATGCTGGGGAAGCTGACGATGCAGCCCCGCGAGGATGCGATGCCCGAGATGCGGCCGGCAATCTCCTGCTCGGTCACTCCGGGGCGGCACATCTTCATCGCCGTCGTGTGCATCTCGTAGCCGATGGCGCATGCCCGTTCGATTTCCTCCACTTCGGCCTGCGACTTCACGGCCCGCTGGTCCACCACGGCCATGATGAGTTCCAGCGATGCAGCCTCGCGCTGCTTCGCGGGGTGGATGCCCGTGAGGTCCATGAGCTGAATCATGAGGTCGTGGCGGTAGGGGGGCAGGAAGTGCACCTTGCGGCCCTGCTTCGTGGCCTTGTCCACGAGCGCCTTCAGTTCCTTCATCGGGGCGCTCCTCTCAACTCCCGTCTGGCGGGCCATGTCGGCCACGGAGTCCACCTGGCCAAACCAGACGATGTCCTCAATGTCAATGTCGTCGCCAATCAGGTATTCACGGTTCTCGTCGGCATCAATCACGCCCACCAGTCCGTCGCGGTGCAGCCCGAAGAAGTACAGGAACGATGAGTCCTGGCGGAACTTATAGCCGTTGGCGGGGTAGTTCACGGGTGAGTCGTTGTTTCCGAAAAGCAGAATGAGTCCGCTGCCGATGCGCTCGCGTAGTTTGCGCCGGCGCTCCACGTAGGTATCTTTGTCGAAAAGCATCATTCTTGGGGTTTAGGTCTATAGTTCGTGCAAAGATAGCAAATAATTTCAAGAGTTCCAATAGTTTTCCCATACCTTTAACTGGCGTCGAAGGTACTGCCGCTCGGCAGTGCCAATGAAAAACCTACGTTTTTTCTTGGCGTTGCCCTCGCTTAATCGTACCTTTGTTGCGTGGAAAAGTAAAAAGAAGCCAATACAACCTATGGATAAGAACAGAAAGTACAAGGCAGACTACAACGAGGCCTTTCGCGACGAACAACTGAAGTGGTTCGAGGAGCGGATGGACAAGTTGCCCGAAACAATGCAAATCAACGCAGCAACCTTCTCCCCCAACCTCCGCCTCACCGTGCAGGGCCTCATGTCCACCCTGCGCCGAAACACCCCCAGCGTAACCTTTTCGGGCTACATGGAAACGCTGCTCCAGATTCGCGACCAGCTCGAACAGCAGGGCCTCTGATAGGGTCACCTGATATGTCATACGCGTAGCCCAGACCCATTTCGATACCATTGGCATCGATACCCCCCAGGACCTCCAGAGGGCCGAAGACTACCTGCGCGCACCCGCAGTAGATAAGGGGCAGGAAGGAGGAGGGGGCTACTTCACGAAAACCTTCTTTACTGTGCCGTTGTCCGATTCTATTATGTTGATGCCTTTTCGCAAAGTCTGTTGCTTTATCCCATATATGTTGTAGATAGAATAGGTTCCTGCCCGGCTGTCCTCTGCTTCATTGATGCCGCTTGTGGCATCGGGACTTATCTTTATGAAATACGTTTGTTTCCCGTCGGAATCCAGCATAAACCAGTAGGTCTCGTACGTATTCCAGTAGAATCTGAACTTGTAGGTCTTCCCGGGTTCAAGGTTCTTGTAATTATAGGCAACATCACTCGTTTGTCCTGCGGGGATATCCACATCCTTTGCCAATACATCAATCACATATCCATTGCCATCGCTGTCGGTTCCTACGATATATAGCAGAATACCACAGTCGTACCGCTCGCTGGCCTTGTTGTGTATGCTCACTTTCATATTCACATCAGTAGTATTAAGTACCGGTGGGTTTCTATTGTTCAAAAACGAGCAGGGACCCACATACTCAGGAGTACCGAAACTGTAGTCCCATTCATCCCTGTTGGTGTCCAGATTGTCTATTCTCATATTCGAGAATTCCAGATTTATATCCTTCGGCAGTGGGCTGATGTTTTCCGTCCATTCATATATCGGCTGGTTGCCCAAACGGTCATAGCATACTACGAAGCGGGCTTCGCCACTCACCTTCAGTGTGGGTCTGAAAATCATTTCTCCTGTCTCGCCCGGTTCAATGTAGCATCCTGCGGCAGAAGCCACCTTGTTATTCACCAAGAGATACATAGGTTGTGTCTGTGTCCGCCCCGCATTGCGTATCCCAAGCTTTACCTCAACTGTGCGTCCTTTCTGCAGCTTGCCGTCGATGCTATGCCCGCTCACAGAATAGTCTGCCGGCATACCCTCGGCACTTCCCACAGGTGTCAGGGTGGCACTTAGTCCGTCCACCCAGACGTCGATATATACGTTGTCGCTGTTCTCGCACAATTGCCATGTATCGCTCCCCTCGGCACGGAATATATTATAGATACGATACTCCCCATTTGCCAGAGCACCCAAATTCACATATGCCGACTTGGAGCCTCGGGTCATATACGGAGTAAAGGAAGCTGTGGCTTGCCAAAGTATATTGGTCAGTTCGGCATCTTTGTACAGGCCGATGCCCAAAGTGGCATTCATATCGTAGGGCGAGTCGTTTGTTTGCCAGCAGAGCAGCGTGCCCTCGAACCCCGACCCGGCACTCCTGCGTTGCCAAGTGGTCTCGTCCAGGGGCACTATTGTGTTGCTTTCCATGGCCCACAGGGTCTTCTCGTGGTCCGTAACCTTCTGCAGGCCGATGATGGCTTCCTGCTCCATGCTGTAGCCATTGCCGCCTACAGTCCCGCCAGTACCTTCTTCTTCCGGGTCCAGTAGCGAGAGCAGGAAATAGCCGTTGGATGTACCGTCCCATCCCCAGTTGATGTGGAAGTAGTTGTTTTCGTATCCGTCGCAGACGAAGGCATGGCTGTTTTCTCCATTCTCGCCCCAGGCCGTACCTGCCATATAAACCGGACGTTGTTCCCGCAGCTCATTATAAATCGTTTGTTCCCATTGGGCTGTGCCGAAACTCTTGCGCTTTATATAGCGCAGCGTGTTGCTGAAGCCGAAATATTGCACAAATGCCGCAGCGGCATCGCTGTGATATGCAAAACTCACTGTGCTGCCATATTTCATATTCACGGCATAGCCTATATAGCTCATCAGTCTGGCTACTTCCACTGCTTCATCACTCATGTCATCTTCTTCATATCGGGGTTTCTGCCGGTTCCACTGGAAGAAGGTGGCAGGATATCCATTGGGCAGGTCTTTTAGCATCCAGCCTTCGGGCAGACGGTGATAGTGCATTATTTGCGCCATCGCCGTAGCTACGCACCCTGTGGGACAATTGTTCAGATCCATATTATAGGGTCTCAGCTGTCCCCATTCCGTCTCTATGAGCGGAGCCACGGCCGCCATCCCAGCATCGCCTCCTGCGGTCGTCTTGTGTGTCAGTCTGCGGGTTTCATACTCCATCTGTTGCATCCACGCCTTCAGCCCTTCGGGGATATTCCCTGCATCGATACAGCCTTTGTCGGAATATCCCAGAATAGCAGGTGCCAGGTCGCTTGCCGAGGCTATTACGAATCCCTCGCTGCAGTTGTAGAGGTAGCAGGCATCGTTCTCAATCTCCACTCTGGTCAGTTCCATCAGTCGGGGAGTGGAAAGGGATTTGGCGCGGGCTGTGCTGGCGTGTCGTTTTTGCAGAAAAGCCACGGCAGCCTGCTGCGCCTGCTTTTCGGCGATTTTGCGGGCTTGCAACGCCATCGGCGCCAACAGTGCAAGCATCAGAAACAGAAGAAATCTCTTCTCCTTCATGTCGGCAATAGTGCCCTGGCCGGGCATCATAGATACGTAGTGCTTCATCATTTTTCGATAGTATTTATGGGATTAATCTATATCGGCATGCGCTATACGTTTTCTTGCATATTTGCCATGCAAAGTTATAAACTTTTCATCTCCAGCCAAACAAAATACTCACTTATTCGCTCCAATCCAACAAATCGGGTGTTGCAACCGCACAAAACGGATTCAATACGTAAAAAAAACTTCAATTTGCAAAAAAGAATGCGCACAAAGGCTCTGCCGTATGGTATAATTTCATTTTTGTTTTTATAACGCTATTTAATACAGATGATATTTGTTTCGTGTCGGAAGCTACTTGGTTTTTGTTCGTTGTAAGGTCTGGTCGGGGGGGGAGGCTATTTGGCGACCCAGACGCGTCCGCCCCGGATGTATAGTCCGCGGCCCGGTTTTCCGCTCACGGGGCGCCCCTGCAGGTCGTAGGCTCTGCTGCCTTCAGTGCTCTCTATTAGCGTCGTCTTATCAACACCATCCCCGCTCTTACCGGGAATTTCTGTTATCCACTCTTGCGAATAAGATTCGCTTTCATCAGACGTTTTATTATACATTGTACTGCAGACTTCGACTTGTCCTGCAAAGTCTGACAAGCCTCAGCCGATACGAGGATTTCCCCCGCCCAGCAACTGGATTGTCTCTTTATCTCACGCAAAGGAAGCAAAGGCGAACTGAGGACGATAACGGAAAACTATCCCACACAAAACGCCAATCCGCAGACACTGGCCATCACTGGGGTGTCTGCGGATTGTATTATTACTAAAGTTGTTGAACGTTAGTCGCTAATTGTTCATCACCTAACCATCACCTTGCCGTTCTGGATAAAGAAACCCTTCTGCCCCTTCTGCACACGACGACCGGAGAGGTCGTAGACGGCGGAGTTTTCCGTTCCGTTTTCACCTTTCAGTTCGTCAATGCCTGTCTCCTCTGGGGTAAGGGCAACAATCCTGCCGAAACTGCTCCAAGGCGCAGTTGCCTTATAACTGTCAATGGAAGCAGCAGGAACATGCAGGGTGGCATATTCTGGATAAGAACCATCAAATGCGTTGCTCTCTGTAGAAGGCACCTTCTCGGCATAGCAATAGACATCAAGGAGTTCGGAGCAATTAGCAAAAGCCTCATTCCTTATGCTCTCCACACCACTGCCGATGGTAACCGAGGTCAAACCAGAGCAACCAGAGAAAGCCTCACCCCCTATGCTCGTCACACTATTGGGGATAGTAACCGAGGTCAAACCAGAGCAACCTACAAAAGCCTCATCCCCTATGCTCGTCACACTATTGGGGATAGTAACCGAGGTCAAACCAGAGCAACC
>CALZQV010000070.1 GCA_945828295.1 uncultured Prevotellaceae bacterium | reverse complement strand
GGGCGTGTCAAATCTGCGTCGTGTCTGCTTGCTGTATTGTCGTTCTCCGTTGACATATGCCATTGCTCCGTCGCTCACCTTGAAAGAGGGAGTCAGACGCTTGCCAATACAGCCGACCTTTACTGATATTTTACCATTTATGCTGTCTATCACGCCCTCGGCATCGGTAAACAATTGGTCGTTGAATTTGTTATTGAACTTGAAACTCTCCATCTTGGGCTTCAAGCCTTTGTATTGTGTGCCTTGACTCACGATGTGTGACTTGGCGATGCCCACAATGGTATCACCTTTCAATTTTAGGTTTATGAAGGTGCCATCGTCGTCCCACTGCTCGATGTACTCTCGTGGTATGATTATGCTTTGGCTGTCTGTCAACTCAAAGAATATCGTATCCTTCGTTTCTTCTGCCATCGTGGGAAGAAGGGCTGTGGCCAACAAGCATATTGCTGATATGACAAAACGTTTCATGTTTCTCATGTTTTGTTCGATGTGGTTAGGCTCTTATCTTAAATATTTTGCCAGCTGGCTGTTGCATTGTAATAGGCCCTTGGCAATATTATGTGCATTGAGCTGTGCTCCCAGTTTGCTGGTGTGGGTATGGTCTTTCTTGTAGTAAGCCTGCGTTGCCTCGCGCCCCAATTTGTCGAAACTGTCCGCTGACAGGTTGTGCAGGTCTAAAAACTCGACACCCGTTTTCTCCACCACGTCGCGATACCAATGCCCAAACGAGTCGTTGCGTCGTTCAATCTTTCCATCGGTCCATTCGTTGCGGGGCGTCAGACTCACGAGGATGGGGGTGGCTCCCTTTTCCCTTACGTCGTCAATCATCTTCCTGAGGTACCAGCCGAACGTGTAAACCACTTCGTTTCGTACCTCTTTATCTGTACGTACGCGATAAACATGACTGGAATCGGCAGTGCCCATTATGTCGTTTCTTGCTTTGCCGTAATCCAATTCCTTGCCAGCATCGTTATGTCCGAACTGAATGAGCACGAAGTCGCCTGGTCGCAGGTCGTTTATGACTTTGTCCCAACGTCCTTCGCGTAAGTAAGAACGGCATGAACGTCCGGCTTGGGCTGAGTTCTGTACTGTGATGCGGTCCGTGTCAAAGATTGTGGCGGCCTGGCTGCCCCAGCCCCACATACCATCCTCTTCCTTGTCGGTGTTCTTTACGGTGCTGTCGCCGGTGATGAATACCACGGGCTTGCCCTTTTGACGACGGACACCCGTCGTGGGCCGTTCAGTCTTCATCATGCCGTGCAGGGCCTTCACTTCGGGGTGATTACACATGAGCAGTCCGTCGGCTGCCGACCGTGCGTTCAGTTGTGCGCCGAAGGCCGAGGTATGGATATGGTCGAGATAAAAGTGATAGTTGAACTTCCATTCCGACATCCGGTCATATTTCGATGCAGAGATTTCATTCAGGTCGACGAAGGGACAGTTCAATTCTTCGGCAATCTGGCGAGCCCACAACCCAAATGTCTGATCTACGCGTGCCACCCGCTTGATGCCTGAAGCGGAAGGAGTGGTGTCGTAAGCATTTCGTGGTGTAAGGCTCATCAAAATGGGATGTGCCCCCAAGGCTCGTGTCTCACGAACGAAACGTCGCAGATATTCACCGTAACTATAAACAGTCTCCTTTTCTTTGGTTTCCTTTATGACTACGTTTATCGAATCGGTTGCCGATATACCTCGTATGGTGGCCCGGGCGCGCCCCGAGTCGAAGGGACCGTTGTCGTTGTGGCCCAATTCAATGATGACATAATCCCCGGGTCGTATGCCCTTCTTAACATCGGGCCATAGACGGCGGTAGAATGTGCGGCTGCTTGTTCCTCCAAGTGCTTGATTCTCTACGGTAATCTGATTCTCATCGAAGTACTCGTGAGCATAATAGCCCCATCCCCATTGGCCGTTGTCGCCATTGCCGAGCGTGCCGGTGCGCATGGTGCTGTTGCCCACTAAGAAGAGCACGGGGTTGTTGCCCTTTCGACTGCTTCCCGCTTTCGGACGTGCTGTTTGAGCCTTCTCCAGGGAATCAAGAGTAAGATCTACGACTTTGTTGACGTCTTCCATCGGACGATAATCGTTTTGTGCCTGTATGGATACGCACGCTGTAAGGGCTATGATGGCTGTAATTATTCTTTTCATGGTATGATTTTATTGGCTTTGTCTATAGATCGCGACATCGCGACAAAGATACGAAAGAAAATTTGAAAGGCAAACTCTTATCCATAAAAAAACACCTGCAGCGCTTTGGGATGCAGGTGTCTATCGTGTTGTATAGCTCCTTCGATACGTAATTACTTTACCACAATTTTCTTGCCGTCTTTGATGTAAATACCCTTATTGGGACGACGAACAGTCGTGATTCCATCAATACGATAGTAGCGTTCAGAGGATGACTGGTCGCCGACGATGCCTGTGATGCCGTCGGGGTCGGCAACCACACGCAGTGTCCCGTCGTTTGCAAGTGTGGAGATATCCCAAAGCAGGCCGGGGGCCGGTCGCTCAGGTTCAAATGTGGGTGTGCCGGATAGCGTGATAGTGGCATCGCCTGTGAATATTTTTATTTCGTCCCCATCCTTTAATTCATTATCCCCGATTAGCGTAATCTGTAGGGTGGGGGAAGTGAGAGCGACGCGGCTTGACACTTTCAGGGCATCATTGCGGACAATCGAGCTTGTGGGGCGCACCTTTATGTTGAGAATACCCCCAGAGGCCACGGTAAGTGTGCCGTTAATGGTAAGTGTGCCTACGGTGGTGGCGTTGTTCGCTACGGTCAGTGTGCCGCCACGCTGTATGCTTACGTTACCCGTCTGGCCGCTTCCGCCCAATGTCGCGCTTGAATATACTGTGGTTGTGGCGGTAGTAACTGCCGCTGACGTATTGGTGGCATTCACTCGGCCGGCACGGATGTTTAATGCGCCGCTGCTGCTGCCGGAAAGGGTTAGCGTGCCCTCGCCATACTTATTAAGCGTGCCTGTAAACTTGCCTGCATAAGTGTCGCTCTTGCCCAGATAGCCCACATTCCATGTTCCCGTGGAGAGCGTGGCATCCGAGGCAGTGCTGCTGAGGCTTCCTATCTTGGTGGTAAGATTCGTTTCGGTTCCGCTTTGGCTTTGGGTGTGAACGGCATATACCCCTGCGCCCAGTTTAAAGGTTGCTTTTGAAAGGTCGGTGGCGGCAACAATGCGGAACTGCCCACTTGTGACGTTGATGGTACCTTCAAAATTTGCCGTATTCATCGAGAAGTCACCTCGCACGTAGGGGAAACTGATGTTCAAGGTTCCTGCACCAAGCAGGGTTCCCTGAATCTTGCATCGCTGCCCGGTGTTCATGGTCAGCGTCTTTCCGCTGTTGATGGTGAGCTTATTCTGGAAGGTGGGCACAGCGCTGCTGCTATTATTATTAAATATGGTAATAGAGCTGTTGCCCGTGACCTCAATGGGTGATGTGGCTGTTCCAAAGGTAGTGCGCCAGGTTCCCATTGCCAGTGTTCCTGCTTTCAGTATGGTCGCCTTGTAGCTGTTGCTGCCGTCATAGGTTAGGTTCAGCTGTCCGCTACCGGTCTTGTGCAGCACGCCCTTGCTGCCGGCAACAAGCCCCTTGAAGGCTGTTACGCCACTGCCAATCTGAATGGTGGCGGTGTCGTTGAGCATGATGCCTCGGTTGGTGGCGGTGTTCGCGTTGTTGACGATGAGCGTAGCCTTTCCTATCTGGAAATTGCTTGTAGCCGTTGATGCAGCTCCGATGCAGCTTGGCAGACCGCCGTCGGCCAGTTCGCTCACGGTTACGGTGCCGCTGTTGATGATGGTTGCCCCCGTGTAGTCGCTCTTGTTGGTATTTAGCACCACACGCCCGGCTCCGTTCTTCACGACGTCGCCCGTGCCCGAGAAACCTCCGTTGCCATTCAGCGTAATGGTCTTGGTTTCATTCTCGAAGGTAACTTTTGATATCGGCATGAGATCGTCAATCTGTATGGTGTTCTTAACGGCGTCATCACCGATGATGATTGCATCGCCAGCCACAAATCCTGTTTCCTCTCCTTCTAAGAGGAAGTTATTGTCCTGATAGTTCCATTGGCTACTCTCGGCACCAGTCCAGCGCACGCCGGTTGCGGCCTCGCGCTGCTCGTCGATGACTAACCACAGCGCATTGTTCTCGTTCTTGATGGAGTACATTAGGCCTTTCAGCCCGCGCACGCTGACTCGGTCGATGCTCCCTGTCAGGCTTCCGGTGTATTCCAGCAACTTGTAACTACCGACTTCAGGCAGGGATGTGATGGTGAAGATAAGACTACCAGCCGAGGGCAGGCTCAGGTCGCCCTCCACACGGATGAGGTCGGCAGCCTTGTCGCTGCTGCGCACGTCCATTTCGGCATACAGCCGTTTGTTCACGTTAAGGCCCTTCTTAAATGTGATGACACCAATTGGCGCGGTCTCCGTTCCTGGCATCAGTCGGCCGCCCTCGTAGTTCAGTGCGCCTTCCAGCGTGACATCTCCCTCGATGGTTGCATTGCCCGCCAAGGTGCCACGGGCACGCAGCTCAACGTTACCGTGTATGGTATTGTTCACTTCCAGGATTCCTTCCGATATGTAGGTCTTGCCCGTGAAGTTCATGGGCACGTTCACGATAAGACGTCCTTGCTGGCTCTTCCATAAGTCCATCGTGCCGGCAAGTGAACCACTGCCCTCGAGCGCAACCGTCTGGTTCTTCACCGTCATGGCATAGAGGGTGGACGGCGACATTGCTTGGTTGACGCTGAACTTTTCACCGCTGTAGGTAAGGTCGATGAGTACGCTCTTGCCGTCGGCATACGCGGCGGTGGCTGTTCGGTCGAAGGTGGTGTATTGTCCGTCGGATTTAGCCACAAGATCCGTCACCATCGTGGGAGGGAGCTGGGGGCGCGGCATGTCGTAGCCGAGATAGAATCCCGGGTTGGGACTCTGGTAGTAGCCTTTGGTCGTGCAATCGCCTCGGTAGTGAGGATCTTCCAGCAGACAGTATATTCGGTTCTCTGTAGTGGGGTAGTCCGTAGAAACGCCAACGACGCCCACCGTCACTCCATTCTCCTTGTGCAGCAGCACCAGCTCTTCGCGCCAGTCGCCGATGATGTCGCCCCAGAAGGCGGCACGCTTGGCGTAGACCGTAACATAGCGCCAGTTGCTAATCTTGGCAAACTCCACCTCGCGGCCGTTGAAGAAATCTTGAATATAGACATTGTAGTGGCTGTCGCTGCTCTGAACGACCTCGCGGTCCAGTTCGCTGTCCCACCAGATGCCCTCGCAGGGGTATTGGTTCGAGTAGCCCGTGATGAGGTCGCCCTTTGCATCGTAGACGTTGCCGTCCATGGTGGACCACATTTCCCATCCGAGGTGGTTCTTGTCGATGTCCATACACTCGCCACGCCCGATATCGCCAACGGCTGAGAGGTACCATTCCTTAATAAACTCGCCCGTGCCTGCGTCGTAAAGGACCTGCCCAAGCATGTCGCCGGCATATTGCTGTACGGCAAAGGTCTCCAGTCCTGGGCGCTCGGGGTCGATGTCGCTGATGCGGAATCGGTCGCCGTGGGAAATGCCGGTGTTGAAGAGCACCTTTCCCGTGTGGTCCATGGTGTATCCACCGACCATCATCTCATCACGGCCGTCGCCGTCGACGTCGCCAATGCGGATTTGGTGGAAGGCGGGAGCGCCTGTTGCTTCGTTGAACAGCACCTTCAGTTGGCCGGCCTTTCCGCTCGAGAAGTCGTAGGCAACGCCCAGGTTGTAGTAGTGGTGGTCGCCACCGGTGCCTCGTATGTGCCATTCCATCACCACGGCTGGATGAATGCCGTCGAAGAAGAATGTGCCCATGTGTCCCACGTGCTTGTTATATTCGTCGCCCATCAGCGAGGCGCGGTTTGTGCGGTTATAGTGGGTGTTGTAGGTCTGTTCCACGCTGGCCTTCTCGCGCCCGGTCATGCCGTCGATAACGGAGATGTAGCGTGGTGCGTTCTTCACGTTTTGGGTCTCGTAGTCCACAATGCCGTCGCCGTCGGTGTCGGCTTTTGTGCTGCCATTCACGTAGAGACCGAATGTCTTGTTCCCCGAATCCCAGAATTGGGTGCCGTCGGAGGATTGTATGACCACGTCGCCCCGTCCGTCGCAGTCCATGTCGGCAACTGTTATCATGTCGTCTTGTCCTGCGCATGAAAGCTCGTTGGGCCCCAGTTTAACGGTCCACAGGTGTTCCCCCGTGCGAAGATAGCCTTCGACATAGCTGTCCAGGGAGTTCGTCGTGCTTTTGCGATTCACGATGTAGTCCATTTCGCCATCACCGTCGAGGTCCACCGGCCATACGTAGTTCGTGCCAAAATCAGAAGACTTGAGGGGCGACCCTCCCTGCTCGAAGTTGATGCTCATGAACAGGTTGCGCATGTCGTAGTTCTCAATCTTATAGGCCGTGCTGGGTGCCGACTCGTTGCCGTCGGTCACCAGGGTTACCGTAACCTCGCTGCCCGTGGGCAGTTTGGCAGCCGTTGTCGAAAAGTTTGTGTTCTTCAGGGGAGAAGTATTCAACTTTGTCCCGTTGACATAGACGTTGTACTGGGCATCCTCCGGCTCTTGGGCTAAGCGTCGCCAGGTGACGAGGGCCGATGTTCCATTCTTTACTGCCACTACGCCACGCCCCAATTTGGGCTGTTGGCGTTGGGCATAGGTGTTTTCGCCACTCAGTAGCAGGACGAGTGTGAGCGAGAGTGTCGTAAATGATTTTGCCAGATTCATGGTATGATAAGCATGTTTGTTGTTCCTCTTCTTTATTCCTCTGTCTCGGTGATGCGCCATTGGCCGGTTTCGAAGTTGATGTCGAATTGGTCCGTGTAGTGGAACTGGCACTTGTCGCCTTTGAACGTGATGGGGAAGATGATAATCTTCGATTCGGGCAGCGTGGGGTCCATCCAGCGGTCACCCACATAGAGGTAGCTGGTCTGCCGGGTTCCGCGGATGGTGAGTATGGCGGCCACTTGTGTGCGGTAGGCTGTAGCGTCGCCGATGTCCTCGAGGGGTGTCCAGCCGCTACGCAGGTCGGTGGTGTGCGACACCTTGCACTGGTTAGGCTTCCAGCCCGAGCAGGCCGAGTTGAACATAAAATAGGTATCTCCCACGCGCACGATGGCCGGAGCCTCGCGCCGCTGGTAGGGGAAGAGCTGGGTGTGTTCCACCGGTTGGTGGTAGTCGTCGGACAGTCGGAACAACCCCAGGTGTTGGTTCTCCTCGGTCGTGGAGATGAAATATGTTGTTCCGTCGTTGTCCTGGAAGATGTTGCAGTCGCGGCTCTTGATGCCCATTGGCCGGCCGCTCCATACCAACTGGTAGGCACCGTTCACCGAGTCGCATTCGAAGCATGCAGCCTCAGAGGCGGCATAGTTCCCCGATTCGTAGTGACACCACACGACAAACTTTCCCGTCTTGGGGTTGTGCATCAGTTTCGCACGCTCAATCATGCGCTGCCGACCCAGTTCGGGGGTGCTGACACCGTTTTGGATGATTTTCTTTTCGAACTTCCAGTGCACGAGGTCTGTGCTGCTATATAGGTTGACGTCGGGACGGAAGGCGTTGGAGCGGTCTTCCCCCACCATATACCACGTGCGACCCACTTGGACGAATCCCGGGGCGTGGGCTTGCACGATGCGACCTTCGGTGTCGGTCCACAGTTGCCCGTTGCGGATGGTTACCCAGTCGTTGCTTGCGTTGAGGATTGTTGCCCACACGGTACTTGCGACCATCAGAAGGCTCGTGAGGATAAGTTTTTTCATCTTATAGTCAACTTGTTGTCGGTTTCTCCTCGCAAATATACAACTTCTTGGCGAATACTCCTATAGACTTCTGTTAAATTGGTTACAAAGGTACGCATTCATGTTAGCAAAACAGTGTAATTGCAATCATTTTGGTACGAAATATAAATAATAGCCACAATTTTATTTAAGATTGAAAGTAGAAGGGTGCGTTGCCAGCGGCTCAGAAAGAGATGAGGCGGCCGCCGTCGCTGCCGGCATATTTCTGCAGCAGCTGCTGGATGTATTGGGCGCAGGCCAGGGTTGTCGCCTGGTTGCCGTCGTATCCGTTGACGATGGCCAGCAGACGGGTGGTCTGGAGAGAGAGCTTTGTGCGCTCGTTGTCGCTGGTGGGGGTGCCAATTCCGCCCACGTCGTCGCGATAGACGGGCAGCCCCTCGATGTTCAGGGGGCCGCGGCCGATGCCTTCGTAGGGCTCACCCGGGCGCCCGATGCCCAGTGTGAGCACGTGGCCCTCGATGCGGTCGGCGTCGAATCCGCCGATGCTGTAGCCGTAGCGGATGGAGGCCAGGTTGATGAGGTCGACCAGGGTGGATACGCGATACAGGTTGTGGCCCTTCAGGGTGCGCCGCACCAGGGCCTCGCCCGAGGGACGGTAGCGGCTGGGGTCCTTGCCGCATCGTTTGTAGGCTTCGCGCGTGGCCTCGATGGAGGGCATTTGTTTGATGCTGTCGGTGGTGTAGGTGTTGCGGTATTCGTCGATGAAATGGCCGATTTCTGCCCACAGTGCTTCGTCGAACGCCGTGTTGCGCACGGATGCAAGAACGGCGATGCCCTTGAATTCGGGGCATCGCTGTCTGATTTCTTCGCCAATGATTATCTGCATAATCTCAAATCTCTAATCCCTAATCTCTAATCCCTTCTTCACATTCACGCCGCGGTAGCACTTGGGAGCCTCGGAGGTGTTGCCGGCGGGAACTGCCATCGTGGTGTCGGAGCTGATGGAGTCGTTCCAGGCGTCGTCCATCTTGTTCTGCTTCGTGTAATGGTAGTCGCCGTAGCCGTACAGGTTCCAGTAGCGGTCGTAGCTGCGCAGGCGGAACCTTGCCGATTCGTATGCTCCATCCATGTAGCCGGTGAAGTAGTAGGGGCTGATGCTATAGTCGCTGATTGCGCAGTCGAGTGCGCGGTCGTCGAAGTACATGTATATGACTCTGTTGATAACCTCGTAATCGAAGCGGTGGGTGATGGTTCCGCCCCGGTAGTAGTCCACTTCGACGCCGGTTCCCCTTGTGTATCCCCATCCGATGGGCCTGAACTCTATCTCGGAGCCGCGGGCCTTTTCGTTGCCGTAGTACATGTCGAGGTCGCCAAACCAGTGTCCGCTTACATCGAAGCCGAGGCTCTCGTCGGGATCGCATTCACAGCTCGTGAACCCGAACAATGCCACCAACATTATGCTTGCCATCCAGAATTTTCTTGTCATCGTCTTCATAGTCGTATGTTTTAGCGGTTGTTTTATTTTGATATTGCAAACTTACTGCTTTTTCTCCACGCGACCAAGAAGAGTATCCCTATTCGTGAGGAGGAATTTCCCTACGGAGTGGGGAATTCTCCCCAACGCCCGAATTTGGTCGACGCATCGACGGGCGACCGACAATGCATGGACGAGGCTCCGTCGATGCATGGATGAGGCTCCGTCAATGCATGGATGAGGCCTCGTCCATGCTAAGGCGCGCGCACGCGTACGTGTGTATGTTAATTAAATAGGTAAGGGGCGCTTAGCGCTCCTCGGGTGTTCGCCTGTCCCGAGTTCAGGGGCACGGGTGTCTTCTAAATATAGGTCGTAATCGTCTGTTTTTATGTTATATGGCATTTTTTGCAACAAATAAGACGCTTGCCTTGCCTGGTGTATGTGAATAATGATTAACTTTGTAGCAAATAAAACTTTGGTGTGATGAGAACTTTCTTTCAACTTCTTTTCGTGTGTATGATTGGGGTAGGGGCGAGCGCACAGGTGTTCGTCAGTCCCTTGCCGGAGAAGGACGGCCCCCACGTGTCTGGTCTCTATGAGGTGCGCGTTCGCCCCCTTTCGGGCGGAGAATGGATTGCTGTGCCCGCGTTGCGCTGCGACGTGAACACGCGCCGCGTGCAGCAGGCAGCCTACGCCGAGTTCGACATGGCCGGTCCCGTGGCGGTAAGGATAAAATGCCTGGCGGGCCAGTCGTTGCGCGAGGTGGTGGTGCGTCCTTCATCGCGTGGTATAGTGCCGAAAAAAGTAGGTGAGGACGAGATAGAACTGACGCTGCAAAGGCCTGAATTCCTGAGCGTGGAGTTCGACGGCGACCGCCACCATAATCTCCACCTCTTTGCTAATGCACCGCTCACGGAGAAGCATAGTCCCGACGGACCGCAGACCATCAATTGGCAAGGCATACAGTCGCAGGATGTTTTCATACGCAACCCGCGTCTCATCTATTTTGGCCCTGGTGTGCATCGCCCCAAGGATCTGCCCGGAGGCGACATCCGCGTGCCCAGCAACTGCACGGTCTATCTGGCGCCGGGCGCTGTGGTGAAAGCGCGCTTTGTCGTGGACCACGCTGAAAATGTGCGCATAGTGGGCCGCGGAATTGTCGACCACCCCTTGCGCGGCGTCGAGATTACGTACTCGCGTAATGTGTTGGTGGAGGGGCTGACCTTCCTTAACCCAGCCCACTATACCATATTCGGTGGCGAGAGCGAGAACATCACGGTGCGTGACATCAAAAGTTTTTCTGCCCGCCCCTGGAGCGATGGCGTCGACCTGATGTGTTGCCGCCACGTCCGCGTGGAGAATTGCTTCCTGCGCACCAGTGACGACTGCATTGCACTGTATAACCATCGCTGGTGGTTCTGGGGTGGCTCTGAGGATATTGATGTCTCGCGGTGTACGTTCTGGCCCGACGTAGCCCATCCCGTGAACATCGGCAGCCACGGCGACGACCGCAACCTTGAGGGTGAAACGTTGCGCGACGTCTATATCCACGACTGCGACATCCTCTACAACGACGGCGACGGACTGTTGGCCATCAATTGCGGCGACCGCAACCACATACGCAACATACGTTTCGACAGCATTCGAGCCGAGGCCATCCGCCGCGGACGTGTCTTTGACTTGCGCGTCTTATGCTCAGAGAAGTATAACCGCGCACCGGGGTGTTGCATCGACTCCGTATTCTTCGACCATATCACGGTGGTGTCTCCCGACTCCAGTCTCTTGCCCAGCCGCGTCGAGCCCTACAAAGGCAAGGGCATCGGTCATTACCAGCTGGGTGACATACGACTTGGCGGCCGCCCCTTCGACATTCGCAAAGACGTCGATAGCGTTGAGTGACAGCCCCCTGGACGAGGGGACTGAGAGTGCTGTTTCTTGTGAAATAAGCACTTAATTTGTGATTCGTGCCTCCTACCTTGTATTTTTTTTGTATCTTTGCACGCAA
>CALZQV010000069.1 GCA_945828295.1 uncultured Prevotellaceae bacterium | reverse complement strand
CATGTTCAGACTGTCATCCATTTATGCTTAGCCCCCACTAATCTTCCGCTGAGCCACTATCTTCCTATGCAACGTCGTCCATCTCCAGCATCATCAGCCGTTTCTTTGAGAAGGCAAACGGAAGAAAAGCCGCCAACAGCGCCGAGGCATACAAGTGGCTGTTGGAAGTGTGAAGAGTTAAGGGTAGTGGGGATTAGGAGATACGGCTGACGGTTTTGATGTGTTCGAGGCGCTTGAGGTCGCGGCAGATGTCGCGCACCTCGTCGGCGTCGTGCACCTCGAGGTTTATTTCGCCGTGGAAGATGCCGTCGTGGGCCTCGATGTTGAGGCTGCGCATGTTGACGTTGAGTTTCTGGGAGAGCACGGTGGCTATGGAGAGGAGCACGCCGACGCCGTCGATGCCGTCGACGCTCAGCACGGCGGGGAAGCGCAGCTGGCGGTGGGTGTCCCATTGGGCGGCCAGGAGGTGGTTGCCGTCGGCGGTCTTCAGGCGGTCGGCCTCGGGGCACTGGCGTTTGTGGATGGTTACGTGGCCCTTGCGGTCTACGTGGCCCAGGACGTCGTCGCCCGGGATGGGCTTGCAGCAGGGGCAGATGGTTACGTCGGGGATGGTTTCCTCGTTGAGCACGAGGGGCTTCTTCTTGTCGATGGCGAGTGAGTCGGCCTTGCCCGCAGGCTGGGCGGCGGCGTTGCCTGCGCGCTTGAATATCTTTAGGTAGCGGCTCCAGCCTTTCGTGCCTTTGGCGCCCTGCAGGTGGTTGAGGTCGGCCTGGCCGAGGGTGATTTGTCCGTAGCCGATGGCGGTGAGGAGTTCTTCGCGCGTGGCGAGCTGGTGGAGGGCGCAGAGCTTGTCGATGGCCATGCTGCTGGGTTCCATGTCGCAGTGGTGGAAGAAGTCGACGAGCATACGCTCGCCTTCGTGCTGCCGGGCGCGGTCTTCGCGGCGCATGAGGGCTTGAATCTTGTTCTGTGCCTTGGCGGTGGTGGCGATGTTGAGCCACTGACGATTGACCTGCGGCTCCTTGGAGGTGAGGATTTCTATCTGGTCGCCGCCCTTCAGTACGTAGGTGATGGGCACGAGCTTGTGGTTGACCTTGGCTCCGATGGCGTGGGTGCCCACGAAGGTGTGGACGGTGAAGGCGAAGTCGAGGGCGGTGCTGCCGGCGGGCATCTTGCGCACCTCGCCCTTGGGGGTGAGCACGAAGAGCTCGTTGGAGTAGAGGTTGAGTTTGATGGTGTCCAGGAAGTCCATGCCCGAGGGCTGGGGGTCGTCGAGTATCTCCTTGATGGTGTGGAGCCACTTGTCGAGTTCCGACTCGCTGGCTTCGGCGGTCTTCTCGCCGTCTTTGTATTTCCAGTGGGCGGCAAAGCCTTGCTCGGCAATTTCGTCCATGCGCTCCGAACGTATCTGCACCTCAATCCACTGTCCCACCTTGCTCATGAGAGTGGTGTGGAGGGCCTGGTAGCCATTGGCCTTGGGGTGGTTGAGCCAGTCGCGGAAGCGGTCGGGGTGTGGGGTGTAGCCCTTGGTGATGTAGCCGTAGATTTGGAGGCATTCGGTTACTTCATCCTCCAGGCTACGTGGGCGGAAGACGATGCGCACGGCCAGTATGTCGTAGACGTCCTCGAAGGAGACGTGCTTGGTCTGCATCTTTTTCCAGATAGAGTAGGGGCGCTTGATACGTGCCCGTATGGTGTAGTCGATGCCGTGGCGGTCGAGCTCGGCCTTCATCGGGGCGATGAAGTCGGCATAGATGGTCTGCAGGTTGTGGTCGATTTCGATGAGGCGCTGGCTGATGAGCTCGCACTCCTCGGGGTGCTCATAGCTGAAGCTGAGGTCCTCGAGCTCCTCCTTGATTTTGTTGAGCCCCAGGCGATAGGCCAGGGGGGCATAGATGTTGAGCGTTTCGCCGGCAATCTTGTATTGCTTGTGGGGCGGCTGGCTGCCCAGGGTGCGCATGTTGTGGAGGCGGTCGGCAATCTTGATGAGGATGACGCGAATGTCGTCGCTCATGGTCAGGAGCAGCTTCTTTAGGTTCTCCACCTGGGCCGACGTCTTGTCGCCGAAGATGCCGCCCGAGATTTTTGTCAGTCCGTCGACGATTTGGGCTATCTTGGGGCCAAAGATGTTCTCGATGTCGGCCACCGTGTAGTCGGTGTCCTCAACGACGTCGTGGAGCAGGGCCGAGCAGATGCTGGTGCTGCCCAAGCCAATCTCTTCGCTGGCAATCTGGGCAACGGCGAGGGGGTGCATGATGTAGGGCTCGCCGGAGAGGCGCCGCACCCCTTCGTGGGCCTTACGTGCGAAGTTGAAGGCCTTCGTGATGAGGTCGACTTTCTTGCGGTGGTGGCTCTTCAGATAGGTATCTAACAGATGCTGGAAGGCATCGTTCACCATACGCTCGTCGGCTTGTTCTCTCTTTTTCTCTTGCTCGTCCATAGTTCCTTAACTTCCTCTTGCCCTTCGGGCCACGTCCCCATCTCTCTTAATTCTTAACTCTTAACTTTCAATTTTCATCTCACCCTCAGCCGCTGGCCCGGGCGGATGGTGCTGCCGCGCAGTCCGTTGAGGCGCTTGATGGCGGCCACGGTGGTGTGGTTGCGGCGGGCAATGGCGCCCAAGGTGTCGCCGGCCTTCACGCGCACCGTGCGACTGCTGTGGCTACGGCTTGTGGCGGGACGGACAGCAGGCTCGCCGCCGGCCACTTCCTTCTCGCGTTTGCTGAAGAGTTCGCTGGCGCGGTGGTTATACACCGAGTCGCCGGCCTCGATGAATGCCGAGATGGTCTCGGCCCGCATGCGCAGCGGCAGGGGGCGCGCTTCGCCGGGGATGAGTGTGGTTCGGTATTGGGGATTGAGGGCCTTCAGCTCTTCGATGCCGACACCGCAGAGCTCGCTAATCTGCTCGAAGCGCACGTCGCGGCTGACCATGATGGTGTCGGTGCCGGCCGGCAGTGTCGTGTTGACGGGGCAGATGTTGTGCTCGCAGTAGTAGTTCATGATGTAGTTGGCCGCAATGAAAGCGGGCACGTAGCCGCGCGTCTCGGCTGGCAGGTAGGGATAGATGGTCCAGTAGTCGCGCGCACCGCCGGCACGCTTTATGGCTTTCGACACGTTTTGCGGGCCGCAGTTGTAGGAGGCGATGACCAGGGTCCAGTCGCCAAAGATGTCGTAAAGGTCCTTGAGGTAATGAGCGGCGGCATACGACGATTTGACGGGGTCGCGGCGCTCGTCGATGAGACTCGTCACCTCCAGTCCGTACTGCTTGCCGGTGGCCAGCATGAACTGCCACAGGCCGGCAGCGCCCACGCGGCTGGTGGCTCCGGGGTTCAGGGCGCTCTCGATGACGGGCAGGTACTTCAGTTCAAGGGGCAGTTGGTAGCTCTCCAGTGCCTCCTCGAAGAGGGGGAAGTAGAAGTTCGAGGCTCCGAGCATGACGGCGATGGAGCGGCGCCAGCGGTTGCTGTATTGGTCGATGAACTTGCGCACCACCTCGTTGTAGGGCATCTCGATGACGTTGGGCAGGTGGCTCAGGCGGGTGATGTATTCCTCCTTCTCGTAGGACGGGTTCTCGCTGCTGGTCTCGCAGTTCTCGTCGTAGGTCAGATAGTTGCGCACGTTCCACTCGTGGAGCAGGCTGTCCATCTCTCTGCTTGTCATGCCCTCGGGCAAACCTATTTCTTCGTCCCTTTCCGTGCGTTCGTCGTGGACGGTGATTTTCTCTTCCTGGGCGTGGATGCCGGGGGCCGACAGGGTCAGGCATACGCCAACGGTTATTATCTTCAGTATCTTCATGTTCATTTTTTCAATTGTTTCTGCACCTTCAAAATCTCAGGCTGCATGTCAGTCCGTACGACTTTCGGTGCTGGTGGCGCAGGGTGGGTGCGTCCAAGTCGATGGTGGCCGGTTCGAGCCGCAGGCTCAGGTCGCGACTGATGTCGAATGTCGACAGCTCTGCGTCGACGTAGGCGTCGATGACGGAAATCAGATATACGCCGGCAAAGGCCAGGATGCTCATGTCGCGATATTTGCGGAAGTGGTCCTTCTTGTTCTTGAAGATGGTCTTGAAGCGTTCCTCCTTTCCGGTTATGTCGTAGCCCATGGGCAGCATGTTCTCGTAACTCTTGGTGTTCGGGTCGTCGTCCATGATGTCGAGGTAGGCTTGCGAATAGTCGCGCAGCATCTGGTTGTTCCACGTCAGGGCGTAGAAGCAGCCCAGAAAGCCTCCGTAGACGATGGGCAGTTTCCAGAACTTGCGGTTGTAGATTTGTCCGGCGCCGGGCAGTACGAGCGCCAGCCACATGGCTCGGATGGGGTCGGGTTTGAATTGGGAGCGCGGAGCTTTCTTAACGCCCGAGGTGAGCAGGCTGTCGACGATGGTTGTGTCGAGCGGCGTGTCTATTGCCACGATGGGGATTGGCGTGCCCTCGGGTATGGTGTCGACGGCAACGGAGTCGGTGGCCAGGATATCAGCGGTCAGGGTGTCGCCTGTTTCCTGTGCCAACATCCTGCCGATGCTGAATATCGCGAACAGAAGGACGAGGGTGAACCTGTATGTCACGTCTCGCGTCCTCAATGCTTCAGCCGGTCAAACAGTTCGATAATTCTTTCCAACTCAGCTTCGTTGGCAAAGGGTATGGTGATTTTGCCCTTCCCCTTGTCGCTGCAAGTCAGTTGCACCTTCGTCTGGAAGAAATTGCTCAGGGCCTGCTTCAGTGTGGTGTATTCGGCGGCCGAGGCCACGTTCTTTCCCTTCAGCTTGCGCCCGTCGGCAATGCTCACGCTGCCGCCTTGCGACAATTCCTTCACCAGTTGCTCCACCTTGCGCACGCTCAGTCCGCCCTGCAGAATCTCATCGTAGACCTTCAGCTGCAAGGCGGGGTTGTCGAGGGTGAGCAGGGCGCGGGCGTGGCCCATGTCAATCTGACGGTTTTTCAGGCCCATCTGGATGCTGGCCGGCAGTTTGAGCAGTCTGAGGTAGTTGGTCACGGTCGACCGGTTCTTGCCCACTCTCTCGCTCAGTCGCTCCTGCGTCAGGTTGTACTGCTCCATAAGGTGCTGGTAGGCCAGGGCGATTTCCATTGAGTTCAGGTTCTCGCGCTGGATGTTCTCGACCAGGGCCATCTCCATCATGTTCTCGTCGTCGACGGTGCGGATGTAGGCGGGAATCGTGGTGAGGCCTGCCATCTGGCTGGCTCGCCAACGTCGCTCGCCCGCAATGATGACAAACGTACCGTCGCCCATGTCGCGGACGGTGATGGGCTGAATGATGCCTATTTCGCGGATGCTGTCGGCCAGTTCCTTCATTGCCGTCTCGTCGAACTCGCGGCGGGGCTGGTTGGGATTGGCGTGTATCGAGGAGATTCTCACTTCGTTGATGGACGAAGAGCCGCTGGTCTGCACCTCGTCGGTGCGCATCAGGGCGTCCAGCCCTCGGCCCAGTGCGGGGTATTTCTTGTGTACTGCCATTCGGTTTCGTTTAAGCGTTGGTTTTCTTTTTCTCGTTCTTCTTGATGATTTCCTCGGCCAGTGCAAGGTAGTTGCGCGCACCGGTTGAGTCAGCATCGTAGAGAATGACGGGCATGCCGTGGCCCGGTGCCTCGCCCAGTTTCACGTTACGCTGGATTACGGTCTTGAAGACCAGTTCCTGGAAGTGTCGCTTAACCTCGTCGTACACTTGGTTGGCCAGTCGCAGGCGGCTGTCGTACATGGTCAGCAGGAATCCTTCAATCTCCAACGCGGGGTTGAGGCGAACTTTGATGAGGCGTATTGTGTTCAGCAGTTTACTCAGTCCCTCCAGGGCAAAGTACTCACACTGGACGGGGATTATCACACTGTCGGCTGCGGTCAGGGCGTTCACGGTAACCAGTCCCAGCGAGGGCGAGCAGTCGATGAGAATATAGTCATATTCGTCGCGAATGCTCTTGAGCATCTCTGCGACCACCTTCTCGCGATGTGGAATCTGCAACATTCCCACTTCGGCGCCCACAAGGTCGATGTGTGAGGGGATAATGTCAAGGCCGTCGATGTCGGTGGTGTAGATGGCTTCGTGAACGTCAATGTTGTCGATAAGGCAATTGTAGAACGAAGCTTCGATTTTTGCAGTGTCAACTCCCACGCCCGATGAGGCGTTAGCCTGAGGGTCGGCGTCAATTAGCAAGACATTCTTTTCAAGTGCGGCCAGCGATGCGGCCAGGTTCATGCTGGTTGTGGTCTTGCCCACACCTCCTTTTTGGTTTGCTAAAGCGATGATTTTTGCCATTAGCTTCTGTGTCGTTAAGTTATGTGCGGGCAAAGATAGTGAATTATTCTTCATTCTTCTATATTTTAGGCGCAAAGAATGAACAAAGTGTTGATAACTCGGCCTTTTTGTTGATAACTTGACCTTTTTTTACTACATTTGCACCGATTTTACGAAACTATGGAACGCAAACTTATACTGATTACGAACGACGACGGGGTGGGAGCTCAGGGCATTCAGGAGCTGGCGCAGCTGATGTTGCAATTGGGCGATGTCATCATTGTTGCGCCCGACTCGCCCCGCTCCGGAGCAGCCTGCTATATCACCTGCACTCAGGCAATAACTCTCGGCCGCCGTGTGGATATGGAACAGGAGGGATTGCAGGTCTATGCCTGCTCGGGCAGTCCGGTCGACTGTGTGAAACTGGCCCTTGAACAAGTATGCCCCCGTGTGCCCGACCTCTTGGTGTCTGGCATCAACCACGGCGACAACGCCTCGTGCAGCATTCACTATAGCGGCACGATGGGAGCCGTCCTCGAAGGTTGCATGAAGGGCATCCCCTCGGTGGGCTACAGCCTGCGCACCCTCAAGCGCAAATGCGACTTTTCTCCCTATGCCGAACAGGTCCGCCTCATTGCCCAAACGGTGCTCTCTCAGGGCCTTCCCCAGGACGTTTGTCTCAACGTGAACTTCCCCGAGGTGGCCGAACTGGCCGGAATGCGTGTGTGCCGTATGGGCCGTGGCCGCTGGGTTCAGGAATGGATATCGGCCAACAATCCCCGAGGCATGAATGCCTTTTGGCTTACCGGCCGCTTCCTCAACCTCGAACCTCACAGCGAAGACACCGATTACTGGGCTCTCGACCATGGCTATGGCGCCATCACCCCGATACAAATCGACATGACAGCCTACAGCGTCATGGATTCGCTTAAATCCCTCGAATCATGAGGTATTACCTGATAGCCGGTGAGGCGAGTGGCGATCTGCATGCCGCCCATCTTATGCACGCCTTGCGCCAGCAGGACGCCGCTGCCGAGTTCCGCTTTATTGGCGGCAATCTGATGGCAGAGCAGGGCGGCAAACTTGTCCGCCACTATCAATCTTTGGCCTATATGGGCTTTGTGCCCGTTGTCACCCACCTGCCAACTATCTTGCGAGGCATGCGCGAATGTCGCAAGGATGTTGTGACGTGGAACCCCGATGTGCTCATTCTGGTCGATTATCCCGGCTTCAATCTCAGTATTGCACAGTACGTGAGGAAGCACGCTCCCGGGATAAAGATTTTCTACTACATATCGCCCAAGATATGGGCATGGAAGGAACGCCGCATACGACAGATACGCAGCGCAGTGGACCGGGTCTACTCCATCCTGCCTTTTGAGGTCGACTACTTCCGCAACCGCCACCAATACGACATCGACTATGTGGGCAATCCCACGGTCGACGAGATACGTCAGTATCAGGAGGCCCATGAAGCAAAAACCGACGATTTCATCGAGGAAAACGGACTCGATAGTCGTCCTCTCATAGCCTTGCTTGCCGGGAGCCGGAAGCAAGAGATTCGCGACAACCTTCGCCGCATGATAGAGGCTGTTGCCCCCCTGACGGACAAGTACCAGATAGTAGTGGCCGGCGCGCCTGGCATCACCAAGGAGTTCTATGCGGAATATACTGGCGAGACGCCGGTTCGGGTGTTGCACGGACAAACCTACGCCATTCTTCAGCACAGCACGGCCGCCCTTGTCACGAGCGGTACGGCCACGCTGGAGACGGCCATCTTCCGTGTGCCGCAGGTGGTGTGCTACTATTTGTCCATGTATTGGTTCTACCGCATCCTGCGTCGCCTGTTCATGAAGATACCCTTCATCTCGCTTGTCAACCTGATAGCCAGTCGCGAGGTGGTTACTGAATTGGTGGGCGACGACATGTCGGCCTCCAGGGCCCGCAGCGAGTTGGAGAGCATCCTGCCCGGTGGCGAGCGGCGCGAGACGATGTTGCGCGACTACGATGAGGTGGCCCGCCGACTGGGAGAGCCGGGTGCGCCCCAGCGAGCCGCTCGGCTCATGATAGCCCGTTTGAAGTCAGTATAACGACAATATATATGAAGAAACTTTTGCTGCTGATTCTGTTCCTGCCCCTGGCAGTCTGCGGACAGAATCCGACCACGCTCGAGGGGTGGGCCCAACGCCTCAAGCTCTTTGGTCAGAAAATCCCGCAAGAAGAGGTGTTCGTTCATCTCGATAATACCTGTTACTACCTTGGCGACACGCTTTATTACAAGGCCTACATGCACCTGTCCGACGGGCGTCCGTCGGCACTGAGCCGCCTGCTCTACGTCGAGCTGCTGAACCACGACGGCTACCTCGTAGAGCGACAGAAGGTGGAAATGAAGCAAGGCCAGGGCGACGGGTCCTTTATCTTGCCCGACACCCTCTATGGCGGATACTACGAACTGCGAGCCTACACCCGGTGGCAGCTGAACTGGGGCCGCTACGAGCATCCCCACACCCAGGATGCCGAGGATTGGTTCTTCGACAAGGAACTGGCCCGCGACTATTATCGCGACTACGAGAAACTCTATAGCCGCGTCTTTCCCGTCTACGATAAGCCCAAGGAGGCAGGCGATTACGCTCAGGGCATGACCCTGCGCTCCCTGCAGCGACTCGTGAAGGGCTCGGACCAGGCGCCAAAGGCCGTGGTCACCTTCTTCCCCGAGGGGGGCCACCTCGTGGCAGGTGTGCCCAATCGGGTGGCCTTCGAGGCCAATCGTGAGGATGGCAAGCACCTGAAAGGGAAACTAAGCCTGCGCGGTGGTGCAGAAGCCGAGACCGTGAGCCGTGGGCGCGGGACGTTTGTGATAACCCCGAATTCCGGCGAGAAGCTCAAGGCAACGTTCGCGTGGGAAGGCGGGAGCCAGGAGTTCGAACTGCCGCAGGTCGACGAAGACGGAGTGGCCCTGCAGGCCACGGTCGGAACCGACGGCATCCACGTCGCCTTGTCGCCCCATGGCGCGGCAGCCAGCGAACAATTGGGACTGACGGTGTCGTGCCACGGCGTACAGCAGGACTTTCAGGAAGTGACGGACAACAATCTGCTGGTGCCCATCGAGAAGTTGAAGACGGGAGTCGTGCAGCTGACGGTGTTTAACGCCGAGGGGCGCATCTATGCCGACCGCCTGGTGTTCGTGCGCACGACCGATTTCCAGCCGCAGAACATTGCGTTCGAGGATGCCAAGGCGCA
Organism: uncultured Prevotellaceae bacterium; assembly: GCA_945828295.1. GTDB lineage: Bacteria > Bacteroidota > Bacteroidia > Bacteroidales > Bacteroidaceae > Physcousia. The sequence goes on along the minus strand of CALZQV010000069.1, from coordinate 1,784 downwards.
GTACGGTGCCTACGAGAAGGTGGAGATGGGCGTGTCGTGCCCGTCCAGCCCGTCGGCAAGTGTGAGTCTGGCCGTTCGCGATGCGGCGCACAGCGACTATACGTTCGACTCCGGTAATATCCTCACTGAAATGCTGCTGGCCAGCCAGATACGTGGCTTCGTGGAGCATCCCGAGTTCTTCTTCGAGTCCGACGACGAGCAACACCGCCAGGCGCTCGACTTGCTCCTGATGGTGCAGGGCTGGCGTCGCTATGATTGGGTGACAATGGCCACCCCGGGAGCATTCGCGCTCAGTGAGCCTTACGAGCAGACGCAGGTGCTCCGAGGCGAGGTGTGGCCCTATCAGGCCGAGGAACAGGATGACCTCCTGTCGAAGGCCTCGCACGTGAGCTCTTTCATCGAATCGGCGAACAAGAACTCAACGCCGATGCAAGATCGGCCAGAGGATGCAGAACTGACCACATTGGCAGAGAAAAATGTCGTCAGGCTCATCTCTGACCCAGCGGTGGCATTGCGTGGCATGACCTCGATGTGGGGTTATCGCCACGAAACAAACTCGCTCGCCCTTTATGGGCGCACAACCTCCCGGGAGGGCGGAAAACTGGGTGGCGAGGCGCGGTTGCATGCTGAGTTCGTGCAGCCGGGCGTGCAGAACGGCATCGTGTGGGGCGACATGGATACCTTTGGCAACGGCCAGTTCAAAATCGATGCCCCCAAGTTCTACGAGGCGTGCTTCTTCTCGCTGGCCGCCAGCGACACCACCAAGTGGACGCCTGGGCGCGAGCACTCCTGGGTGGCCGTGAACGAGGACAGCGAGGGGCGGCTCAACTATCCCGAGTTCTATGTCCGGCTGAAGAATGTCTTCCCGCGCTTCGCCAAGCCCTATGCCTATTATCAGACGGCCTTTCCGCAGGCAAGGGTGGCGAAGAAGGGACCGCACTTCTCCACCGACGACATCTTCGTGATGGAGGAGGTTAACGTGAGGGCCAGCCGGACCGTGATGCGTGGGTTCGAAGATGCGAAACCTGCCTTCGTGCTGGATGCCTATGATGCCTTCAACCAGACCATCGACGCGGGCCTATGCCCCGGCTACTATACGGGAGCCCGCCGTTTTGTCGACGACATCGCCCGCACTTTCATTGGCGATATGGGGATGGCGAGGCCCTACATCATCGAGACGCGCATCAACACGAAACCGGCCGGGCCCGACGTGTTGCTGTTCAACGAGGCGGAGCTGCGCAGCTCTCAGCTCGAACGCGACCCGCAAAGCAAGCTCCTGATTAATGCCCTGGAGAATGTGTCCATCATCCCCACAGAGACGAAGGACCAGTACGACCACCTGCCGCACCTCGACAAGGTATACGTCTACACCGACTACGCACCACGATGGGAGGGCAGCAAACGATACTCGCAGAGCAACCAGCCCACGGTGATTGTCGACCTGCACCGCTACGAGGACTATAGCCAGCGCATGACCTGGCGCGACCGACGCATGAAGCTGACGGGCTATGCCGTCTGCGAGGACTTCTACCGCCCCGACTACTCGAAGCAGAAACCCGCGGAGCCCACCGACTACCGCCGCACCCTCTACTGGAACCCCAACCTACAGCTCGATGCCGAAGGGCGGGCCCGCGTGACATTCTTCACCGGAAGCCGTCCGGCACAACTCACCCTGTCGGCCGAAGGCATGGCTCCCGACGGCACTCCGCTGACGGGAATCAGCTACCCCGAAGAACGCTGAAAAACAGCCCTTACAACGACGGGCCTTCGTCAATGCGTCGACG
>CALZQV010000068.1 GCA_945828295.1 uncultured Prevotellaceae bacterium | reverse complement strand
GAGATATGCTTAGAATAGCCGTACAATCCAAAGGCCGTCTATATGAAGATACCATGAGTCTGCTATCAGAGGCCGGTATTAAAATACCAAGCAGCAAGCGAACCTTGCTTGTTGAAAGTACAAACTTCCCCATTGAAGTACTATATCTGCGTGATGACGATATTCCCCAAAGCGTCGCTTCCGGCGTTGCCGACCTTGGCATCGTGGGACAAAATGAGTTTGAGGAACGGCAGGAGCAGGCTGAGATTATTCGCACCCTGGGCTTTAGCAAATGCCGTCTGTCGTTAGCCATACCCAAGTCTGTCAATTACCCGGGCCTCTCATGGTTCGAGGGGAAAAAGATTGCAACCAGCTATCCCGGCATCTTGCGCCGTTTCATGCAGAAGAACGGCATCAACGCCGACATTCACGTCATTACGGGCAGCGTGGAGATTAGCCCGGGGATAGGACTTTCCGATGCCATCTTCGATATCGTGTCCAGTGGTAGCACGCTGGTTAGCAACAACCTGCGTGAGGTGGAAATCGTGATGAAGAGCGAAGCCCTTCTCATTGGCACTCCCAACATGAGTGTCGAGAAGCGCGCTGTGCTTGATGAACTGCTGTTCCGCATCGAAGCCGTCAAGAACGCCGAGGATAAGAAATACGTACTGATGAACGTTCCCACGGAAAATCTCGATGCCATCATAAAGGTGTTGCCTGGCATGAAGAGTCCCACGGTGATGCCACTGGCCACACCGGGGTGGAATAGCGTGCACACGGTTATCGACGAGAAAAGCTTTTGGGAAATCATAAGCCAGTTGAAGGAACTGGGCGCCGAAGGCATCCTGGTAATTCCCGTTGAGAAAATGATACTCTAAGGGCCATAACGAATTGAGCATGAAAGTATACAGATACCCCGAAGAGAAAGAGTGGGCTCAACTGCTGAAACGCCCCACAAAGGATGCGGCCCAGTTGAACGACACCGTGTCATCTGTGCTGCGCGAAGTACGCGAGCGTGGTGACGAAGCAGTACGCGAGTTTGAAGAACGTTTCGACAAGGTACGTCTCGACACGCTCGCTGTCAGCGAGGCAGAGATGAAGGAAGCCGAAACACTGGTCAGTCTTGAACTGAAAGAGGCTCTGGAACTTGCCCATCGCAACATCTATACCTTTCATGCCGCCCAACGTTTTGAGAGTCGCAAATGCGAGGTTGCCAATGGCATTACATGCTGGCAAAAGGCAATCCCCATCGAACGTGTAGGACTCTACATCCCCGGTGGCACTGCCCCATTGTTCAGCACAGTCCTGATGCTTGCCACACCTGCCAAGATAGCCGGATGCAGCAACATTGTTCTTTGCACGCCTCCCAACCGTGAGGGCAAGGTGAACCCAGCCATCCTGGTTGCTGCTCGTATTGCCGGTGTCAGCAACATCTTCAAGATTGGCGGAGTGCAGGCCATTGGTGCTATGGCATACGGAACAGAAAGCGTCCCAAAGGTCTACAAGATATTCGGTCCGGGCAATCAGTTCGTGATGTGCGCCAAACAGCAAGTATCGCTCCACGACGTGGCCATTGACATGCCTGCAGGGCCAAGTGAAGTGGAGGTGCTGGCCGACCATACGGCCCGTCCCGATTTTGTTGCAGCCGACTTGCTTTCACAAGCCGAGCACGGAACCGACAGTCAGGTGCTGCTCGTGACGACATGCGAGGAACTTATCCCCAGAGTGCAGGATGAAGTTGAGCAACAGCTGTCACGACTTCCCCGTAAGGATATTGCCACGCAAGCTATTGAGCATAGCAAAATCATCCTTGTCCGCGACCGCGATGAAATGATGCGCATGACAAACCAATACGCACCCGAGCACCTCATCATAGAAACGGAATACTACAACGAACTGGCTGAGCGCGTAGTAAACGCTGGCAGTGTGTTCCTTGGCCACCTGACACCAGAGAGCGCAGGCGACTACGCAAGTGGCACCAACCACACACTGCCCACCAATGGCTACGCCGTGGCATATAATGGCGTAAACCTCGATAGCTATCAGCGTAAAGTAACCTTCCAAGAACTGACACCCGAGGGCATCGACACTATTGGTCGCGCAGTGGAGTTGATGGCCGCCAGCGAGCAATTGGATGCTCACCGCAATGCAATGACCTTAAGAATCAGAAACAAATGAAGCTCCAAGAATTAGTACGCCCCAACATACTCAGGCTTACTCCATACAGTTGTGCCCGAAACGAGTTCAACGGAATGAATGCCCATGTGTTTCTTGATGCTAACGAGAATCCCTACAATGCAAACTTGAACCGCTACCCCGACCCACTGCAGGAGGACTTGAAGAAGGAAATTGCCAAGGTGAAGGGAGTACCTGCTGAAAATATATTCCTGGGCAACGGCAGTGACGAAGCCATCGACCTTATTTACCGAATCTTCTGCGAGCCAAGGGTGGACAACGTTGTGGCCATTGCCCCAACTTACGGCATGTATGAGGTTTGCGCCGACATCAACGACGTTGAATATCGTCCCGTACTGCTCGATGAGGACTTTCAACTCGATGCTGACAAATTGCTGGAAGCCTGCGATGCCCACACCAAAGTCATTTGGATTTGCTCGCCCAACAACCCAACCGGAAATTTGCTTGAACGCCAGCAGATTGAGAAAGTGCTGACGACGTTCCAAGGCATTGTCGTCGTCGACGAGGCCTACAGCGACTTCGCTCAGGAACGTCCCTTCCGTTACGAGTTAGCCAACTATCCCAACATTATCGTGCTGAACACCTTCAGCAAGGCTTGGGCTTGCGCGGCCATCCGCTTAGGCATGGCCTTTGCCTCTAACGACATCATTTCACTGTTCAACAAAGTGAAATACCCATACAATGTGAACCTGCTTACCCAGGAGAAAGCCATCGAGATACTTCACTCCCCAGCCAAGATACAACAATGGCTTAGCATAATCACCACCGAACGCGCCCATCTGTTACCGGCAATCGGCGAATTACCTATTTGTCAGCACATCTATCCCACCGACTCCAACTTCTTCCTTGTTCGCGTGACAGATGCTGACGACATCTATAGATATCTGGTAGAGCGCGGCATCATCGTGCGCAACCGCAACCGCGTGGCGCTATGTGGCAACTGTCTTCGTATCACTGTCGGAACGCCACAGGAAAATTGCGAGCTGCTCTCGGCCCTACGTCAATACAAATCATGAAGAAGATATTATTCATCGACCGCGACGGCACTATCCTGCGCGAACCCGAGGACGAGCAGATTGACTCGTTCGAAAAGTTCCAATTCGTGCCTGGCGCCATCTCAACCCTCCGTTTTCTGCGCCGCCACACCGACTACCTATTTGTTTTGGTCAGCAATCAGGATGGCTTGGGCACGCCCTCGTATCCCGAGAGCGACTTTTGGCCCACACACAACCTTATGCTCGAGGTGCTGCACAGCGAGGGAGTGGAGTTCGATTCCCAACACATCGACCGCTCGTTCCCCGAGGATAATCTGCCCACCCGCAAACCGGGCACTGCCATGCTGACGCCCTATCTCGACGGAACATTCGACCTGGCTAACAGCTATGTCATTGGCGACCGCGAGAGCGACGCTCAACTGGCACACAACCTTGGCTGCAAGTCCCTCATCCTGTCGCCGGCAGTGGATTGGGCCAAGGTTTGTGAAATCGTGTATGCCGGCGAACGCACGGCCGAGGTTAGCCGCACGACCCGCGAAACGGACATCCAAGTCTGTGTAAACCTGGACGGCAATGGAAAGGCCGACATACACACCGGCCTTGGCTTCTTCGACCACATGCTTGAACAGATTGCCAAGCACGGAAACATTGACCTCACGGTAAAGTGCCAGGGCGACCTGCATGTCGACGAGCACCATACCATCGAGGATACGGCACTGGCCTTGGGCGAGTGTCTGGCTCGCGCCCTTGGCGACAAGCGCGGTATTGAGCGCTATGGCTACTGTCTGCCTATGGACGACTGCCTGTGCCAGGTTGCACTCGACTTTGGCGGCCGCCCATGGCTCGTGTGGGATGCCGAGTTCCATCGCGAACGCATTGGCGAGATGCCCACCGAGATGTTCCTCCACTTCTTCAAGAGCCTGAGCGATGCAGCTCGCATGAATCTCAACATCAAGGCCACTGGCGACAACGAGCACCACAAGATAGAGGGCATCTTCAAGGCTTTGGCCCGTGCGCTGAAGATGGCCGTTCGTCGCGACATCGAGCACATGCAACTCCCCTCGTCCAAAGGAATCCTGTAACACACACCTCGCAAGATGCTTCACTATCCCTCACAATTGTTAGAACGCGCCGTCGACGAGTTTGCCAAGCTGCCCGGCATTGGTTCAAAGACAGCTATGCGCCTTGTCCTTCACCTGCTGCGCCAAGACGTGAAGGCTGTGGAGGCCTTCGGGCAAAGCATCATCCGCCTCAGACAGGAAGTGAAATTCTGCCACATCTGCCACAACATCTCCGACACGGAGACCTGTGACATTTGCAGCAACCCACGGCGCGACCAGTCGACCATCTGTGTGGTGGAGAACATCCAAGACGTGATGGCCATCGAAGCCACCCAACAATATCGGGGCACCTATCATGTGCTGGGCGGAGTCATATCCCCCATGGACGGCATTGGCCCCAGCGACCTGCACATCCAGAGCCTCGTAGAGCGTGTTGCCCAGGGCTACATCTCGGAAGTCATCCTGGCACTTAGCCCCACGATGGAAGGCGACACGACTAACTTTTACCTCTACCGTAAGCTTAGCGACTCAAACGTAAAGATTAGCGTCATTGCCCGCGGCATTGCTCAAAACGACGAGCTGCAATACACCGACGAAGTCACGCTTGGCCGCTCAATCGTAAACCGGACACTATTCAACGTCAGCATATGAACAACCTGCTATACATTCTTCAAGCCCTGTTATATTTGTTGGCCATAGGCTCAATTCCCGTAGCCCTGACCAAAAGGAAAATCAGTCGGAAAGTGCGGCTTGCAGTAGCCTTATTCCCCATTGCGTTGGGAGTGATGTTCTACCTTTTCGCCCACCAGAAAAGCGGTCTGTTTGTTGCCCTCATGGGATTGTGGGCACTCTTTTTCGTCACCATCCAACCCCAATCTACTGAGGAGGAAGACAAAGCATGACCGACCTCTCCGTCATTATCGTAAGCTACAATGTCAGGTACTACCTTGAGCAGTGCCTGCGTTCCGTATTTGCCTCGCAGGGAGGGCTTACGCTTGAGGTGTTTGTCGTCGACAACAATTCAACGGACAACAGTGTTGCATACCTGTCGGAGCGTTTTCCGCAGGTGCGCTTCATTGCCAATAAAGAGAATGTAGGCTTCTCGCGAGCCAACAACCAGGCCATTCGCCAAGCTCAGGGGCGCTACGTGCTGCTGCTGAACCCCGACACTGTGGTCGCGGAAAAGACGCTTACCGACTGCATCAGCTATCTCGACCAGCACCCCGAGGTGGGCGCCACCGGCGTATCGATGTATGGTGCCGACGGGCGTTTCGCATGGGAGTCGCGCCGCGGTGTGCCCACCCCATGGACCGCTTTCTGCAAGATGACGGGGCTGTCGGCCCTGTTTCCCCACAGCCGTCGTTTCGGGCGCTATCACATGCGTTTCCTTCCACGCGAGGAGGCGAACTACATCGAGGTGATGAGCGGTGCCTTCATGATGCTGCGCAGCGAGGCTCTCAAGCAAGTTGGGCTGCTGGACGAAACCTTTTTCATGTATGGCGAGGACATCGACCTCTCGTACCGCATCCTGCAAGCCGGATGGCGCAATGCCTATGTGCCCACACCCATTCTCCACTACAAGGGCGAGAGCACGCAGAAATCGTCGTACCGCTACGTGCAGCGTTTCTACGAGGCCATGCTCATATTCTTCGACAAACACTTCCGCCGACGCTACTGGCTGGTGGCCGTCATCATACGGATGGCCGTCTACGTGCGAGCCTCGCTGGGCATGGTTGTGCGCTTCCTGCGCCACCTCGTGCCAAGCCGTCCGAGGTCTGTGAGCGGGCCCGAGAGTGCCCTGTGCATGGGGGCGGCACAAAATATTGACCACATGCACGAGGTGCTGCAGCGCAACGGGCTCACCATTGTCAGCGCCGATAGCCCCAAGCCCCCACTCTACCTCATCTTCGACACCTCGGCATACACCTACGAAGAGATTCTCACTCACATGATTCGTGAGGCTGGCAACAAGCGCCGCACCTTCATGGGAACCTATTATCCCGAACAAGGGATGATTCTCCTGCCCCACGACATTCTTCAATAACTATTTTCTCCCAGCATGACCACCAAACCCGAGATAACGCTGCGAGCTCTTGAACCCGAGGACCTTGACTTGGTGCACGGCATCGAAAACGATGCCGCCCTGTGGCAATGGGGTTCCACGAGTCAGCCCCTTTCGCGCTACACCGTGCACCAGTACCTTGCCAACCAACATGCCGACATTTATCTCGACGGTCAGCTGCGATTGGTCATCGAAGCCGAAGGCAAGAGCGTGGGCATCGTCGACCTCAGTTCCTTCTGCCCCCACCATCTGAGGGCCGAGGTGGGCATCGTCGTGCTCAGCGAATGCCAGCGACGCGGACTTGCCACGCAGGCCCTTCGCCAACTGGCCGAATACGCCTCCCAGCATCTCCACCTGCGCAGCATTTATGCCTATGTGGCTGACGAGAATGCCGCCGGCCAGGCCCTTTTCCGTGCTTCGGGCTACACCCCCCTGGCCCAGCTCCCCCGTTGGATTGAAGGGCGCCACACGGCCACTCTTTTCCAACTTCTCCTCACGTAAAAAAAGGACACGACGCAACGGCTCATTTGAGACCCTACAACGTCGGGCTCTCGTCGACGCATTGACGAGGCTCCGTCGACGCATTGTCGAGGCACCGTCGACGCATTGACGAAGCCTCGTCGATGCATCGTCTAATTTGAGCCGATGTAGCGGCTCTTCCAGAACACCACTTTCAGCAGCCTTGAAAGCCCTTTTTTGCACGAAAAAAGGATAGCAATTGTGAAGAAACGAAAAATAAAGTGTAACTTAGCAGAAGAAAAGGGAAAATGGTATGACAAACGGATACTGGAAAAAGCGACTGGGCACGGCAACTCTGGTTGCGATGTGGCTGGCCATACTGAGTCTGAATGCCCAGGAGGCTGTTACACTACGTGTGCTGACCATCGGCAACTCGTTCTCGGAGGATGCCGTTGAGCAAAATCTTTACGAACTGGGGCGCGAGGCGGGCTACAACCTTATCATCGGAAACGCCTATCGCGGCGGACAGGGCCTTGCCTCACACTGGACGGCGGTGAGCCAGGGGGCAAAGGCTTTTGAATACCGCAAGGTGGTGGATGGCGTGCGCACGAACCACAAGGAGGTGGCGCTGGACAGCATGCTCGCCGATGAACCCTGGGATATCGTGACGCTGCAGCAGGTGAGCCAGGACGCAGGTCTCTACATGACCTACAATCCCTACATCCAGGACCTGCTGAACTACGTTCGTGCACGCTGCACCAACAAGGCCGTGCGTTACGGATTCCACCAGACATGGGCCTATGCCCGCAACGCCACGCATCAGGGCTTTGCCAACTACGGGGGCGACCAGCTGCGCATGTACGACAACATCATAGAAGCCGTGGGAAAAGCCCTCAACGACCACCACGAACTGATGTTCGTCATCCCAACAGGAACGGCCATCCAGAACGCACGGACGAGTGCGCTGGGCGACCACATGAACCGCGACGGCTATCACCTCGACCGGGCAGTTGGGCGATACGTGGCCGCGTGCACCTGGCTGGAAGCACTGACCGGCGTGTCGCCCGTGGGCATGAAGTACCACCCGGCGGCCATCAACGAAACCGTTGCAGCCATTGCCCAACGTGCGGCCCACGACGCACTGCTAAGCCCCGAAAAGGTGACACCTCAGGATTATTCCTACCAGCTCGTCGACACCTGCCGCATATCGGTCTTCGGCTCGTCGGTGGCAAAAGGCACAGGGGCAACCGCCAGCCACGGGTATGCATGGATGTATGGCCAAGTGCTGCAGCAACGCCACAAGTCAGGCAAAAGCCCATGGCCATTCACCCTGTCGGATATCAGCATCGGCGGAAACACCACATCCAACCTGCTGGGACGATACAACGACCTCATCTTCGACCTCGGGAGATACGTCATTTTTGGTGTTTCCTTAGGTAACGAGGGCATTCACAACAGCAGCCGCCGGCAAGCCATCTACGAACAATGGCGCAACAACATGCTGCGGCTCATCGACATGGCACGTGCCGACGGCAAAGTTCCCGTGGTAATGAACAACTACGGGCGAGCCGACTTTGACAGCAAGGACTATCACTACGTGAAGAAACTTAACCTCGACATCCACGAATGGGATGTGCCGTCGGTGAACCTGCTGGGGGCCATTGATGACGGCCAAGGCCATTGGGCCACTGGTTACGAATCCGACCCCTTCCATCCCAACACGGCCGGCCACCGAGAGATGATGTACGCCATACCGCCGTCGCTCTTCGACGCGCTTGCCAAAGGCAAACCTGTGCCCACACGCCAAGAAGCAGAAGGGATGACACTCTCGAGGGGCAACACCATGGTTATAAAACCAGAGAACACGGTTCACTCGTTTGCCGTGAGCCTAATGTTACGAGGCAGCGACCGCGGTCGCATCCTGTCCCTCGTGGTGGACGGGAAAAGGGCATGGATAGGCATCAACCGCGAACATAAAATCTATTACTGTTCCACCATGGGCGACAGCCTGGTGTGTCAGATTCCACTGGAGGACAAGGCACGCCACCTGGTGACCCTTAGTCACCGCTACGCACAGCAGCGCACGCTCTTCTTCGTCGACACCGAACGACAAGTGGCTCACGAGCGCATACGCCTGGAAAAAATCATCGTGGGCGACAGCAAGAACCGAAACGTGAAAAGGCGCCTGTCGGAAGTGTTCTTCTGGCGTTCGGCCCTAAACACCGACGAGGTGACAGCGCTGGCCAAGGGGGCTATGCTGCGTTCGAGCCTTGAGGTGTATACACCATTGAAGGCTGCCACACGACGTGACAGCCTTCCAAACTTGGCACAAAGCCTTAATCAGCTAAAATTTATTTCACGATAACCTTGCGGCCGTTCACAATGTAGAGGCCACGAACGGGCTTCTCTACGCGGCGTCCCATCATGTCGTAGACAACAGGCTTTTCAGCGGCATTCCTGTCTGCGGCCATCTCTTCGATGCCGTCGGGGCTACCCTTCATGAGCAGCACATCGTCGAGGAAGAAGCGTGAATTCATGTTTGTCTCTCCCCTAAAGATAACTTGCTGGCCTCCCTCAGCGTTAAGGACCTCAGCTGTGTATTCTGTCCACTCACCGCGTTTGAGCGTTACGCTTGAGGGAGCAACGGTGCAGTTTACGCCCGAAATGTAGAGTGTTGTCTTCTCAGTTGAGGAGTTCCACGCCGCAGCCTTAAAGGTTAGCGTTGCATTTTCTGACGACGATATGACTGGCGTAATGGCTACGCCCCGAACAGACTTAGTGCCAAATCGGGCACACTGGTTAGCCCCCGAACCTTGGGTGAATTCCCATCCGCTATAATCAGCATAAAGAGTGGATGTGGCGATTGAGCCCGCCCACAGGCCATCGTTTCCGCCCGTCCCCTGGCACTTATCGAAGGTTTCATAGAAAAGCGTATCACCTTTGAACACTGGGTAGGGGTCAGGCTCGACCTTAGCTTTTGCCTTGTAGGTGAAAGACATCGTCTTGTCGCTATTCTGCTTGATATCGATTATGCTGCAATTGAGGAACATCGTGCCGTTCAGATTCTCGTGGAAGAGGCTCGCTGCAGGCGTTGTTGCGTTGCTAAAGCTGTTTTTGGTGCGATAAGGATATAGATCGGTGCTTTCAGACCTTTCTGTTTCCGAATTGTCGGCACGCACGATGCACATGCGCTGATGGTCGTTGCTATATAGTTCGGCATATTCCTTAGAATACTGCTCAAGCTGTGCTTTTGTGATTTGGCCGTTATTGTAATATTCAATGTACCAATCATACGCTTCCTGATACACATCGTCATACGAGACTATGGTATTTACGACATTCGACTCAAACTTGGCTCTGTCATAGTCCACATGAGTAATCATCAAGCCTTTGCCTGGCAGCGATGCGTCCCAGTGAGTCAACTGTCGGTTTTCAATCAAATAGTATTCATTGTCATAAGCGGGGTTATACATAATGTAAGCTCCTCCCCCCTCGCTTATGGCCTTCAAATCCGTTACCTCGACATCTTCGTCGCCAAGTTCCACTGGAGTAATCCATCCGGCAACCCACTTCTCCCATGCTGTGTAGCCGGCAGGCACAAAGCTATTGCCGTTGTAGCTACCTGAGCACATGAGGTCATAGCTACCAGTTCCCATGTGGCCTTCATACTTTGTATCATACATATCGGGGTATCCCAAGCAGTGGCTGAATTCGTGACAGAAGGTGCCGATGCCCTCCAACGAACCGTTTGCATCGACTTCGCTACCACAGGCATAGGTGTCCACTGTCACACCATCTAACTTCAGTTGACCCGGTCCATCACCATATGAGCCAGCTGCCGAGAGCTGATATTCGTGAGGCCAAATAGTATTGCTGCCGCCACCGTCGGCTTCGCCCTTGCCTGAATAAACCACGTAGACTTGGTCGACTTCACCATCGCCATTCCAGTCATACTTCGAGAAGTCGACCGTAGCGTCGGCCAGCTGACAAGCTTCAGCTACCATCTCCGCCGGATGCGCGTCATTCCCATCGAAGTCGTTCTTGCCGTAATACGACTGAGTTTTGCTGAGAGTGACAGGGCCTACGACATCGAACTGAAGGTCAAAAACGCCAGCGCTCTGGGCCTTGAAGTAGTCGCGAACGGAACCCTTGAATCCATTTTCGCTATAGTTCTCGGTGTTCATAATGTTCTCATAGAGCGCCTTATTATGACCAGTCCGGAAACTGACATCGCTATATTGTGCAAGAATGACAAGACCACGCTTTACGCCAGATAATGACGATGCCTTTTGCATAGCCCTACGGCGTTGGCTACGAGCGTGATTTATGGAGGCGCGACGCACCGTTTGTTTTTTATTCAGATGTTCAAGTACAACAGGCACTACCAACTGTGACTCATCGTCGACACACTGGAACGTGCAGCCGTCCTCGGCACGCCAATAACGTACATGTTCGTCGCCCCTAAGCTCAGCACGTACTTCCGTGCCATCGGCCAACTTAAAGGTTTTCCACACTCCGCGCTTGGCCGGAACAGCCATCATCATTGTACAAAAGGTTGTGAGAATCAGAGATAAGCAAGCTTTATTCATATAATTAATGTTTATTTATTAATTTTGCTCGTTAAAACAAATAATTAAGTGATTGGGTTACAAAGATACGAATTATTATTATCTTTGCAACTGAAACAAGGTAAAAGGAATA
>CALZQV010000067.1 GCA_945828295.1 uncultured Prevotellaceae bacterium | reverse complement strand
AAATTCTTCATAATTAAATTATAATGTAATTAAATAAACTTATCTGACAATACATATTTTTTACCGCTACAAATTTACCATTAATGCGCGACATAGCAAAGCGTTCTATTCAAAAAAAAGTTAAAAGGCATAAATAATTAGGAAAAACTCGGCCCGATATCGCAATTAATCCGTACATTTGCCTCAGTTTCTTTTTATAAACCTCTAAATAGTACTATTATGAAAGCATTGAACTATCTTGTTGCATTTATTGGAGGTGCTGCCATTGGTGCAGCCGCAGGTTTACTGTTTGCCCCCGAAAAGGGAAGCGATCTGCGCGAGAAAATCGCAGAAGCCCTGCGCAAACGTGGTATCCGCCTGTCGTCGAAGGAAATGAGCAATCTCGTCGACGAAATTGCTGAAGAACTGCAACCCGAGGAATAATGTTTTTCAATCTTTTCCGCGACACGCAAGAACAGATGCAAGACCTTCTTTTGGAGACCCGCTCGTATGTGGGGCTTCAAAAGAAGGCGCTTATGGTTGAGACGCGCGACAAGCTCTCAACCATCCTGTCCCATCTGGCCATTGCCGTAGTGTGCCTTGTGCTCGGCGGCATCGTCCTGCTCTTTTTCTCCTTCTTCATCGCCTATCTGCTTGGCCAGTACTTCGGCAACAATGCCCTGGGCTTTGCCTGCGTCACGGCGTTCGTGCTGCTTCTCCTGCTACTATTTTGGTACAACCGCGTGGCATGGGTGGTTATTCCTATCACGAAGATGATGACAACGCAGTTCACGGCCGACGACGCCGATGCCACGAGCGAGGAAGTGGGGCAACAGCTCCAAGAAAGCCGCAACCGCATGTCGCAGAATTTCAACCAACTGCTCAACCCAGCCGAAGAGGCCGAGGGTAAGGTGCGAAACCTGAGTGGCTGGATAAGTCGCGGCTTTGCCATCTACGAAGGCTTGCGCATGGGACTGACCGTCATTCGCGCCCTGAGCGGCATGTTCGGCACGAAAAGAATCCGACGCCGCAGATGAGTGACGGGAACTTCAACAGGGCACTACTACCCCACACTCCATTCCAGAGCGGAATGAAGGCAGGCAAGGCTATGTCTGCCATGCATGCCATTGAGGCATTCAAGGACTACCTCACAAAATTCCACCCCGACCTCGACGACGACCATTTTCGCGAGCAGCTGGAAAACTTCCGCCGCCTGCTATCCTCTCGCATGAAGTAGCACGCCCCATATCCCACACCGTTAACAACAAAAAAAAATGAGACTTTGCGTCGGCGGTTTTTCGTCGATGCATGGACGGGCATTCGACAATGCGTCGACGGAGCCTCATCGATGCGTCGACGGAGGCTCGTCGATGCGTCGACGAGGGCCCGACGATGCAACGCGTGCGCACGTACTCGTATGTACATGCGCACGCATAATCTTAATTTATTATGGCAGGAGACCTACTGGTGTTCGGGACGCAGGAGGTCGTTGACCGTCTTCACCGGATTGAAGGTCTGCAAGGGTACCTCGACAAAAATGGTGCTCCAGTTGCTCATTGCTCCGTTCCAAAGGCCGGGCAACTCCAGAGCCTTCAGTTCCTTTCCGTTTTTACTCTTGTAGGAAATAAAGCCCGTAGCTGGGTCGACATATTGTGTGAGGTCGAAGCGCTCTCCCTTATAGTTGCGTATGCCACACACCAGGTCGACGGGATTAAAGTGGGTTCCGGCCGTAAACATCTTCACGTATGCCGGATTGTTCTTGTCAATCTGGCTGCTCTCGAGGATCTGAAGCGACACGCTGCCATCGGGGTTATAGGCCATGAACGGACCGCCACCAGGCTCGCCCACGTTCTTCACCATTCCACAAACGCGCATGGGGCGGTTCAGCTTGCCACGCAGGTAGGTAACGAGCTCGGCGTCCTCCATGTTCTTGAGCCCAGGGATGTCGGTGTACAGTTCGTGGCGCACGAAGTGAATCATCTCCTCTATCTGGGCGTGAGAATAGGAACCCGTGTCGAGCAGGCGCAGGTAGTCGAAGGCCTTCTGCTGGGTCTCAACGAGCACTCCGGCAATCACTTGCTTCCACGTGACGGTGACGGGCTTTAGCTTATCGGGCACCACATTATCGATGTTCTTGACAAACACCACGTCGCTCTCCAAATCGCCGAGGTTGCGTATCAGCGCCCCATGGCCACCTGGGCGGAAGAGCAGCTTGCCGTCTTCGGTGCGGAAGGGAGTATTGTCCATGTTGGCAGCGACCGTATCGGTCGAAGGCTTCTGTTCGCTGAAGCTTACGTGATAGCGCACGCCGTACTGCTTTTCATACTCGGGAAGAATTCTTTCGACCAAGGCCTCGAAGAGCTCGCGATGTTCCGTGCTCACGGTGAAGTGAACATCGCACTCGCCACACGACTGGGCATACAGGGCAGCCTCAACCAGGTGTTCCTCGAGAGGCGTGCGCACCTCCTCGTCGTAGGCATGGAACTGAAGCAGTCCCTTGGGCAACTGTCCGTAGTTCAGTCCCTCACTGCTGAGCATACATCGCACGACGGCCTTGTAGTCGCCCTCGTCAATCAGGGCATCGACGCCCTTACCCTCGCACACCATGCAAGCGTCGTCGAGAGCCTGATAGAATGCAAAGTCATGAATGCCCTCGAAGTATTGCTTCTCCGCCTTCGTCGTAGGCACATCATAGTCGGCGTCAAGAAACTCGAACATATCCTTGAACATACGGCTGGCAGCGCCACTTGCGGGCACGAACTTCGTCACGCGGTGTCCCTGTGCCTTATAACGCTCCCAGGCCTCGATGTATTGCTTCTCCGCCTTCTCGTCGACCGCAATAATGCCTTTGCCAATGGCTGCCGCCCCTTCTAATTTCAGGAAAGGGAAGCCCGTCTGGAAGTCCTGTAACTGTTGTGTGATTTGCGCCTCACTGATTCCCTTGGCTATCAGTTGAGCCTTGTCTGCTTCTGTTAACATAAACATAAAATTAGTTAAGTAAGGCAAAGTTAAGAATAAAAGTAAAAAGTAAGAAGCGTTAAATGAAAAAAGTTTCGTAACTTTGTAGTACACAAAGAACGGAGATTAAGGAATGGACGAAGAAACACGTGCACTATTGGCCACAATGGTGGGAGGCGAGCAGGAATGCGACGAAATGTTTGGCAACCTGCAACAACTGGAGACAGGCGTCGAGCAACTGAACAATCTGCTCGACAGCGCTCCTCCGTCAGCCTTGGGAACGGAAAACTTCAGTTCACTGTTCGTGACCACGGCTGCCGACATGCGCATCATCCTCTTCATGATTGCCAACAATCTGGAGGCCATGCGCCACTACGACACCAGTCAGCCCAACCCCACCCTCGTCGAGCAGGCTGCAAAGCTCTATGCACCACTGGCCCACAAGCTTGGGCTCTACCAGGTAAAAACTGAACTCGAAGACCTGAGCCTGAAGTATTCGGAACACGACGTCTACTACCACATCGCCCACGAACTGAATCAGAAAAAGCGAGAGAGGGATGAATACATAGCCCGCTTCGTAGACACCATTGAAGAGCGCCTGAAGCAGACCTCCCTGAAATACCACATCAAGCAGCGCACCAAGTCAATACACTCCATCTGGCAAAAGATGCAAAAACAACATGTCGACGTCGATGGCGTATACGACCTGTATGCCCTGCGCATCATACTCGACTCCCCCTTCGAACGCGAGCATGCCGACTGCTGGCAGGTGTTCAGCATCATCACCGACATGTATCAGTCGAACCCCAAGCGCATGCGCGACTGGCTTAGCAAACCCAAGTCGAACGGATATGAAAGCCTCCATATCACGGTGAAAGGTCCCGAAGAGAAATGGGTCGAAGTGCAGATTCGAACCGAACGCATGGACGACATTGCCGAGCACGGACTGGCCGCCCACTGGCGCTACAAGGGAATAAAAAGTTCGGAGGGCGGCACTGAGGCCTGGATGACAAACATACGCACAGCGCTGGAAACAGGCGAAAAGGAGCCCGTGACAGGACTTGTGGAAGACGAGGTGTTCGTGTTCACGCCCCGTGGCGACCTGTTCCGCCTGCCCATGGGGGCCACGTTGCTCGACTTCGCCTATGCCATCCACACCCAGGTGGGCAACCACTGCACGGGAGGCCGCATCGGTTCGAAGCACGTGAATCTGAAGCAAAAGCTCCAGAGTGGCGACCACGTGGAGATACACACCTCGAACAATCAGTCGCCGAAACAGGACTGGCTGAACATCGCCACAACGAGCAGGGCCCGTTCAAAAATACGCCAGAGCCTGAAAGAAGCAGAGGCAGGACGCATCACACTGGCCAAGGAACTGCTGGAACGAAAGATGAAGAACCGGAAGGTGGAATACAGCGAACCAACCCTCATGCACACCATCAAGCGCCTGGGATACAAGGTTGTGACCGACTTCTACCGCGCCATTGCCGAAGAGAAACAAGACGTCAACCAGGTTTTGGAAGCCTATCTCGCACAACAACGCCACGAACGCGGCGAGGACGAAGTGGAGACACGTTCGGCCAGCGAATACGTTATGCAAGAAGAAACGGCACAAACGTCACGCAATACGAACAAAGACGACGTGCTCGTCATCGACCAAAACCTGCATGGGGTTGACTTCCAATTGGCAAAATGCTGCCATCCCATTTTCGGCGACGATGTTTTTGGATTCGTTTCTGCCACGGGGGGCATCAAGATTCACCGCACCGACTGTCCCAACGCGCAGGCCATGCGCCAACGAGCCCCCTATCGCTTCGTCAAGGCCCGCTGGTCGTCGAAACACGGGAACCAATACAGTATCACGCTCCACATTGTGGGTCAAGACGACATGGGAATCGTGAACAACATTACTTCAATCATTTCGAAAGAGGAAAAGATGCTGATGCGCAGCATTAACATCGACAGCAACGACGGACTGTTTTCCGGCCACCTGACGGTCATGCTCGAGGACACAGACCGCCTTAATGGTCTCATCCGTAAGCTCAAGACCATCAAGGGAGTAAAGAATGTTACTCGCGTGTAGCTTGAAGCCCAGCCAGAAAGTTTAGCGCTTTATCCAGCCTTCGTCGTCGAACTCAAGTTGACGAAGGAACAACTTTGCCCGCCCGTTCTGTTTCTTCTCATAGGCGTGCGACAGGAAGTAGGTTTTCCCGTCAAAATCGTACACCGCACAATGGCCCACTCCGAAGAAGTCCTCGTCGGGACCAAACAAATAGGTGCCGCCGCCCTTTTCCATGGGCAGGCCATTTTGGTCATAATATGGTCCGGCAACCTTGCGCGAACGACCGTACACCGTATTATAGGTCGAACGCTCTCCGCGACAACAGTAGTCCATGCTGACGAACAGATAATACCATCCCTTGCGGTAGTAAATAAACGGAGCCTCGACGGCATTTTCGCCTGCCTCAATCGTATCGTTCCCTTCAATGGTGAACTTTGTTTTGTCGTCAATTCCGGCAAGTGTCAGCTTGCGCCCCACACGACGGGAGATTGTTACGGGCTTCGTTACGGGTGTTTTGAAATCCTTCTTCGATAGTTTCACGAGTTGTATGCCATCCCAGAAAGAACCGAACGTCAGCCAAGGCCTTCCCTTCTTGTCGACAATAAGGTTCGGGTCGATGGCATTCCAGTTGTCGCGATGACGATGAGAGGCAATTACCATACCCTGGTCTTGCCATAAGAAGTCGGGCGACGAGGGGTCGAGTGTCTTATTCGTGGCCAATCCTATGGCACTGCTGTTTTTACCGAACGAGGAGCAGGAATAGTAGAGATACCAAAGGCCATTATGATAGCTGATGTCCGGAGCCCAAATGTGGCCACGGAAAAGCCAGACAGAATCGACGGCCCACTGTGGCGCCTGACGGAAAACGGCTGGCTCGCGTTTCCATTCACCCAGGTCGGCACTCGACATTACACCAACCCCGAATCCAGTTGAAAACATGTAGTAACGTCCATCGTCTCCACGCGCCATCACGGGGTCGTGAACATCGGGATGAGACATATCGGACTTCGGCCACTGGGGCTGTGCTGTCAACATGACAGCGGGGCATAAAATAGTCAGAATGTGGATAATACAACGCATAATGTAAGGTTTTTTCGTTTACAAACGTAAGCATTTTTTTTGAAAGACAACGAATTTTAGAAGAAAAATCATTATATTTGCACACTAAAATATAAATCACATCAAAACTCACATGAATAAATACATTTTCATTGCGCTCACTCTGGGATGGAGTATCTCCAGCATGGCTGACACAATCAGCGTGGAACGTATAAAGCTATCACACCCCTATACGTCGGCCAAACCATTCTTCACCGATAGCACAGACGTATATGGCAAGAAATGGAACCTTGAGGATATGATATCCGATGGAGGCATCAGCCTCAAATCGTGGACGAACGGCACCGAGACTGCAACGCCCGTTGTGCTTGACAGCGTGGAGAACGATTGTGTCAGGCTGGCCGGATTTACAGTTGAGAACACAAGCTACACGAAACTGAACGTCGTGGCAAAAGGATGGAATGGCTGCAAGATTTTCATCGACGAGCGCGAGGGAGCAGAACAGGGTTTGGTACCAGGCAGACATAATGTTGTGCTGAAATACACCCAGAAGGCAGGTACGGCCGACACACTAAACGTAATGCTCGCCAGCAACCGTCCTGTTGAAGTCAATCCTGCGGGAAAGGAGCCCTACACCCTGAAGACACTGATGTATGGCGAACGCCTGAGCAACGTCAGCCTGAGTGCCGACGGGCGATACTTAGTTTTAGATAAGTATGTCACGACACACGACGCCAAGACTAATTGGACAAAATATCTCATCGACCTGAAGACTAAGCGCAGAAGCGTTATTACCGACTTCCGACAATGGTGTGGCAGCGGGCATCAATACGTCAGCTCATATCAAACGAGTGATTTGTCGACGGCCTACGAACTCGTGGACGCCGCCACAGGCAACCGCACTCCCCTATTTACGGATGCACAGAACCAGCAAGGAACCATCTTGCCTGGCGAGAAGCAGATGATGATATACAAAACTACCGACGGACCGAAGGAGGACAGCGAGGTATTCCAGGTATTGGTACCCGACGACCGACAGCAAGGTTGGCGAAACCGCTCGAACCTGAAGCTTATGGACTTTGCCACAGGGCAAGTGCGCACCCTGACTCAGGGACAGCGTAACGTCTCGGGCGTCATGAGTCCCGACAATAAAAGTTTGTTGCTGTTTATCTACGAAGACGACATCACACGTCGTCCATTTACCTTCACCACATCGGTTATCCTTAACCTGGAGACGATGAAGGCCGACACGCTTTACACCCACGACGGCTTTGCCAACCAAGGGCAATGGAGTCCCGACGGTCAGAGTATTGTATTCCAGGGCAGCCCCGAAGCCTTTGACGGCATTGGGAACCGAGTGCCCAAGGGCATGACGCCAAGCATGATTGAGCAGGAACTCTTCCGCATGGACCTTGCCACAAGGCTGATTGTGCCACTGACAGCCGACTTCGACCCCAGCATCAAGCAATGGGTTTGGTCGAAGGCCGATGGCATGATATATGCCCTGTGCGAGAACCGCGACAATCAGGACATCTTCCGCATCGACCCACAGTCGGGCAAATACGAAATGCTACCGCTCAGCGAACGGTTTATCACACGCTTCGATATAGCCGAGGAGCACGCCTTGCTTTCATATATCGGACAAGGACACTCGAACAGCGACCGCCTATACACCTTCGACCTTGCTAAGAATAAGGAAGTATTGATTGAGGACCTCGACGCCGTGAGAATGAAGAATATCGGGCTCGGCGAGTTTGGCGAATGGAACTTTAAGGCTGAACGTGGAGACACCATCTACGGGCGCTATTACCTGCCGCCCCACTTCGACCCTGCAAAGAAGTATCCCATGCTGGTGTACTACTACGGCGGATGTTCGCCTGTGGGCCGTAATCTCGACAGCTATTATTCCTACCACGGGTGGGCAGCCATGGGGTATGTGGTCTACGTCATCCAGCCCTCTGGCTGCACGGGATTTGGGCAGGAGTTTGCAGCACGCCACGTGAATGCCTATGGTGATTACACGGCCGACGACATCATACAGGGCACAAAGCAATTCTGCGCAGAGCACCCGTTTGTCAACAAGGAGAAGATTGGCTGCCTGGGAGCTTCATACGGCGGTTTCATGACCCAATACCTGCAGACACAAACCGACATCTTTGCCGCCGCCATGAGTCACGCTGGCATCAGCGACCCGACGAGTTACTGGGGCTATGGATATTGGGGCTACTCCTACAGCGCCGTGTCTGCCGCCAACAGTTACCCTTGGAACAACCGCGAACTGTTTACCGAGCACTCACCGCTGACGCTTGCCGATCGCATCCACACACCCATCCTCTTCATGCACGGAGCCGACGACACGAACGTTCCCATTAACGAAAGCATCCAACTCTTCACCGCACTGAAGATACTGGGAAGAGAGACCGCCTTCGTGACAGTGAAAGGACAGAACCACCACATACTTGACTATTCGAAGCGCATCAAATGGCAAAACACCATCTACGCATGGTTTGAGCGCTGGCTCAAGGACGACCCCACATGGTGGAACACAATGTACCCAGAGAAGAACTTATGACCAAAGACATAGAACACAAAATCGGTTTCGACGAGATTCGCACGCTGCTGAAGGGCCATTGCATCAGTCGATTAGGCACGGAGCGCGTTGACGAGATTGCCTTCGAGACCGATGTCGAAAAGATACAGTATCGCCTGAACATCGTCAGCGAGATTCAGCTGGTCCTCGACAACGAGTTGCAGTTGCCTGGCGAGGATTTCTTTGACATGCGACTTACGCTGCGTCGCATTCGCGCAGAAGGGACCTACATCGAAGAAAACGAGATGTGGGAACTGAAGCGCTCGCTCGACACCCTCCACTCGTGGTTGGGCGTCATTCACGACAACGAAACAAGCTACCCCACACTCAATACCCTTTCGGCAGGCGTGTTCTCATTCAGTGCCGTCACACGACAGGTAGAGAGCATACTGGACAAGTACGGCCACGTCAAGGATACAGCCAGCCCCGAGTTGCTACGCATTCGTCGCGAACTGCATCGCACGGAAGGCAGCGTCAGCCGCACGCTGAACAGCATCCTGGAGAGTGCCAAGACGGAGGGATTGATTGAGAGCAGCGTGATGCCCACCATACGCGACGGGCGGCTGGTCATCCCCGTGGCACCAGCACTGAAGCGCCGCATACGAGGCATTGTGCACGGCGAGAGCGCTACTGGAAAGACCATCTTCATCGAGCCGGCAGCCGTTGTGGAGGCCAACAACAACCTGCGCGAGCTGGAAGCTGAGGAGAAACGTGAGGTTATACGTATCTTGCAGGCGTTTACCGACACGATACGCATTAACCTGCCCGAACTGATTCGGGCATACGAATTTCTTGCCGACATTGAGCTGGGCTTGGCCAAATATCGCCTGGGACAGCAGATTGGAGGCATCATGCCGCAGGTAAAGAACTACCCGCTCATTGACTGGACACAAGCGCGCCACCCCTTGCTTGAGCTGAAACTAAGGCGTCACCAGAAGAAGGTTGTGCCGCTGGACATTACACTGACACCAAAGGACCGCATACTTATTATAAGCGGCCCCAACGCTGGCGGCAAGAGTGTGTGCCTGAAGACTACCGGCCTGCTACAATACATGCTGCAATGTTCGCTTCCCATTCCCATTGGGGAACATTCGCGAGTGGGCATATTCGACGACCTGTTTATTGATATCGGCGACGAGCAGAGTATAGCCGACGACCTGTCGACATACAGCTCTCACCTGCTGAACATGAAACAGATGATGAAGCAGTGCACGGACAGTTCGCTCCTGCTCATCGACGAGTTCGGCAGCGGCACAGAGCCCACCATCGGCGGCGCCCTGGCTGAAGCCATGCTCCGACAGTTCGTAAACAAGCGCACCTATGCCGTCATCACCACTCACTACCAGAACCTCAAGCACTTTGCCGACGAGCACGAAGGCGTGGTGAACGGCTCCATGCTCTACGACCGGCAGCAGATGCAAGCCTTGTTCCAATTAGAAATCGGGCATCCGGGCAGCAGTTTTGCCATTGAGATTGCTCGCAAGATTGGCATACCCGAGGAGGTGATTGCCGACGCATCGGAGATTGTGGGCAAGGACTACATCAATGCCGACAAGTATCTGCTCGACATCGTGCGCGACAAGCGCTATTGGGAGGGCAAGCGCCAAACCATACACCAGCGCGAAAAGGATATGGAGAAGACGCTGGAAAAGTATGAGGGCGAGATTGCCGACCTTCAGCGCAAGCGCAAGGAAATCATTGCATCGGCCCGCCAACAGGCAACAGAGTTGCTGAACCAGAGCAATGCGGTGGTGGAAAACACGATTCGCGAGATACGTGAGGCACAGGCAGAGAAAGAACGCACACGCGAGGTTCGCCAGGAGCTCGACGCTTTCCGCTCGGCACTCAACGAGACCGACCACGAAAAGGACGACGCCATCGAGCGCAAGATGCAGCAACTCATCGCGCGGAAACAACGGCAGGAGCAACGGAAGAAGGAGCGCGAGGAGCAGAAAGGAATGCATCGGCAGCAGTCCCAACTGGAGGAGAAGCAGCAGGCAAAACGCGAGGTATGGCTGCCAGGAATGGCCGTCAGCATCAAAGGGCAGACGACCACAGGCGTGCTGGAAACGATAAAGGGAAAGAAAGGCACCGTGCTGTTTGGGGTCATTCGCACTACCCTGCCCCTCGACATGCTGGAGAGCGCCGGCGCTCCCAAAGAAAAGGCTGCACAGAGTGTTGCCACGAACACGTATATCAGCAGGCAGACCCTGAACCAAATGCACCAGACGCAACTGAACTTCAGCCCCGAAATCGACATTCGAGGCATGAGGGGCGAAGAGGCGCTGCAAACGATTACGCGCTACATCGACGACGCCATTTTGGTGGGAGCTGCCCGTGTGCGCATCCTTCACGGAACGGGAAGTGGCTATCTGCGCCAGATTATCCGTCAGTACCTGAATACGGTGCCCCAAGTGCAGCGAGCCCACGACGAGCACGTGCAGTTTGGCGGTGCTGGCATAACGGTTGTGGAATTCCGCAGTTAGCGGCGCATGGCCTCACAAAAGGCTTCGTAGGAATTCTCAATGCGCGCAAGCTGATAAGGCTCAATGCGCAACGAGAAGACGCCCGACACTTCGTCGAGCCCGTAAGTCGTCCTCAGCAAACTTGCCAAGTTGAACCCCAAGGCATCGCCTCGCTTCATCAGGAAATAGGTGAGGCGCAGGAGCAAGGGGCGGTTGTGGTCGACGTACTTTGTGGAGCGGAACAACGCATAGCCAGCAGGCAAAGTGTTTATGCGCAAGAGATAAGGCAAGCGAGGCTCGCCGTCGTCGACCGCCATCCTGCGGAACAACCAATTCACATCTTCAGGCTTCGACACCACTGGCAAGAGGGCCAGCAAAGCCTTTTGCCGGTCGACGGGCTGCTGCGCCACCAAGGAAAGGAATGCCTTTGCCCCGTTGGAGTGAAGGTGGAGACGGTCCTCGGTCAGCCCTTGGGAAATGGCCTTTAGCATGGTGCCCAGGAAGGCTTTGGCGTTACGTTCCACCAACGCTATCGTCATCTCCCACAGGTCGTTTTCCGCCATAAGGGGAGCATAGTGCTCGCCCAGCATATAGCCTGCCGTGCGGAATTGAGAGTTGGAAAGCGATTCGAGATAGGGAATCAGCCCAGTCCAGTCATGCAGGCTCACGAAGGCGTGCAAGCGCTGAGCTACGGCTGGGTGATAGTGTTTATCGTTCGACATACTTTGGAAAACCTCACTGGAAGGACGGCGACATGGGTTTCTGCGTGCAAAAATACAACATCTTCGCCAAACCGCTACTATCTTGGGCCAAAAACATTACTATCACGGCGCCAGAAACAAAGCGTCGCGATGGCCGAAACAATGCGTCGCGATGGCTGAAACAATGCGTCGCGATGGCCGAAACAATGGGGTCACTTGCAAAAGCGTGTGGATAGCATAGCACAATAAAAGCAAGCAGGTG
>CALZQV010000066.1 GCA_945828295.1 uncultured Prevotellaceae bacterium | reverse complement strand
CAAGTGTACTCCGTATTCCCACCCATCGGCCAGATTGAGAACAACATCTACTTGCAGACGGGTGTGATTATGCTCATCGGTCTGCTGGCCAAGACCGCTATCCTGATTACAGAGTTCGCCCTGGAGCGTCGCCGCAAGGGTATGGGCATTGTCGAAGCTGCATACGCCGCAGCCGAAGCTCGTCTTCGTCCTATCCTTATGACTGTGCTCACGGCCGTATTAGGTATGCTTCCTTTGCTTATGTCCACAGGAGCCGGTGCCAATGGTAACCGCACTATTGGTGTAGGCGTAGTTGGCGGTATGATTGTCGGCACTCTGGCCATTCTCTTCACCGTTCCCGTCTTCTTTATCTTCTTCGAGTACATGCAGGAGAAGATTCGTCCCGCGATGAAGGAAGAAGCCGATCAGCAATTCCTGAAAGAGCGTGAGCGTAGCATCGCTGAGAAAGAAGATTATAACAAAAAAGAATAATTTGACGTAAGATATGAAAAGAATACCTTATTTAATATATTGCGTTCCCCTTCTCGTACTTTTCTCCGGATGCGGAGTGTACAAGAATTACGAACGTCCGACGGACATCTCCGTTGAGGGTATATATGGCAATGCGCAGAGCGGCGACTCGCTGGGCTTGGGTGATTTGTCGTGGCGCGAGGTCTTTACCGACCCCAAGCTGCAAGCCCTTATAGAACGTGGTCTTGCACAAAATGCAAACATGCGCCAGGCCGACCTTCGCATTCAGGAGGCACAAAACAACCTTAAGGCAGCAAAATTAGCCTTCCTGCCCATGCTGACCTTTGCACCTCAGGGTACGATAAGTGGTGTATGGGACCCTCAGGACCGCGCGGCAATGGGCAACGGTGCATCCAAGACCTATGCCCTACCCTTGTCAGCTCAGTGGCAAGTCGACTGCTTTGGTCTGCTGCGAAATGCAAAGAAAGGACGCGAGGTGGCCGTTGAGAATATGCAATCCGTGCGTCTTGCCATTCAATCAGCCGTTGTGGCTAATGTTGCCACCTTATATTATACACTGTGTATGCTCGACGATCAGTTGCGCATCAGCCTGGAGACACAGGAAAACTGGAAAAGGAACCTGGAGGTCACCAAACTGTTGATGGAAGCCGGTCAGTCAAACAAGGCCGCAGTAGCAAGCACCGAAGCAAATTACTGGTCTATCTCTGCAAGTATCGTCGGACTTCGCAACCAGATTACCAACACAGAGAATGCTTTATCAAACCTGATTGGCGAAGTTCCTCATCAGATTGAACGCAATTCGTTGTCAACATTCCAAATACCTTCGCTTTGTGTAACTGGTGTGCCCATATCCATCCTGAGCAGACGTCCTGACGTTAAGCAAGCAGAGTTAGCTCTGGCAAGCGCTTTCTACGGCAAGAATCAGGCTAAAGCTTCCTTCTTCCCGGCCCTCAACATTTCAGCTTCAGGCCAGTACACCAACTCGCTGGGTAACATGGTAATCAACCCCGGCGGCATTATTGCAGCCCTCGTTGGAAGCCTCACTCAACCCATCTTTGCCCAAGGAAAGTTGCGTGCGGCCTATAAGAATGCAAAAGCAGAAATGGAGATTGCAAAGATTGGCTTCCAGCAGACAGTATTGGATGCTGGCTACGAAGTTTGCTCAGCAATGCTCGAGATGCATGTCAGCAAAGCCGAGCAAGAATTCTATGATAAGCAGGTTGCTGCACTGAACGAAGCCGTTGGAGCTACACAGGCTTTGATGAAAAACTCGAATCAGGTTACCTACCTTAACGTGTTGACGGCTCAGAGTGGCTTGCTGCAAGCACAGATCAATCAAATCACAAACAAGTACAACACCATTTCCAGCGTCATCTCACTGTATCAGGCGCTGGGTGGCGGTGCCGAATAATCGGATACTGAACCATTTACATAGCGCAGGCCTCCCAAACGAGGTCTGCGCTCTTTTATTATGCATGTTGCAAAGAGAAAAAAAATTAAAGAATTGTGGCGCGAATCAAAAAATTACATTAACTTTGTGACGAAAGTAACCTTAATTATACAATTTGTATGAAAAACCTCGACACGAAAGCCTTGCTTGTCATGTTTTTATGCCTACTTTCGGGTAAAGCAATGGCCTACGATGCAAAAGTAAACGACATCTACTACAATTTCTCTGGCACTGAGGCCACCGTGACGTATCTGGAGAAGAACAGCAACCAGGAAGCCTACGTGGGTAACGTGGTAATTCCCGCACAGGTAACTTACGACGGACAGACCTACGATGTGACATCGATTGGCTGGTGGGCATTTGCCAACTGCCAAAAGATGACTTCTGTCACCATCCCCAATAGCGTAACTTCCATTGCAAGTTCAGCCTTCGTATGGTGTAAGGGGCTTACGTCAATAAACATTCCTTCAAGCGTTGAAACCATCGGCAGCTATGCATTCTCGAAGTGTGGCGGACTAACCGACATCACTATTCCCGAGGGCGTCAAGAGCATCGACCGATGGGCCTTCTATGAGTGCGACGCACTGACAAGTGTCAGCTTGCCTGCAAGTATTGGCTCTATCGGCGAACACGCCTTTCACGGATGTGAGAATCTGAACAAGGTTGAATATAAGAGCATCGAAAGTCTGTGCTCCATTAAGTTCAACTGGCTCAGCAATCCCCTTTATTATGCTCATCACCTCTACATTGCCGGCTCTGAGGTTAGCGACTTGGTAATCCCCTCGGGCATCAAGGCCATCGGCGATTACGCATTTCAAGGTGCCAACAAGCTGAAGACTATAACCATTGGCAACGACGTCGAGGAAATTGGCGCATGGGCATTTTCGGGTTGCACGGGTCTGACGACCAACACGTGCGTCATCCCCGACAACGTGAAGAAGATTAACGATTGTGCATTCTACAATACAAACTTCCGCTTCGTAACCATCGGCTCTGGCATAGAGTCCTTTGGACTTAAGATTTTCGACTTCGACAACGAGGATTTGGAAGACCCCGTGGGAAAGCCCTCTATCGCCTACTGGTTGTATGACACAAACCTGCATGAAGAACTGCCTGCCGGCTACGAGACGTTGGACATCGACGCCAACTATGTATTGAATGACAGCTGCGCGAAGTACATGAAGTCGGGACTTAGAAACATTACCGTTTGCCCGGCCATTAGCAATATCTTTGAGGTTGACGGCATAAAGTATGTCAGCGACGACAATACCATTTGCCACGTCATTGGCGGTATGCCCGTCGAGGGTTCTGAGGAAGTTACCATTCCTGCATCGCTGACCTATGGTGGCAACACCATGTCGGTAGCCAACATCATGCCATACGCATTCTACGGCTGCACACAGATGGAGACGCTCGAAATCAACTGCACCGACTCTATTGGTCAAAACGCATTCCAGAATTGTACGTCACTGCGCGATATCACCATCAACAGCGACTTGAAGTTCATTGGCGACAATGCTTTCAACGGCTGTAAGAAGGTAACCAACCTCATGACAAAGGCCCTGACACCTCCCGTTTGTGAAAAGGCAAGTGCCATTTCAGCCTTCAAGACGACCTGCAAGGTGGTGCTCTACGAAAGTGCACAACGCGCCTACAAGAAAGCTACCGGATGGAAAGACTTCACCGCAGTATGCGCTACCAACATCGACAACATCATCGACGTTGACGATTGGAAACTGGTTTACAATGAAAAGAAAGACACCTGCTTCGTGCTTGGCAACAACACAGATGATGCCGACATCGTGATTCCCGCAACCGTAAACTACGAGGGCAACACGATGGCAGTGACCAAGGTTCTTCCTTTTGCCTTCTTCAACTCCGAGTTCGTCAAGACCGTTGTGATGGACGACATCGAAGTTATCAATGCTAATGCATTCTATGGCTGCGCAAACATCTTGTCCATAACTCTGGGCGAACAGCTTACCGACATCGAAGAAACTGCCTTCAAGAATTGTAAGAAGGTGATTCGCATTATCAGCAAGAACGCCACTACCCCCGTTTGTGGGAAGAACGCCATCAACGATATCAACAAAGACAAGTGCAAGGTTCTCATCCCCGCCGATGCAGCAGAGGCATATAAAGCCGACAACACCTGGACAGCCTTCAAGGCTCTTTGCCCCGTCGACATTGACAACATCTTTGTTGCTGACAGCATTGCCTACGTAATTAACGAGCAAAAGGATGCATACACCGTTGTGGGAAGCATGCACTACGGCGTTGCAGTCGAGTTGACGATTCCCGAGACCATGACCGACGAAGCCACTGGCATCGAACTTCCCGTCAAGAACATCATGCCCTACGCCTTCCTCGCCAACACGGAAATTGAGACGCTGGACATCAAGTCGGCAGGTGTGATTTCGAACAACGCCTTCCAGGGATGCAACAGTCTCCAGATACTCACACTTGGTGAGGCAATCGACAGTCTTGGCAACGAGGCATTCCTGAGCTGTACGAAGGTCGACAGCATCGCCTGCATGTCACTCGTTCCTCCCACCTGCGGCAAGGATGCCCTGAAGGACGTGAAAAAGAAGACCTGCCGCCTGTCCATACCTTTTGGCACTCTTGAGGTCTATAAAGTCGCCGAGCCTTGGAACGAATTCTTCGACAACGAAAAGATGATTGAACGTCCTGATGATTCAAATAACAGCAAGGAAACAACCTCAATCGAAGAGCTCATGGCCAACGAAAATGGCAGAAAAGCCGAAGTGTTCGACCTGAACGGCAGACGACTCGCTCAACCCCGTCGCGGCATCAACATCATACGCTCGTCCAATGGTACAATCCGCAAGGTTTTGATAAAATAAGGATAATCCATCACACTCGAACGATAAAAGCCTCGCTCTTTCCGGAGCGGGGCTTTTTTTACATGAATCCCTTCATCGTTAACGCAAAAGATTAGCATCGCTCGGGGCGAGACAATACGTCGATAGGGGCGAAACGATGCATCGTCCAGGCCGGAACAATGCATTGTCGGAGGCTCGACAATGCATCGACGGAGGCCCGACGATGCAGGGACAAAGCTGTGGTGATGGGCAGAAAAAAAAGAAGCCCTTCGTTCGAAAGGCTTCTTGCGGGGTGCCACGCTAACTCTTATGTGGCAGGAAAAATGTAGTGTCAGAAGGGAAGCTGACTGTCCTCGTCGGAAGCCTCTCCGCCAAAGGGTGTGACATCTGGAGCGGGAGCCGCAGGGGCTGGACCAAAGGGTGCTGCGGGAGCAGCAGGAGCAGCGCCGAACGGAGCCGCAGGTGCTGCCTCATTGGGCATTCCCGCAGGGGCACCTGCCTGCATGTTTCTGTCTACGCGGAAAGCGCGAATCGTGTTAAACCAACGGCCATTGTATTCGTGTGCATCCACATCAAAAGAGACTGTCATCATCTCCCCTGCCTGGATGTTAAAATTCTGAATTCGATCTGCTCCGAACACCTCAAAGCATATCTTCTTGGGATACTGTTCCTGCGTCTCGAGGACGTAGGAGGCAACCCTCCACTCCGAGCCGTTGCGCTGGCTCACCCCTGAGCGTTCAGGCAGCACGGCAATGATTCTTCCTGTTATGTCCATTCCTTTAAATTATTATTGATTATTCGATTTCCCAAATTTCACACAAAGGTAAGAAATAATTATCAATTATCAATTGCCAATTATCAATTATTTTGTATCTTTGCGAGGAAATGATTATACATAAATAAAGAAAAATAAAAGCTTATGAAATTCGTAGTTTCAAGCTCGGCACTTTACAACCGACTCGCAGCTGCCAGCAAGGTGATGACAGCAAAAAACTCAATGCCCATACTTGATTGCTTCCTGTTCGACATCAAGAATGGAAAGGTAACCATAACGGCAAGCGACGGCGAGAAATACTTCATCACGTCAGTACCCTTGGTCGACAGCGACAACAATGCCCAATTCTGCATTACGGCCAAGACCATCATGGACTCCATAAAGGAACTTGCTGAACAGCCCCTGACATTCGGCTTCAACCCCGAATCTCACGAGCTGCAGGGCCAGCACCAGACGGGTGTGTTCTCCGTCATGACATTCGACGCCGCCACATATCCCGCCCAGCAGCCCATCAACCAACAAAACACGAACTTGGAACTCGAAGCCGACATCCTGCTCACGGGCATCAACCGCTGCCTGTTTGCCACGGCCAACGATGAAATACGCGTTGTGATGACCGGTATCTTCCTCGACATTCACCCCGAGGACATCACCTTTGCCGGAACCGACGGACGCAAACTCGTGCGCTATATCAACCGCGCAGTAAAGCCCGGACTTGAAACAAGCTTCATCCTGCCCAAGAAGGTCGCCGCCATACTCAAGAACGTGCTGCAGAAAGGCACACAGGTGACCCTGACCTTCGACAACGAAAAGGGACTGATTCACGCCGACGACTTCGACATGTACTTCCGTCTCGTCGAGGGCCGCTACCCCAATTACAACGGCGTAATCCCCACGAACAACCCCTACGTGGCAACCGTTGACCGCGGTAGCCTCATCAGTGCCCTCAAGCGCATCAGCGTCTTCTGCAACCAGTCGAGCGGCCTGATGAAACTCCACCTCGAAAACAACCAGATGCGCCTCACCGGCGAAGACAACGACTACGCCACACGCGCTGAGGAGAACCTGCTCTGCGAATACCAGAACGACCCCATCAGCATCGGCTTCTCCTGCATCTTCATGATCGAGATTGCCAACATCATGGAAGGCGAAGCACTGACCATCCAGCTGGCCGACCCAAGCCGTCCCGGCGTAGTAATCCCAGCAGAACAGCCTGAAAACGAAGAGACTCTGATGCTGCTCATGCCCATGATGCTCAACGACTAAGCCAAAGTATGAAACTCAATCTCACACGACCGCTTGTCATATTCGACCTTGAAACAACAGGGCTCGACATCGCAACGGCACGCATCATACAAATCTCCTACATCATCGCCTACCCCGACGGGCACGAGGAACCCTACAACACGTTCGTGAATCCCGAACGCCCGATACCTCACGAAGTGCAGGAACTGACGCACATCACCGACGAGATGGTCAAGCAGGCACCCACCTTCAAGCAACTGGCCACCACTCTGGCCAGCAAATTCCAAGGATGCGACTTTGCCGGATACAACTCCAACAACTACGACATCCCCCTGCTAAGCGAAGAATTCCTGCGTGCCGGCATCAACTTCGACTTCTCACAGGCTCACCTAATCGACGCCTGCGCCATCTTCAAACAGATGGAGAAACGAAACCTCGCCGCTGCCTACAAGTTCTACTGCGGAAGGAAAATGGAAGACGACTTTCAGGCACACCTTGCCGACCAAGACACTGCGGCAACATGGCAAGTGCTGCAAGCACAGCTCGACATGTATGCGCCAGGCAAACAGGAAGAAAAGGAAAGACAACTGGAGAACAGCATCGAAGCACTGGCCAAAGCAAGCCAAGTCGGGCGGCCCACCGTGGACTTCGCCGGACGTCTCGTCTACGACGAACAAGGCAACGAAATCGTGAACTTCGGCAAATACAAAGGTATGAAAGTACAAGACGTATTCACACGCGACCCAGGCTATTACGGATGGGTTCAGCAGGCCGACTTCACCCAAAACACCAAACTCGCCTTCAAGAAACTGTGGCTCAAATATGCTAGACGGTAAGAAAATCGTTCTCGGCATCACGGGCAGCATCGCAGCCTACAAAGCATGCCTCATCATCCGCGGCCTCATCAAACGAGGAGCTGAGGTGCAAGTCGTCATCACCCCTGCCGGCAAAGAGTTCATCACGCCGATCACCCTGAGCGCACTGACCTCGAAACCCGTCATCAGCGACTTCTTCTCACAACGTGATGGCACGTGGCACAGCCATGTTGACCTCGGACTCTGGGCCGACGCCATGCTCGTGGCACCAGCCACCGCATCAACCATCGGCAAAATGGCACACGGCATTGCCGACAACATGCTCGTCACCACATACCTCAGCATGAAGGCACCCGTTTTTGTCGCCCCCGCGATGGACCTCGACATGTATGCCCACCCGACAACACAGGACAACCTGAACATCCTGCGCAAAAACGGCAACCACATCATTGAGCCGTCAACGGGCGAGCTCGCAAGCCACCTCGTAGGCAAGGGACGAATGGAAGAGCCCGAAGAAATCATCAACACGCTCGACGACTTCTTCTACGAGAAAGACCTCGAAGGGCAACGCATACTGCTCACCGCAGGGCCGACATACGAACGAATCGACCCCGTCCGGTTCATCGGCAACTATTCCAGTGGAAAGATGGGCGTCGCATTGGCCGAGGAATGTGCGAAACGAGGAGCAATTGTCGAGATGATATGTGGCCCCATGAAAGTCCAACCCAAGCACGCCAACATCCACACGACACCCGTGGAGAGTGCCCAGCAGATGTACGACGCTGCCACACGCCTCTACCCGTCATGCCAGGCAGGCATTCTATGTGCAGCCGTAGCCGACTTCACTCCAGAACAAACTGCCAGCCAGAAGCTAAAGCGCGAGGGCAACGAACTGGAACTCCATCTGAAGCCCACCAAAGATATCGCCAAAGCCTTGGGACAAATGAAACGCGACGACCAATGCCTCGTGGGCTTTGCCCTCGAAACGAATAACGAAAACGAGCACGCTCACGAAAAGCTAAAGACAAAGAATCTCGACTTTATCGTGCTCAACTCACTTCGCGACGCGGGTGCAGGTTTTTCGCACGACACAAACAAAGTGACCATCATCACGCCACGCTGCGAAATGCAATACGAACTAAAAACAAAACAGGAGGTTGCCTGTGATATCGTCGACGTATTAGTCAAGCATCTTAGCAAGTAACACCACACTCCACTAAATAAGAATGGGAGCAAAAGTTATTACAACTTTGCTCCCATTTACTTATTAGGAAAAGCGTTCTACTGATGACTTATAAGCTTGAGGAATTCCTCACGTGTCTTTGCCTGATTAAAGGCACCCGTAAAGTCACTGGTTGTTGTCACGGAACCTTGTTTCTCGACTCCACGCATCTGCATGCACATATGCTGCGCCTCCACAACAACCATAACTCCCAAAGGCTTCAGCGCCTGTTGGATAGCTTCACGAATTTGCAATGTCATGCGTTCCTGCACCTGCAGGCGATGGCTGTAGACATCAACCACACGAGCAATCTTCGACAACCCGGTGATGTAGCCATTAGGTATATAAGCAACATGGGCCTTTCCATAGAATGGCAACATGTGATGTTCACAAAGGCTATAAAAGTTTATATCCTTCACGATCACCATCTGGCTATAGTCTTCGCGGAACTTTGCAGAATTAAGAATCTCGACGGGGTCTTCATCATAACCACGTGTCAAGTCGGCCATAGCACGTGCAACGCGCTTCGGGGTTTTCTGCAAGCCTTCTCGTGAGACGTCCTCACCAATGAGGCCGAGCACCTCGCGCATGCGCTTTTCTATCTCTTGCTGAACGGGCAACAATCTGTCTTCTTTATTCGTCATGTAGCACTAAGTTTACTTTGCATTTTACAGTAATGGCCTCCGAGAACTTACCGGTCTGCCTCATGTCTTTCAACAACTCCAACGCTTCTTCACGCGTACGGAAGTCGCCTACATGACATATCCAGCGTGGACTTACGAATCGTGTGTAAACCGGCTGGTCGGGGAAAAGTCTACGCACCATAGCCTCCATTTGATAGGCGTGGTTCTTTGCGTCACGCGAATTTCCTCCGGCATATATTTGCACACGATATCCGTTCATGCGGACCTTTCTCCCAGGGGTGAGAAGCAACGAATCGGTAGTAACGGAAAGTGAATCCTGGGACTTGGTGCGCGCACCGTTTGGCGTTGTCATCCAACGCTTGATTTGGTTCACCCCCTTCATCAGCAAGGTTGCAATCTCACTATCTTGGAAGATGCGCACCTTGCCCTTACCGTCGGCAACTTGCTGAAGATTCTCCAGGAACGAAGGCTCACTCGTTTGTTGCGCCTTTAAGCAATTGACAATTGATAATTGGGAACTGACAATTATCAACAGTATAAGTGTGATTCGCTTCATATCATTATTAATTATCAATTATTTACCAACTATCAATTGTCAATCTTTATTTCTCATTATGCCTTCCAGGCATCGATGATACCCTTGAAGTCCTCGCATTTCAGTGCAGCACCACCAATGAGGCCGCCATCAACGTCGGGCTTCGAGAAGATTTCCTTAGCATTAGAGGGCTTGCAGCTACCACCATACAGAATGCTGATGTTCTCAGCTGCAGCCTCGCCAAAGCGACCGGCAATGACGCCACGGATGAAAGAATGCATGTCCTGAGCCTGCTCTGCAGTGGCTGTCTTGCCTGTACCGATAGCCCAAACGGGTTCGTAAGCAAGAATAATATTGCCAAGCTGCTCCTCAGTCAGGTCGAACAGGCTATCAGCCAGCTGTGCGCCAACTACTTCGTTCTGCTTGCCAGCCTCGCGCTCCTCGAGCACTTCACCGATGCAGAAGATGACCTTCAGATCATTGGCCAAAGCCAGGTTAACCTTCTCCTTCAGGATGCTTGCAGTCTCACCATAGTATGCACGACGCTCCGAGTGGCCCAGGATAACATACTGTGCACCAGTGCTCTTTACCTGAGCAGCACTAACTTCACCCGTGAAAGCACCCTTCTCCTTATCGGCGCAATTCTCGGCACCAAGACCGATAACGGTGCCCTCTACCACACCAGCCACAGTGGCCAGATGGATGAAAGGAGTGCAAATAATAACATCGCAATTAGGCTTATCAGCAGCCAGAGCGGCTTTCAACTCAGTAGCCAAGGCTACACCTTCCTGCAGGTTCAGGTTCATCTTCCAGTTTCCTGCTACAATCTTCTTTCTCATGTTTGTACGTTAAATTTTAGTTGTTATTATGAATTGTCTTATGTATCTTATATCTTCTGTAGTATATTCTTCCCACTACGATACGGTCTATCAGCGTCCACGCAATCAGGGGTATCAGGAACCATAGCAACAAGCGGTAAATCGACCTCAGGCGGCTGTTCCACTGCATCTGTCCCAACTTAACTTCGTCCAAAGATTCTTTCATCCCCTCAACGTTAGGCAGATTGTTTGCCGACCATTTGTTGAAAACCACTCCATCGTGCAGCATCATCAGGCCAGGGTTCGAGCGAATAATAGTCTTGAGCACTGTTCCGTCGCAGAAAGCAAAGTCATACTCCCCCCCAGTTAAATCTTTCCATCGGTCAATGGCCTCCTTCCCACTCGAGGTCACCGCAAGGAAGGGATAATCATGGCTCTGGCAATACTCGAAGAGCGAATTGATTCTCTCCATCGAACCATCATCGGCACTTTCGAGGAATGGGACAACAAGCAGGAACTTGTATCCGCTTTTTTCCAACCACGTCTGTGTAATGTCCTCCCCTTCTTGGCTTTGAATGAAGAAATCGGCATACCGCATTTCGTCAGGCTCTTTTTCCCAATCCTCAATCATAGCCTTAGGCAGGTCAGTACCTATGCTGTACGGACGAAAGTCAATCACAGGCAGATTACGGATGTTATAAAGAGCCAAGAACAGGGCAAAGACTAACGCATAAATCGACAAAAGCCACTGGTTACGCTCCAGTATAATCCGAGTCATGTGACGGTAAGACTTAACTACCACAATGGTTGCAAACAGCATGAGGAGGTTCTTCCCAAAAGTTTGCCAATTCGAGAGAATGACGACGTCTCCAAAACAGCCACAATCCATATGAGCGTCCGACAGAGCTAAATAAAGCGTCAGGGGAGTCATCACCGACAGCACGAGCAGGGTAAGCCGGGAAGTTGAGCGCCGACGTATGCCAAATAACATGTTGAAGCCAATGTAAAACTCCAACATGGCCAAGGCTATTGCCATCGAAATGGCAAGTAAAGGCGTCACAAGTGAGGAAGCACCAAACAGTGTGGCATAGTCCTCTATCTTGTATTGTGTGCCGCGTGGGTCAATCAGCTTAACGATTCCCGAAAAGGAAAACGTAAGTGAAATAATCAAGCGACACAGGTTAACGCCCAGCCACTTCCACTTACGCGTCTTGTTCTGTGTCATCACCGAAGGTCAACTTTATCAGCCCAAAGACCGCATAGTTCATCATGTCCATATAGTTTGCATCGATGCCCTCAGACACCAATGTCGCTCCGCTGAGCGATTCTATTTGTTTAGTTCGGAATATCTTCATCAGGATTAAGTCGGTATAGCTGCTGACACGCATTCCTCGCCAGGCTTCATCATAATCATGGTTCTTTCGAAGCATGAGCTGCAACGTGCGTTCAGCCCAACGGTCGTAGGCTTCGAGTGCCTGCTCGGGCGTCATATCGTCCGCAACATCGGCAAATCCCAATTCCAACTGAATAAGTCCAATGATAGCATAGTTCACGATACCGATAAACTCCGGCCGTATACCCTCGTCAACCATTG
>CALZQV010000065.1 GCA_945828295.1 uncultured Prevotellaceae bacterium | reverse complement strand
TCGAAAATGAAAATGACCAAAATGACCTTGACCACTTTGACCACCTTTAATCGGTAATAAAAACGTCAAGCGATTGCCGCTAAGCGATTGGCAATGAGGACAATGTGTCGGCCGAGCAGAGAGAAAGTCGAGGCAGCGAGGGAGAAGGCGGTCAAAAAACTTGATTTCGCCCTTCCCGTGTTGTATCTTTGCAGTGTGAGAGGAAAAGGGCCTTAGCCTTTAACCATTAACTTTCAACTTTAAACTTTCAACTTTCAACTTCAAATTACCGCTTCGCGTACACGTTCTCGTAATAATCAATGAAGGCCTGGTTGAGCAGGCGCAGGCCGCCGGGCGTTGGGTAATTGCCGCTGAAGTACCAGTCGCCGGCATGGTTGGGGCAGGCGCGGTGAAGGCCCTCAAGGCTCTGGTAGACGATTTCGATGGGTGTGGTGATGCCTTCGGGGCGCAGCATCTCCACCATCTTGCGGCTGATGTCCTCGTCGGTGAAGGGCTCGTAAATCTTGCGCACGTGGTTCTGCAGTTCGTCCTTGGGCAGCGAGCGCTGGCCGACACACAGGCGGTAGACGTCGTCGATGACGGCCCACTCTCCCCGCTCGACGAGCAGTTCGATGGCCGCGCGGAAGGCTATGAACTCGTCCATGCGGGCCATGTC
Organism: uncultured Prevotellaceae bacterium; assembly: GCA_945828295.1. Classification (GTDB taxonomy): domain Bacteria; phylum Bacteroidota; class Bacteroidia; order Bacteroidales; family Bacteroidaceae; genus Physcousia. The sequence goes on along the minus strand of CALZQV010000065.1, from coordinate 11,869 downwards.
GATGCCGTAGTAGTCGGGATAGCGCACCTGGGGCGACGAGCTGACAAGTACAATCTTGCGCGGATGCAGTCGGTCCAGAATACGTATGATGCTCTCCTTCAGTGTTGTTCCGCGCACAATGCTGTCGTCGATGATGACCAGGTTGTCCTCGTAGGGCACGAGCGAGCCGTAGGTGATGTCGTAGACGTGGGCGGCAAGGTCGTTGCGCTGGTTGCCCTCGGTGATGAAGGTGCGCAGCTTGATGTCCTTCCAGGCCACCTTCTCCGAGCGGATATACATGCCCACGATGCGCTTCACCTCCTCCTCGGTGGGTTGGTGGTCGCGCGTCAGTTCGCAAATTTCGCGCACCTTCTGGCGGTTCAGCGCCTTCTTGAAGCCGCGCAGCATGCCGTAGTAGGCCACTTCGGCCGTGTTGGGGATGAAGGAGAAGACGGTGTGGGCCACGTCGCCGTCGATGGCCTCCGTGATGCGCTCCGTCAGCTGTTCGCCAAGGTTCTTGCGCTCTTGGTAGATGTCGAGGTCGGAACCGCGACTGAAATAGATACGTTCGAACGAGCAAGAGCGCTTCTCGCGAGCGGGCAGAATCTGCGACAGCACCACCTCGCCCGAGGCGTGCATCACCAGTCCCTGGCCGGGTTCGAGCTCCTTTATCTGGTCGGCTTCAAGGTCGAATGCCGTCTGCAGGACGGGACGCTCGCTGGCCAACACCAGTATCTCGTCGTCCTGGTACCAGAACGCAGGCCGTATGCCCCACGGGTCGCGCATGGAGAACATCTCGCCCGAGCCAGTCATCCCGCAGATGACGAAACCGCCGTCCCACAGCGGCGCAGCAGTGCTCAGGACGTTGCGCATGTCGATGTTTTCCTCGATGAAGCGAGTGATATCCTGCCCCGTCAGTCCACGCTCGAGGGCGATGTTGAAGAGGCGTTCGCTCTCGCGGTCGAGCCTGTGGCCCATTTGTTCCAGCAGGATAAACGTGTCGCTGTAGACGCGTGGATGCTGTCCTGTGGCCGATATCGACTGAAACACCTCGTCGACGTTCGTGAGGTTGAAGTTGCCACACAGACACAGGTTCTTGGCTCGCCAGTTGTTTCTGCGCATGAAGGGGTGAACGAAGGACAGCGCGCGCTTGCCTGTGGTCGAATAGCGAAGGTGCCCCATGTAGATTTCGCCTGCAAAGGGAATGTTTTTCTTTGCAAACGTGGCGTCGCCGAGTTGCTCGGCCGAAAAGTCGCGAAACTGGGAGTTCACGGCCGCAAAGATTTCGCCAATGGCACCACTGCCCATCGCACGCTCACGGAACATATACTCCGTGCCTGCCTCGGCACACATTTTCACACACGCCAAGCCTGCACCCTCCTGGCCGCGGTTGTGCTGCTTCTCCATCAGCAGGTAGAGCTTGTTGAGCCCATACATCCACGTACCATACTTCTGTTGATAGTACTCAAGCGGTTTCTTCAGGCGAATCATCGCCACGCCACACTCGTGCTTCAACTGCTCCATGCGATTCCCTTATATGTTTGTTATTCTTTTTTACAGGTATTCCTTCACGATTTCCTCCGTCCTTTCCCACAGTTCCTGGCGCTGTTTGTGATGCTGATATTTCTCGCCAAGGTCCCTCACGCGGTTCGATCGGTTGAAGGTGCCCGTCTGCCCAGCCTTGTCCTCGTCGAGAAGCAGGCGTATGGCGGTGTCGGCACCTTGTCGCGGTGTGCGTATGAAGGGACGGAAGAAGATGTCGGTCAGGGGGTCGAAGAACATCTGCATTCGTATGATGCCCGTCGATACGACGCCCGGGTCGGCAGCGTTCACCGTGATGCCTCTCTCGCGAAGCCGGTCGGCCAGCTCGAAAGTGAAGAGAGTGATGGCCAGTTTCGTGTTGCTGTAGATGTGGATGCGTTGGAAACAGCCCTTGCGCCCCCTTTCGAAGAATTCGGGGAAGTCGAGAGCACCCAGGCGGTAGACACACGAGGCCATGTTCACGATGCGACTCCCCTGCCCCATCAAGGGTAAGAGCAGGCGCGTGAGCAGGTAGGGCCCAACGTAGTTCACGCTTACCGTGCGCTCCAGTCCGTCAACCGTTATCTCGTAGCCCGTCGCGATGGTGCCGGCATTGTTCATCAGAAGGTCCAGGCGTTCGAAACGGCTCTTCACCTCGTCGGCAAAGCGACGAACCGACGCCAAGTCGGCCAGATTAAGCCCCAAGACCTCAATGTTGGGGTTACCCGTCTCCTCTATCATCTTTTTGCACTTCGCCATTGCCAGCTTGGGGCAATAGCAGGCCATGATGGTGTGATAACCTTTCTGGGCAACAGCCTTCGCCTCTTCGTAGCCCATGCCACCGTCAGCACCGGTGATGATTGCTAATTTCATCTGTTTTGCTCTTTTTCTATGCGTTCGATTTCTTTTACCAAACTCTGTGGAATCGATTCGTTAAGATGTTGATGACAAGCCATTTCTGCAGTATACATTCGACCAATGCAGTAATTGCTGTGGCGGCATCCACAACGGTGGTGAGGGTCTTCCTTCAGGCGATTCACGAAGTCGGGCTCGTTGAGCAGGCTTCGAGCCATCTGTACGGCCTCGAATCCATGCGAGAGCACCTCGTTAATCTTGTCACCGGCAACGAGTCCGCCAACGTAGATGAACTTCATCTCGGGCATCGCCTCACGGAACTTCAGGGCATCCTCCAGGAAGAAGGCTTCCTCGTAGGGAACAGTGCGCGTCATCACGTTTCGCACGATGGGTTTGGCACAGCGGATGCTGTATTTCAACCAGAGTTTGTCCATGTAGTGAGTCATCGTCTGCAGTGGCAGTTCGCCTCGCATCACATACAGGGGCGTGGCACTGACCAGGCCTCCGCTCAGCACGATGGCGTGGACGCCCAGTTCTTGCAATCTGCGAGCCACGGGGATGCTGTGTTCCTCGAGCGAGATACCGTGTTTCAAGCCGTCGCGCATGTTCATCTTGCAAACTACGGCCATATCGCTGCCCGCTGCCTTCATCACCTCCTCCACGCACATGGTCATAAAGCGCATTCTATTCTCCAGCGAACCACCAAACTCGTCGTGACGGTGGTTGAAGTAGGGATTCAGGAACTGGTCGATGAGGTAACCGTGGCCACAGTGAATCTCCACCTCGTCGAAGCCTGCCTCGCGTGCTAAGTTGACGGCCTCGCCAAACTTCTTGGCCAGGGCGGGAAGCTCGTCGCGACGAAGTCCTCGCACTATCGTGGGACTGTAGAGGTTGAAGCCATTGCTCGCCCCAACGGGAATACAACCACAAATGGCCTTGTGACTCATGTTTCCACAATGGCCCAACTGAATGCCTGCAGCAGCACCCTCGCTGTGGATGCCATCAGTCAGACGGCGAAGGCCGGGAACAATTTCGCGTTTCATCACCAACTGGCGGTCAAAGCTCAGTCCGCTTTCCGTCACGGCGGCATAGGCCACAGTGGTCATCCCCACTCCACCACGAGCCACACTTGTGTGGTAGTCGTAGAGCATCTGGCTGGGTTCGTGGCTGGGACACATGCTCTCAAAGGCTGCACTTCGTATGGTGCGATTCCTCAGCGCCAGTGGGCCTATGTGAGCTTCTTCGAATATCTTATTTTCCATATATTGTCAGTAAAGTCAGTAAATAAAGGGAATGATGCGCTTGCGCTTGCCCACGGCTTCGTCGCCAAACTCTTGGCGGTACTTCTTGTGAATCGCATGAGCACGGGGCACAAGGTTGGCCGCCGTCCAAATGGGGAACACCCAAGCAACAGGCGTAGCTGCAGCAAGTGCGAAACCGACCCATTCCATCAGTTCTCCCAGATAGTTGGCCGAGGTGACGTAGTGATACATCCCTCGCCGGGGCAGATAGTGTCGCGTGTCGCCTGGTTGGCGCAGGTGACGAATAACGTAGTCGCTGTGCCAGTTGACGGCCAGCCCTACGAGAAATATCGTAATGCCACAGATGGCATTCCAGCGTAACAGGTAGGCAGCACCTTCAGCAAAGTTGGGGTTGGGAAACCAATAGAGTCCACCACCCTGCATGAGACCGTTGATGACGTTAAACGTGACGCCCATCAGCATGATGGCCACAGGCATACTACTCTTTCCGTTCATTAGCCAAGGGAAGACGAAGCTTCGCTGGAAATAATGTAACTGGAACAAGGCAAAAAGCACAAGCTGGGGCAGATGGAAACGAAGAGGGGAAAGAATCCAGATAACGAGCATCGTGACGAAGACTGGTGCTTCCATAAGGGTCCAGGCAATCTTGTTATTGATGCTCCAGCCCCATCGTCTGTTGCGGAACTGGCCATAGCCGGCGTTGACAAAAAACAGGCTGACAAAGACCACTGCGGCCATAGCTGTCATGCACCATATCATGTAGTTGAAAAACTGTTCCGTCATGGCTTTTTTATGAAAAGTCCTGCAAAGATACGTTAAAAAATCGAGACGCCCAATAAACGGGGAGAAAAACTAAGCAGTCAAATCTTCCTTTAGTCCAAGAACTCGAAGAGGTTAGTTCCTGCTGGGGCACGCATTTCCACGTTCCATTGGCGTATCTCAGGCACTGCGAGCACGATGTGGTCAATCGTGGGCAGGTAGAGTTTCAGGAAAAGGAAACTATTGATGTCAACAACAGCATAAAGCCGATTCCCTTCCATCGACTCCTTCCACGAATAAGCGATATCGTGGTAGGCCGAGGCGTTGGCCATCTTGTCGTCGGGCGAAAGGATGAGCCGTTTGGCGTTGCATGAGTAATGAATGGTTTTACCCTTGCCGTACTCCATGAAACCATGCTTCTCGCCTGTTGGCGTAAAGGTCACGCCTGCTGCCCTACTGAGTTCGTCGTTCCAACTGGCCACGTTGTCCAGCACACGATCGTCGCCAAGCTGGGCCTGCACTATCCAGTCGTTCTTGTAGGACAGCGAAACGTCGCCTTTGATGCTCTTCATCAGGAGGTCTGCGTCAAGAACGGTGTTGGCCAAGAGCAGTTTTGTTCGCAACTCGGGTATTGAGCGCAGTACTTCGAGCACTTTCTCGCCCTGAGCACCCATTTCTACGTGAATTGAAGGATGAGTGGGTGCCGTTGTGAGCAGTGTGCCGTCAACAGGCACAAGCGCGTTGTCTATCTTGTCGAGGAACTGGTTGAGTTTCTCGTCTTCAGTAAGGTAGGATATTTGCATATTTACCCTATCTTTCTTCACTGTAGCCCCTGCCACAAGTCGAAGGGTACTAAGGTCGAAGGCATTGGTCAGCACTTCCGGACGGAACTGGCTTGGTATAGCGTCGAAAGTCGAGGCGAGGGCTATGGGTTCCTCACGGGTTTCCAATAAAGCGAAAAGAGGACTTTCACTGCCGCTATCATCTTTATCCTGCGTCATGCACGTTGCAATCGTGTTGCGCAGGGCATCCAGCTCTCCTCCTACGGCTGGGCCCATTATCATGGCTCGGTGTTTGTCCACGCCTATCAGAATGTTATTGTTGCCCAGGGTTGCCCACCTCAGGCCTCGCTGGCTTGTGAAGGGCTGTGCGAGGTTTTTCGCTATGCTTTGCTCAAACTCTGCTGCATCGTTCAACGGGATAATCGCACCAAAGTAGCCTTGGGATGAGAAGACGTAGGCCGTGCTTTGATAATCCACTCCGGTGTCGTCGATTGACGTTTGACGCAAGACTCGTCCAAGCATTTTACTCACATCCTTCGCACTCATTCCAGAATGGAGCATCATGGACTTCAGGTCGATGCGCCCAACCATAGTCAGCTCGCGCGGCAGGCAGGTCGACGTGTTGTCTCCTTTGCCCGAAAACCATTTCCATCCAACAAAGGCAACAGTTGCGGCAAGAACTGTCGTTAAGGCAATTATGACAAATTTCTTCATGTCGATTACTGTTTTGGGATGTTTGCAATCTGCATTAGATGAACGGCTACCAAAGCTGCTGTCTCAGTTCGCAAGCGACTGTTTCCAAGAGAGACTGCCACATAGCCGTGTTGCCCGGCTTCTCGCACCTCGTCGGCAGAGAAGTCACCCTCTGGGCCTATGAGCACGGTTGCGTCTTGCCCAGGCTTGAGCATATCAAGGAGATAGGGCTTTTCTCCTTCGTGGCAATGACAAATGAACTTTTGCCCAGGCCTTTCCGACGATATGAATGTGCTGAAGTCTTGCATGTCGTTGACCTTCGTTTTCCAAGCCTTGCGGCTTTGCTTCATGGCCGACACTACAATCTTGTCTATGCGCTCAGTCTTCATCGTCCGACGTTCTGACCACTGACAATTGAGGAACGAAAGTTCGTCGAGGCCAATCTCTGTGGCCTTCTCTGCCAACCACTCCATGCGATCGTTAAGCTTCGTGGGCGCTACGGCCAGATGGAGGTGGCTGAGCCAGGCACGTTGCTGTGGAAATGTTTCCACCACGCGATAGGCACACTTGTGATTCGAGGCGGCCGTAATCTCTGCCTTGTAGAAGGTCCCACGGCCGTCAATCAGCCATATCTCATCGCCAGTCGACATCCTGAGCACACGCACTGCGTGCTGGGTGTCGTCTTTCGTGAGTTCGCCCGATTCTACATCTGGCTGGTAGAAAAAGCGTTCCTCCTTCATCCTCTTATTCTTGTCTTACGTGCTTGTAGCGGAAAAGTATCGCAAACAGCACTGCTACAACGAGGGCATAGCCGGCAAAGATGTACCAACATGTCTGCCAGCCCTTCAGCACATCAGTAACCTCGGGGTTAAAGACGAAATGGTTCACCACTTCCTGGGCCGAAAGCATTCCCACGGTGGCTCCAAATCCATTGGTCATCATCATAAACAGCCCTTGAGCGGAATTGCGTATGTCGAGATCTGTCTCTCTGTCAACAAAGAGCGAACCCGATATATTAAAGAAGTCGAAGGCTACGCCGTAGACAATCATCGAGAGAATGATGAAAACAAAACCGCTTCCGGGGTTGCCAATAGCGAAGAAGCCAAAGCGGAACACCCAAGCAAGCATGGCCATAAGCATTACCTTCTTGATGCCAAAACGACTCAGGCAGAAGGGAATGAGCAGGATGCAGAGGGTCTCGCTCATCTGTGAGATGGAGGTGATGATGACGCTATACTTCACCATCATCGAATCAGCATATTCAGGCAGACTGCCCCATGCCTCCAGGTAGCTGGTGGCATAGCCATTTGTAATCTGCAGACACGAGCCGAGCAACATAGAGAAGATGAAGAAAACGGCCATGCGATAGTTCTTGAACAGCGTAAAGGCACGCAAGCCCAACGCCTCGACCAGCGATTTCTTTTCGTCGTTCTTGTTGATTGGGCATGCGGGCATCGTCAGGGAATAGAATGCCATAAACAAACTTAGCGCACCAGACAAAGCAAACTGGTAAGGCGTTGATTTGAAGCCCAAAAGATTTACTGCCCACATCGAGCAGATGAAACCAACTGTTCCCCACACGCGGATGGGCGGGAAGGCTTTAACGGTGTCTAATCCCTCCTTGTCCAACGCATTATATGCGACAGAGTTGGTAAGGGCAATAGTTGGCATGAAAAAGGCAACGCTTAACGTGTAGAGCGTAAACAGAACGCCAAACTGAACGTTACCTGCAGCCGACAGTCCATAGAAACAAGCAGCAATCATGAACAGACCAGCCAAGGCATGACTGAGGGCAAGTACGCGTTGGGCTTGCATCCACTTGTCGGCCACAATGCCGACGAGGGCGGGCATTGCCAAACTTACAAATCCCTGGACGCTGTAGAACCAACCGATGTTGGAACCAAGTCCTTCCTTGCCGAGATACAGACCCATGGAAATGAGATAGGCGCCCCAAACGGCAAACTCCAGGAAGAAAAGCAGAGCAAGACGAATTTTAATATTCATAATGTATTAAATTTGAAGGTTATTCGACGTAAAGTACAAGCCCCTTTAGGTATTCGCCCTCGGGGTGATAAATGTTCACAGGATGGTCGGCAGGCTGATGCAACTGATGCAGGATGCGCACCTGGCGCTTGGCCAACGTGGCAGCAGTGAAGACGGCCATTCTGAACTGTTCCTTCGAGATGGCCTGAGAGCATGAGAACGTGAACAAGATGCCTCCCGACTTTATCTTCTCCATGGCACGAGCGTTGAGTCGCGTATAGCCTTTTATTGCGTGACGCACGGCATCGCGATGCTTCGCGAAGGCTGGAGGGTCGAGGATAATTAGGTCGTACGACGCTTTCATCTGGTCGAGAAACTTAAAGGCATCTTCGGCAAACGCCTTGTGGCGGGCATCATTGGGGAAGTTCAGTCCGACGTTGGCATTAACAAGGTCGACGGCCTTCTGACTGCTGTCGACAGAGTGAACCAAACGGGCACCTCCTCGCATGGCATATACGCTGAACCCACCTGTATAGCAGAACATATTGAGTACATTTCTATCCTTAGCGTAATACTCCACCAAACTGCGGTTATCTCTCTGGTCTACAAAGAATCCTGTCTTCTGCCCCTTTAGCCAATCTATATGGAATCGCAGCCCGTTTTCCGTTGCCACATCATCGGGAGTGCTGCCAAGGATGAAACCATTCTCCTGACCCAAATCAGCCTTGTAGGGCAATGTGGTTTCACTCTTGTAATAGATGTTTTGAAGCTTCTCGCCCATCACATCCTTCAGCGCTTTGGCGATATCCATCCGATTGTTGTGCATGCCCACGCTGTGTGCTTGCATGACTGCCGTCTCGCCGTACATGTCGACAACCAGTCCTGGCAGATTGTCGCCCTCGCCGTGAACAAGACGATAGGTGCTGTTTTGGGGATTGTTGGCCACACCGATTGCTTTACGCATCTCGTAGGCGGTCGCCAGTTTGTTAGTCCAAAACTGATGGTTTATTTCCTCGTCAAGGAACGAAAGAACGCGCACGGCAATGCTTCCTATCTGCCAATGCCCCACAGCAATGAAAGTTCCGTCATGGGTGAGAACTCGTACGAAGTCACCCTCTTTGGGCTCACCCTCAATGTGATGGACAGCACCAGAGAACACCCAAGGGTGATAACGTCTCAGGCTCTCCTCCTTCCCTTTATTTAGATATAGATTCGTCATATTCTTTTAATTCCCAATTACCATTTTTCTTGAGTTCGTTCAATTCCTCATATAGGCGAACACAAGCCCAAGCGTCAGTTGCAGCATAAAGCTTTTGTGCCTCACTCAACACGTCGGCCTCCCAGTTGCTCAGCTGTTGTGCTTTTGATATCTTCTGACCAAAGACATTGGCATAAAGCTTCTGCAAACTGCAATCCTCAATGCCAAACTCCTTAACGAAGGTTTGCAACTCGATGAAATTACCCATCTTGAACTTGTGACGCCTCTGAAGTTGGCCAGAGTCGTCCGACCACGACAGGGCAACCTTTGTTATTCGTAGGTCGCTGAGCAAGCGTATTACACATTCTGGCAATCCTATGCGATTGAGGCGAAACAGGAAACAGGTGTCGGGCGTTGATACCTGCAAAAGCGCAACAGGATGCATGGGACCAGGTCGAAACGTTGGCCGCGTTTCTGTGTCGAAACCTAAGAGAGGTTGTTTTAGCAAATATGCTATGGCCTTGCTCGCTTCACTCTCCGTGTCGACAACAATGACCCGCCCACCGAATGTGGCACGAGGCAGTCCTGCTATCAACTTCTTGTCATATTTACTCCAAAGCGTCTTCACGTCTTAATTCTCATTTGCCTGGTAGACAATGCGATGAAGGCGCTTTAGCGCACTCACCAAAGCTTCTCCCCAATAGAGTTCGAATTCGTCGCGAACGGCCCACAGCGCATCTCGCATACAATCTTCAATGCCATCCTGATATATGGCAAGGAAGTTGCGCACGGGCTGGTAGACATCTGCCAGATGCTCGGATATTGAGCGCCATTGTGCCTCGTCCGTTTCCATGTCGTTCTCGTAACTCATCTCAAGATATTGGTCGTCGTTGCCCAGGATATCGTACACCGTACGGCGAATGTAGTCGTAGTCGTCCTCAGTGACTTTCCCTTGGGGCAAAAAGTTTCCGTCGCTGTCCACCGCAGGCAATAGCTGTGCCTTAATATAGAGCAAGGGAAGCAACTTGAGCAAGGTGGAGAGAAAATCCTGGCGAGGGCGACCTTGGGATTTTTCGAGGAAGGCACAATACTCAATGCCAACCGTTACAAATTCCAACACGTTGTGGCCATATACGGCATTTGTATTATTATCTGATTCCATCTTATGCGTTCGTAGGGTTTAATGCATACGCCGTACAAAGATACGAAAAGTATTTCTTTTACACAACGATTCCGACGGAGTCTTAAAAAACTTGGACCAAAAGTGTTGTGGGTACATCATTTTTTTACTACCTTTGCATCTTGCATACGCGCGTTTGTGTGCATACGCTATTATAAAATGTAAGCAAATGACTACTACGACAAAAGGAAAGAATACGAAACAAGGTAAAAAGTCAAACATGCGCCTGACGGACACAGGCGATATGGAGGAGCCTATCGGCAAGCTCGAGCTAACGCGATGGATTGCAAGCGGCCTGTTGGTATTGATTGCAATCCTACTGCTCATTGCCTTCGTGTCAAACTTATTTACGGGAGCCGAGGACCAAAGCTATTCCGCAGGCGTCCCTGCTGCAAACTGGTTGGGAGGCTTGGGCGTATGGCTTGTGACGTACGTGATGAACTATTCCTTTGGACAGGCCACATTCCTCATGCCCATACTTATGATAGTCGTCGCACTGAAGATTGTCGACATCGGCCGGATACGTCTGTGGAAGTGGCTCATCAACTGCATACTGCTGACGGTTTGGTTCTCCGTTACGGGTGCCTTGCTTCAAAACTACATATTTACAGACAGCCACATCATCTTTGGCGGCATGCATGGACAGAGAGCGCTCGAATACCTCAAGGAGCACATAGGCATAGCAGGCACCATGATTGTCATCCTCGTATCTGCTGTTGCCTACACGCTTTACCTAAGTGGAGAAACCATTCACATCGTGCGCAAGACCTTAGACGTGGCCCGACGTAAATCTCATGCTGCAGACACTGAAGAACTGCAAAAGAGCGAAGGCAACTATGCCCAGGATGAGCACGAGCGTCCCACCGTCATCGACTTGAACGACGGCGAAGAACAAAAGGAAGAGCGCAAGACCGACGATATTGCCACAACGATTAACTTTACTCCCAACGCACCTGAAACACCTATTGCCAAGGAAAAGGAAGATACGCCCTTCGAAGTGAATGTCGGTGGCGTTACAGTTGGAGCAAAGGAAGAGAATGAAGAAATGAAGGTGAGCATCGGAAAGGGCGAAGCCGAAGCAGAACTCGACGAAACGGGAACTTTGGAGCCCTACGACCCGAAGCTTGACTTGTCGCTATACAAGTATCCAACTATCGACTTGCTGAAGAAATACGACGTAAACAATGTAGCAGTCGACATGGAGGAACAGAAAAAGAATAAGAATCAGATACTGCAGGCATTACAAAACTTCGGTGTAGAGATTAGCAGCATTAAAGCGACCGTCGGCCCCACCATTACGCTTTATGAGATAACGCCTGCGCCGGGAGTGCGCATCTCAAAGATTCGTAATCTTGAAGACGATATTGCGCTCTCGCTATCGGCACTTGGCATACGTATTATTGCCCCGATTCCCGGCAAGGGTACTGTCGGTATTGAAGTGCCCAATGCAAAACCACAGATGGTGTCGATGGAGAGCATCATCAATAGCCGAAAGTTCCAAACCACCGAGTTCGAACTACCAATGGCTCTTGGTAAGACCATCACAAACGAAATCTTTATGGTCGACTTGGTCAAGATGCCACACCTCTTGGTGGCTGGTGCCACGGGTCAGGGTAACTCAGTGGGACTCAATGCCATCATCACTTCCCTACCCTAC
>CALZQV010000064.1 GCA_945828295.1 uncultured Prevotellaceae bacterium | reverse complement strand
ACCTTCGTGATTAATAATTTGTTTTGATTAATACGTTGGTGAAGTGGCTGCACACATGGTGCACCGTCCTCGTGATTGCTGATTGGTATATCTGTTTCGTAGTGTCAATGCGGAGCAACGACTATTCTGTTTGGATTTAATTGTTTGACTTTATGTTATTTCTCACGAATTCGTTATGCCGCTACCCCATATTCGTAGATTGAATCGCTTGCAAGGTCGATTTCATCGTTCCAATAGACACAGGTACGGCTACTGTCCAATTGCACTTGGTTGAACAATCCATACACTTCTTTGAGGGCACGGAAGGTCGGTAACGTTTCAATATCTTCCTTTACGTCGTAGATCACCTTGTGACCATCGTCGAACTCAACGGCAAGGAGGAAGTCGTCCATCGCCTTGAGGGTCTTTATGCGTGGTATCATAGTGGTGGAAGTTTGGTTATTACTTGCTTGTCCCACATCTCCTGGAGTTCGTCCTTATGCTGCTCAAGCCACTCTGTGACGAGTTCCTGTGCTTTCATCGGAAGGTCACCCTCGAACATCTCGAATGTGCGTATGTTGAACAAACCTACGTATTCATTGTATATCGCATGGATGTGTGATGGCTCGTGTTCTTTTGGCTTAAAGAACATCTTAATCACGATTCCATAAAATCTAACTATTTCTGGCATAGCGATGTCTTTATCTTATCGTTTTGTATGAACGCCACGATTTGTCATTCGCGCTCTATGAGCGCAAAGGTAATCATTTTACGGCAACAAACAGCTGTTTTAAGGAGCATAATGTGTGATTTGTATGCAATTTTAACTAAAAAGAGCCAATTAGGGGCTTTGAATTTGAAAAGAAAGAAAATATAATGTTCGTTAAAAGAAGTACGTTCGGCACAACAGAAAAGAAAATAATGTGTACCTTTGCGCCCATGAAGGTGCACATTTTCTTTCTCATGATCCTCGCGCCCGTTCTGTGTATGGCCCAGAACGTCGAGGATGAAGGCATGGAGATTCATGACATGACGGGCGGCGACCTCAAGAGTGCACGCAACCAAACCTGGTACTGGGCAGGCAAGAATTATATCTATGAGGGCGACACCATCTGGACGATACTTATGCCCGAGATGCCCGTCTACAAGCCCCTCGTCTTCAAGAACCGCAAGCAGATGTTGCGCTACAACCGACTGGTCTACAACGTGAAGCGCGTGCTGCCCATAGCTCAGGAGGTCAACGTGCTCATTAAGGAAACCTACGAGGTTCTCGAACAACTACCCGACAAGAAGAGCAAGGCCAATCACATCAAACAGGTGGAAAAGGACATCATGAATACTTACAAGCCGGAGATGAAAAAGCTCACCTATTCACAGGGAAAACTACTCATCAAGCTTGTCGACCGCGAGTGTAACCAGTCGGGCTACGAAGTGGTGAAAGCCTTCCTCGGTCCCGCCCGCGCTGCCTTCTATCAAATCTTTGCCTGGACCTTCAAGGCCAGCCTAAAGAAAGAGTATGACCCCGAGGGCGACGACAAGTTGACGGAGCGCGTGGTTCGTCAGGTTGAGGCTGGAGTGCTGTGAATCCCCAACCCGAAATTAAGTTAATCAACAATCAAAGGTTAAGTTAACCTGACCCGAAGGATAAGTTAACCTTTGCCCGGAGGTTAAGTTAACCTATTTCGAAAGCTTGCGGGACAGTTCCCAGATGACTATGCCAGCCGTGACGCTAACGTTCATGGAATGTTTGGTGCCGTATTGCGGAATCTCCAGACAACCGTCACACATGTCCACCACCTGCTGCTGCACACCCTTCACCTCGTTTCCCAACACGATGGCCACCTTCTCTGTGCCGTCAGTTCCCTCGCGTCGGGTAGGCATATAGTCGCCCAGCATGGTGCTGCCCTCACACTGCTCGATGGCCAACACCGTGTAGCCCTGTCGGCGCAGCCAGTCGACACAGTCCTCCGTCCGCTCGAAATACTTCCAGCTCACCGAATCCTCGGCACCAAGCGCCGTCTTGTGAATCTCAGTGTGTGGTGGACGAGCCGTTATGCCACACAGGCACACCCCTTGGAGACGAAAGGCATCGGCCGTGCGAAACACACTGCCCACGTTATAGAGCGAGCGCACGTGGTCGAGCACAACCACAAGCGGCGTCTTGCAGCTTTCCTTGTATTCCTCAACCGACAGGCGGTTCATTTCCTTTATACTTAGCTTTCTCATACGTCAACCCGGAGTTATTAACAAAAAGTGTCGATAAGTGTGTGCAAAAGTAAGTAATAAATGTGACTTAGAAATAACGAAACCCAAATTATTAACAACAGCCCGTATTTATTATCCGTTATTCACATCATTTTGGACAGTTTTCAACAAGGAAAATGAAAATATTTACTAACTTTGCAGTTATCAACAGGTGTTCATAAGTGAAGCACCACGTGCTATATAACGCTAATATAGAAAACAATACACGACGTGGCAGAATGTAAATAACTATATCGCTAAGTAGAGCTAATACTACAATAACTTAATAACCAAACAAAAAGCCAAAAACTTATCTACATTATCAACGCCCCATCATCATTACCATAGATATTTCTTTTTTATAAAATAATAATACATATATAATAATACAATGTTGAAAACTCAACCCACCAGCGCGAAACCCGAATGGAAGGAAAAGGGATTTGTTTGTGAACCCATACCCGAGGGAACGGACCTCAAGGGCGAAATCCGCCGTATGGCGCGCGAGAAGAATGCCGTAATCATGGCCCACTACTACACCGAGGGCGAGGTGCAGGACGTTGCCGACTTCGTTGGCGACTCGCTGGCCCTGGCCCAAAAAGCTGCCCAGACGGATGCCGACATTATCGTCATGTGTGGTGTGCACTTCATGGGAGAAACAAACAAAATACTTTGTCCCGACAAGGTGGTGTTGGTTCCCGACCTCAATGCCACCTGCTCGCTGGCCGAGAGTTGCAATGCCGAGGAGTTCCAGAAGTTCGTAGCTGACCATCCCGACCACACCGTAGTGAGCTACGTCAACACAACGGCAGCCACCAAGGCAGTCACCGACGTGGTGGTTACATCGGGTAATGCGCGCCAGATTGTGGAATCGTTCCCCAAGGACGAAAAGATTATCTTTGCGCCCGACAAAAATCTGGGTGGCTACATTAATAGTATAACGGGTCGGCAGATGTTGCTTTGGGACGGGGCTTGCCACGTGCATGAGAAGTTCTCGCTCGAGAAAATACTCGACCTGAAGAAGCAACATCCCCAGGCCAAGGTTCTCGTTCATCCCGAGTGTAAAGGCCCGGTAGTGAGGGTTGCCGACAAGGTGGGCAGCACGGCGGCTTTGCTGAAGTTTGCCATTGCCGACGAGGCCACGGAGTTCATTGTTGCCACGGAGAGCGGCATCCTCCACGAGATGCAAAAGTCATGTCCAAGCAAGACCTTCATCCCGGCTCCGCCTGACGATTCGACCTGTGCCTGCAACGAGTGCAACTACATGAAGCTCATCACGATGCAGAAGTTGTATAATTGCCTGAAGTATGAATGGCCGCAGGTTGAGGTAGACCCCGAGGTTGCTGTGAAGGCCGTGCGTCCCATCAACCGTATGTTGGAGATTTCTGCCCGACTGGGACTGTGAGGTAAACCCTAAATTCTGCGTCAGTGTCCAGCCTGCCACCCCTTATTTCCGATCTTGCGCTCATACTGATTGTTGCCAGCGTGACGACCATCGTCTTCAAGCGCCTCAAGCAGCCTTTGGTGTTGGGCTATATCCTTGCGGGTTTCCTTGCCGGACCTAACATGCCTTATACGCCCAGTGTTGTCGACTACCAAACCATCGACGTCTGGAGCGAGATAGGTGTAATCTTCCTCATGTTCTCGTTGGGTCTTGAGTTCTCTTTCAAGAAGATACTCAAGGGAGGCGCGTCGCCCATCATTGCGGCCTGCATCATCATGGCCTGCATGTGGGGTATGGGCTGCGGAGCCGGCTATTTACTGGGATGGTCGACTATTAACTGCATGTTCGTCGGTGGTATGTTGGCCATGTCGTCGACTACCATAATATATAAGGCATTCAACGACTTGGGCCTCATGACACGCCACTTTGCCGTGAAGGTCATGTCGGTGCTCATTCTCGAGGACATACTTGGCATCGTGGTCATGGTGGTACTTTCCGCCGTTGCTGCCAGCAATAAGTTCCAAGGCACCGAATTGGTATTCTCGTTGCTCAAGTTGGGCTTCTTCCTGCTGGTGTGGTTCGTGGTGGGCATGTGGGCAGTGCCTTCTTTCCTTCATCGCAACCGTTCCTTTATCAACAAGGAAACCCTGATGATAGTCAGCATAGGCCTTTGTTTCCTCATGGTTGTAGTGGCCGACTCGGTGGGTTACAGCACAGCTTTGGGTGCCTTCATGATGGGCAGCATAATGGCCGAAACGGTGGATGCCGAGCGCATAGATTCCGCCATTTCATCGATAAAAGATCTCTTCGGAGCCATCTTCTTCGTGTCGGTGGGTATGATGGTTTCGCCGGCCGACCTTGTAGCGCATTGGTTGCCAATCATTGTGCTGGTGTGTACCATATTGATAGGGCAGGCCGTGTTCGGGACAATGGGTTACCTGCTTTCGGGTTCCTCGCGAAGTGATGCCCTGATGAGTGGTTTTTCGATGGCCCAGATAGGTGAGTTTGCCTTCATTATTGCCGGACTGGGCCAGTCGCTGGGTGTTACGGATGGTTTCCTGATGCCCGTCGTTGTGGCCACGAGCATTATCACCACGTTCCTAACGCCCTACATGATAAAGATTGCAGAAAGAATAAATGCCAGCTGGAGAGCCGATGAAAAGTCGACGTCAACGGCTGAAAAGGGCGAGGCGCGAAGGCACAAAAGACAAGAAATCAAACAAAAGAAGTCGCCCTTATCTATATATATAAGGAAACTGCTGCTGCAAACAGTGGTCTACGGCTCGCTGTCGGTGGCGGTCATTGTTCTGCTTTTCGTGTCGCTGTTGCTCATTTGCCGACACATCTTTGGCCATTGGGTTGGAAATGCCGTTTGCGGTTTCCTGGTGCTGCTCTTGTTGGCTCCGCTGCTGAGGCCCATAGTGATGAAGAGCAATTCGTCTCGTGAAGCTAACTTCCTGCACAGGAAAGGAACCTTCTGGCGACTGTTTGTTGAGACGACAATCGTGGTGCGCTTCATCTTAGTCACGTCGGTGGTCTATTACGTGCTTAACTATCTCTCGCCCTTCCGGTGGTATTGGCAGGTAGCGGCTGCCGTGTTCATCGTCTATCTGATTATACGCAGCAAGTGGATACGCAGGGTGAGCATGAAGATGGAGGCTACGTTTGTCGAGAACCTGACACGTCGCGAAAACTCCGGACCGGCCTATGCCCGACAGCTGCGAGGCAGCGACCTCCATATTGCGCGACTCACACTGCCCGCCGGAAGCACCTGGAGCGGAAAGACCTTGGCTCAGTTGCGCATAGGCGGCCGTAACGGAGTGCACGTGGCTGCCATCGTTCGCGACCATCACAGGGAAAACGTGCCCGGCGGTGCTTCCATGCTTTTCCCCAACGACATACTTGAGGTTGTGGGCGACGACGAGAGCATAGAGCGCTTCAGCCAGCGCATGAACAGCGAGGTGCAACCTATGCTTCAGGAGGATGCCGACATGATGGAACTCCAGTGCATGAAAGTGGGAGAAAACAGCCAGCTAAAGGGTATGCTCATCAGGGAAAGCGGCATACGCAACGAGTATCGCTGTCTGGTGGTGGGATTCGAGGATGCAAGGGGAAACATGCACGTGGCCGGTGCCGACCACAAGATAACCGTTGGCGAGAAGCTGTGGTTTGCCGGCAGTCGCGAACAACTCTCACGTCTCAACACACTGCTACACCCCTAATATTTGAAGTTAGCGCAGCAGAGACTAAAAGTTGATGCCGTATTGCTGTTTCACCTCGCTGGCCAAACCCGACCCATCGTACCAGGGGGCAATATTCGCTGACGTGGCTGGTGAGGCGGCTTTTGTGACGCGCATCCGTGCTGTCATCCTGCGCGATACGGGTGCTGCCATTTCGCCCTTCAATGCGTGGATTCTGTTGCAAGGATTGGATACACTGAGCCTGAGCATAGGCACCGAACATATCGATGACATTCTCGATGACTTGCGTGAGGCGCTGGGCGACTAAACAAAAGAGATTAAAGAATAAGACTAAAGGAAAAGGATTGGAAAATATTTCTTACCTTTGTGAATAGAAAAGTAAATAAGCTGATATCACTATGAAAATTGCAAAGAAACTTACTGACCTGATTGGTAACACCCCGTTGGTGGAACTTGATAATTACTCAAAGGCGAAGGGACTGGAGGCACCCGTCATTGCCAAAGTAGAGTTTTTCAACCCAGGCGGAAGCGTGAAGGATCGCATTGCCCTGGCCATGATTGAGGATGCCGAGCAGAAAGGCATACTGAAGCCCGGCGCAACAATCATCGAGCCCACGAGTGGAAACACCGGTGTGGGACTGGCACTGGTGAGTGCCGTAAAGGGTTATCACCTCATACTGACTATGCCCGACACGATGAGCGTGGAACGTAGGAACCTGGTGAAGGCCTACGGAGCCGAGGTGAGGCTGACGCCTGGCAAGGATGGCATGCCTGGGGCCATCAAGGCTGCTGAGACGCTTCGCGACAGCATACCGGGAGCCGTAATCCTGCAGCAGTTTGAGAACAAGGCTAACCCCGCGAAACACTATGCCACCACGGGAGAAGAACTGTGGGAGCAGACCGACGGACACATAGATATCTTCGTGGCCGGCGTGGGCACAGGTGGAACAATATCGGGAGTTGGCAAACGGTTGAAGGAGCTGAACCCCAACGTAAAGATTGTGGCCGTCGAACCTAAGTCGTCGCCCGTATTGAACGGCGGGCAGGCGGGACCTCACAAGATACAGGGCATCGGGGCAGGCTTCGTTCCTCAAACCTACGATGCATCGGTTATCGATGAGGTGTTTGACGTGGAGAACGACGATGCCATTCGCACGGGTCGCGAGCTGGCACAACATGACGGCGTGCTGGTGGGCATATCGTCGGGAGCTGCTGCCTATGCTGCTGCCGAAGTGGCTAAGCGGCCCGAGAACAAGGGAAAGACGGTGGTCGTGTTGCTGCCCGACACTGGCGAACGCTACCTCAGCACTGTGCTCTACGCCTTCGACGAGTATCCCCTGTAAGTACAAAGTATAATAATGGGTCACCTGTATAACCACGTGTGAGCGTACACTAAAAGCGTGATGTTTGTCGTCTCGAAGGGACGCTTGCGTAGAGAAGCGGAGCAAGAATTGACAATGGACAATGGACCGCTCGGCCGGCACGACGCTTCGCTCGCCACCTCGCATCGCGTCGCTCGGGGCGGCGCATCGCGCAGGAGGTAAGAGGTAGGAGGAATGTTCAGCACCCCGCAAGACAATCCTCTAAATCACTAAATCACCAAATCACCAAATCACCAAATCACTAAATCACTAAATCACCAAATCACTAAATCACCAAATCACTAAATCACCAAATCACTCCTCCTACCTCTTACCTCTTACCTCTAAATCACTAACATTGTGTAAGTAAGAGATATTTTTTTAACCCTATTTGCAAAATATTTTGGTATTTTTTGTAACTTTGCAGGCAAATTTCATACAATTTATTACACAAAAAACATAACACAATGAAAAAACTCTACTATTTTCTCATGACATTAGTCATGACGATGGTATGCTCACTACAAGCCAATGCCATCAGGGTCACAATCAAGGTAGACCATCCAGAGGCCGTAACCATCAAGGCCAACTACGCACCTATCGAAGGTCAGGTGCAAGCAGAGAACATACTTGACGTAACTGAATACACCTACCTCGAAGTTGCCGCAAACAACGGCTACAAGCTGGTATCAGTCACAGATAGTGTTGACAACCCAGTAGGTTACATGTACAGCACATGGGGTTATACTATCTATCCAAAGAATGATGGTGACGTCTACCATGTCCATACCATCACTATGAAAGACTACCGCGATGCAAGCTGCTTCATTACAGTAGACCAAGCCTCAGCCGTGAGTGTACAACGTTCGGGCACAAACGAGATGGTCACAAGCCTCCAAGACGGTGATACAGTAGAAGTTTTCTACAACAGCAAGGAAGAGCTCCCACTTATCATCAACTCCAGCAAGCCTTTATACGAAGTTACACTCGATGGAACAAAGGTGCCGGGAACCACTTTGTTCAAGGTAAGCCCCACTCAAGGCCAACACATCAACATCGTCAGCCAATTCCCTGACAAAGACTGCCCAATCACCTTTGAGTTCACCAACGGAGACAAAGACTTCTTCACAAGCGTTCTCGTCGATGGCGATGAGGTAGGTCCAGAATACTACAAAGGCTTCACCATGAAGCCAGGCCAGCAACTCACACTGGCAGGCGACCTCAACGCCTACAAGTTCAACTCAATGACCGTAGGCAGCGAACGAGTGACATACCTGTACGGCTACTACTATACCTATATCACCGACACCACAAAGATTATAGTAGACGTAGAGAAGTACAAGACCCTCTCCGCCACACTCAACGTCGACAACGCTGAAGCCGTGACTGTGTTCACAAACATGTACAACACAGACTCCAAGATAGACATCGTCAGTGGGGAGAACCCAATCCAAGTCAAAGAGCAAAGTAACACACTCTATTTCAAAGCAAACAGTGGATACTATATCACAAAGTTTGAGGCAAACGATTCAAGTCTGATAGAAACCAACTACGACCAATCTAACAAGATATACTACTTCACAGTAGAAGATAGCATGACAATAACCATCGAGACTGCCCAAATCACTTACGACGACAAGATGGTAGTGTATCTCAATGAAGAACCCAGCAAACTGACATACTTCACATTGATAAACACAGATCGTGAGGAGTATAAAGCCACTCTCAAGAAAGGCTACAACACTATCGGTTTCAACCAGACACAAAACCCATTCACCTGGAGCTGGTATCATGCTGACTTGAACGGTAATAGCTTGGGCGGTCTCGTATACATCAACGGCACTCTCACCGAGCCGCAGTATTCAGGCTCAAACAACTACAGCAAAACCATCCAGAACGGCGATGTCATCAAGATTTACATAGGAGAAACCGACAAGAAAACATACGACGTCAAATTTGAGGGCAACACGGAAGCTGCCGTGATAAAGCAAGACCTCATCACTACCATCGATGGCGCAGCGGCTGTCACAGCACTCCCTGGCACACGCTACACCTTCACAGCTGTAGAGGGCAAGCAAATCACAGTCAAAGCAGGCGAGACTGAGCTCACCGCCGAGGAGGGCGTCTACACACACGACGTAAACGAGAACACCACATTCACAATCAGCGAACTTGGCACAGGCATTGACACCATCAATGGTGCTCAGGCTAATCAACGCAAAGTTTACACTATACAAGGAGTACGTGTCAGCGGCACTAAGCTTCCAGCAGGAATATATGTTATAGACGGTAAGAAGACAGTTATCAAGTAATTGGGAACTAAACCTTATAATAATTAATGAACCTTAAATTCAAATTAAGCCTCTCAGCAGCAATGCTGCTGGGAGGCATTCTTGTGACAAATGCCCAAAGCAAACTGACACCAGGCAGCAATATGGTGCTGCGTCAACTTAGGGCTACGAAAGCGGGCAAGACCCAGGGGCTCTACCCTGCCAGTCTCAAAATGACCACTCCTATGGCACAGAATAACATCTGCGCCCTTGCCAAACTCAGCGACGGAGCAGACATAGCTGAGTTGGAGAAATCAGGAGCTAAGGTCAAGAAATTAAGAGGCGACTTTGCCATCGTGAGCATGCCACTCGGCGACGTAGAGCGTATAGCCTCTCATCCAGCCATACGAGTCATGGACCTCGGCACACCGTATCATACCCACATGCTTGCTGCTCGCAAATCAACGGGTATAGATAGAATCCATTACGGTGAAGAACTGCCTCAGGCCTACACAGGCAAAGGAGTCGTAGCTGGCATCGTGGACATAGGTATAGACCCCAACCACATCAATTTCATGGACGAGAATGGAGAGAACCGGGTAAAAATGTTTGCCAACGTCAGCGTAGTGCAAACAAGCGAATCGGCCGAAGTAAAAGTTGACACTCTCACAGGAGCGAAGTTGAAAGCATTCAGCACCGACAGCAAAGACTGGAATCACGGTACCCATACCATGGGCATCATGTCAGGCAATTACCGCGGTAACCTAAAATACGGCAATGCTAACTTTGACACCCACGAAGTAGAGACACTCACCGGTGCCAACCCCTACTATGGCATTGCCACTGGCTCAGACATAGCAGCAGCAGGTACTCCCACTCTTATACCCATGACAATGGCATTGGGTATGGACGCCATACTTGGCTACGCGTGGGGAGACCCTCATAATGACAGTGCAGAGCGACGCACAGTCATCAATATGTCTATCGGCACAAACATGGGCCCGCACGATGGTACCGACCTCATCAACCAGTATATCGATGCGATCATGAGTATGGACAATCCCATCATAGTCCTCTCGGCAGGCAACGAAGGAGATATGAATGTCCACGTGGGCAAGACACTTACAGCATCAGATACCAAGGCCAGCACATTCCTCAAAGGCATAAATGACGATGCAGACTATCCCAACTACTGCTCTGGTGGAGCACAGGTATGGTCGGATACCGAAGAGCCCATCGACGTACAAGTAATCGTATATAATGCCAGCCGCAAGAAAGTGGCCAAGCGTATTGGACTCGCTGCCGACAACGAAGGAGGACAATACTGGGCGACAAGTTCTAAATACGCACAGGAAGGAGACATCATTGACAATGAATTAGGGGTAAACTTTCACGGACTCGTAGGTCTCAACCGCTCAGTAGACCCCGAATCAGGCCGTTTCTGCTACGAAGTTGACTTCACCCTATGGAACAACATACAAGGCAACTCAAACGAGAAATACATCATCGGCATTGAAGCAACGGGCAAAGCAGGGCAACGCATCGACATGTATTGCAACTCCGCATCAGGCTTCACCCAGTTTACCAACTACTCCAACTACCTCGGAGCCAAAGTCCCAGATTTCAGTGACGCCACTGCCGATGGATCTATCAGCAGCATGGCATGCGGCAAGAATACCATCATCGTAGGAGCATACAATAGCAAGAACTACTATGTAATACCTGATATCAACAACGAAAATGCTGTAATAGGCTACGACAACCTCACCATAGGAGATGTCTCCTACTTCACCAGCTACGGTACACTCGCCGACGGCACCACACGTCCACACATCTGCGCCCCGGGCTCGCTCATAGTATCGAGCAACAATCGTTACTACCAAACCTACCCCAGCGAGATAGCTGCAACCACCGAAGGACAGCGCCCATACACATGGGTAGCCATGCAAGGCACATCGCAAGCCGCTCCTCACGTTGCTGGAGCCATAGCGCTTTGGCTCGAGGCAGACCCCACACTCACTGTAAGCGAATGTAAGGAAATCATAGCCCGCACAGCCAAGCGTGACGAATATGTGGAAAAAGGCATCGCAGCACAATGGGGAGCAGGCAAGTTTGACGCCTACGAAGGACTGAAAGAGGTACTTCGTATCGCCACAGGCATCAAAGGCGCCGAAGCAGAGAAGTCACGCCTCATGCTCACCCCCACAGGAAGAGGTCAGTATGAAATCTTTATAGCTGGTGCAAAAAACATTGACGTCAATGTATACAGAGCTGACGGTCAGAAAGTATATCAAATCAAGACCTCTGGAGACCAAGCACAGCTCAATCTCACCCAGCTCCGCAAAGGCGTGTATATCATAAATGCAAACAAGAAGTATTCACAGAAAATAATCATCAATTAAAAAGCACAATGAAAAAGACATTATTATCTTTGCTGATGACACTGCTCACCCCTCTTGCGCTGATGGCACAAGACGAGCAGCCCATCATCACCCTGCACACCTCTACCTCATCGTTTACGATAGTAATCGGAGGATACAAGGACGACTGCATTGACGTTGATGCAGGCCGTGGACCGGAAGAAAAAGAAATAACAGCCACTTCCTTAGACCAGGAGACTGGTGAGCTCACTGGCACCTTGCTCACGTTTTATCCTACCAATGGAGTAGTGAAAATCTACGGCGAGGCAGAGAACATCAGTTTCCTCAACCTCAACGGCTGCTACCTCACACACGTGGATATCAGCGCGCTGAAGAATCTGTCATTCCTCTATATCAACAACAATGAGAGCCTCGACGGACTTGATTTGACCAACAACACCGAGCTCCGCTATCTCGAGGCCGTAGACTGCCCTATGACCAATGGTTTCACCATAGGTAAAAAGCCTGAGCTACAGATTATGATGATAGCCCAGACTGGCAATTTCCGCGACTTCAATACAGCCAACTATCCTAAGCTCAAATACCTCTCATGCTGGGGTAATCCCGAAATAACAAGCATCGATGCCGCAAAGTGCCCTGATCTCATACAGCTCAGCTGCGACGGGACTAACATATCAAGCCTTGATGTGACCAACAACAAGAACCTCCAGATACTCAATATCGAAGACACACGCATACGCAACATTGACCTGAGTAAAAACACATACCTCACCGAGTTCTACGGTTCGCATGACTCAGGGTCTATCAACACCGACATC
>CALZQV010000063.1 GCA_945828295.1 uncultured Prevotellaceae bacterium | reverse complement strand
CCGCACCGCTGCTATAATTGAAGATAATGGTAAAGCTACCAATAGTCCTAATTATAGGTATAGACTTACGGGTGAATTTTTGAAGGTTATTCAGTCTATCACCGAGCCAGATGGAACATGTGTTTGCGAAGACAATAACTTCGAGTTGCAAAGTTTCATAAATCGCCATCAGAGTTTGAAAGACATCTATGCCTCAAAGAAGCAGATGCGAAAGATGCCTGTCAAAATAAACAATCAAGATTTTACGTTTTCGCCTGGTAAGCACAATCAATTGCAGAAAGCGATTATCGAGGAATTCGCTCCTCGCTTCGCGCCAAATTCTGAGTGCCTTTATGTAGGGGACACCATAGAGAAAGATTTAGTCAAAAATGTGGAGAAGCTTAAAGAACTTGGTTTTGAGATTACTCTTCACGACAAGATGCCGGATGTTGTCCTTTATCGTGAGGACAAGGATTGGATTTACTTCGTTGAGTCTGTAACCTCTGTTGGGCCAATGGATCCGAAGAGGATAGTTGAAATTGGACAGATGACTGGCAAGGTCTCAGCTGGTATGATATTTGTTACTGCTTTCTTGGACTTCAAGACCTTCAAGAAGTTTTCCGAATCCCTGGCATGGGAAACTGAAGTATGGATTGCAGATATGCCTGATCATATGATTCATCTAAATGGTGATAAATTTTTAGGACCAAGAACAATGTTAGAATAAATGAATCTTTTGTGATTAAACAAATGTATAATTATTATCAAGATTGACAACAGAGCAAGTAAACCCACTGACTTTCAGCAGCTATGCCAAAGGTCAGTGGTTTAATTGTTCCCATTTTGTACGCTAATCAGTGGTTACACGTTGACGGGTGCGTGAGCGTCGTACTATTTTACAAATGCAAGAAGGCTGGCGAATTTCGTCAGCCTTTGTTTTGCCCGAAATTTTGGTGGGACGATTGCGGATAATCATAAAAAATCTTGTGTTTTTCTTGCCATTGCCCGCGCTTAATTGTGCCTTTGGGCCGTGGCAAGGAGAGTCAGCCGTTTCGATGGGTTGCGCGAGGCTGACGGATTCACTGCTAACCGATTATCTTTCAAAAGAACAGCGGGGGCCGCACAATAAATGTGCGAGCCCCCGCCTCTACTTTGCTTTTAATATTTATTACATAACAAAACTTGTGTCCTGTTCTCCTCTATTGGCCACACCCATCAGAGCAGACGACGGGCACCCGGGCCGATGACAACGTCGATGACGACGGGCTTCTTGCCATACTTCTCCTGGAAGCGCTTCTGCACGACTTCCTTGAAGTGGTCATACATCTCCTCGGCCACCAGGTTGATGGTGCAGCCGCCAAAGCCGCCGCCCATGATGCGCGAGCCGGTTACGCCTTCCTCCTTGGCAACGTCGTTGAGGAAGTCGAGCTCCTCGCACGATACTTCGTACTCCTTCGACAGACCGTAGTGGGTCTCGTACATCTTCTGGCCCACGAGCTCGTAGTCGCCCTTCTCCAGCGCGTCGCAGACGGCCAGCACGCGGTCGATTTCGCCAATGACGTAGCGCGCACGCTTGTACTCAACCTCACTGATTTCGCCCTTCACTTCGTCGAGCATCTCCATGTTGGCATCGCGCAGGGTGTCAACCTCGGGGTGGTGCTTCTTGATAACCTCGGCAACGTGCTCGCACTGCAGACGGCGCTCGTTGTAGGGCGAGCCTGCCAGTTCGTGCTTCACGCAGCTGTTCACCAGCATCAGCTTGTAGCCCTTGGGCTCCCAGGGGAAGTAGGCAATCTCGCCTGAGCGGCAGTCCATGCGCATGAGGTGGCCGGCTTTGCCCAGGCAGGAGATGGCCTGGTCCATGATGCCACAGTTGCAGCCGATGTACTTGTGCTCGGTGCGCTGGCCCACCTTGGCCAGTTCCATGCGGTCGATCTTATTGTCGCCAAACATGTCGTTCAGCGCAAAGGCGAAGGTGCTCTCCAAGGCAGCGCTCGAGCTCATGCCTGCGCCCAGGGGCACGTCGCCGGCAAAAGCCGTGTTGAAGCCCTCGACGGGAACGCCCAGCGCCATCATCTCGCGGCAAACGCCGTAGATGTAGCGGGCCCAAGTGGCCTTTGGTCCCTTATCGTCGTCGAGCGAGAACTCTACCTTGTCCTTCAGGTCGATGCTGTAGGCACGCACGTTGCGGGTGCCGTTGGCCTTCAGTTCGGCAATCATTCCCTGCTCAACGGCGCCTGGGAATACGTAGCCATTGTTATAGTCGGTATGTTCGCCGATGAGGTTGATACGGCCGGGAGCGGCGTAAACATTTCCAGTGGAGCCGTCGAAGTGCTTGATGAAGCGGCTCCGTACATCTTCGATTGTTAGTTTCATAATCAGACCCCCTCCCCGCTCCCCGTCATGGGGGAGAGTAGAATGTTTTGTGGGGAGGTATTCTACTTAGGTGTTTATAATAATATTTGAATTGTTTTTCTTCAGAGTTGTCTTCTCGCCGAAGGCTAACTTTCAACTCAGTCGACGGGAATGTCTGTGTTGACGTTCTTCGAACCCCAAAGGGCATAGTACAGGATGTAGATGGCGCAAAGCAAGGGCACCCAGAAACTGGTAAGATAGTTACCCGTCCAGTCGGCTACAAGACCCTGCAGGGCAACCATGATGGCAAAGCCCACGACCATGGTCATGAAGGCACCCGAGGCAATGGCGGTGTATTTGCCGAGGCCCTCGGTGGCGAGGTTGAAGATGCCGCCCCACATCACGCTGGCGCAAAGGCCCACGAGCAAGAAGCAGAAGATGCCGACGGGTACGTCGCCCCACAGAATAGCCATGTTCGTGAAGTCGATACCAGGAACGCTAACGGCGACGGTGGTGGGCAGGTAGATGCCCAAAAGTGTCAAAATGATGGCCAAGCCGGCTACAAAGGTCATCATGGCCTTGGTGCTGACCTTGCCGCCCACGCTGGCGCCAATGAAACGGCCGATGAGCATGAACAGGAAGTAGATGCTGCCCAGCGTACCAACGTAGCCTGCGTCCATCGCGAGGCCTGGCGTGGGAGCGTCGGGTGCAGCAGTCAGATACTGCAGGATGAAACCGGGGATACCCATCTCGATGCCGCCATAAAGGCCGATGGCAAGGATGCCGAGGTTGAAGTGGCGGAAAGAGAAGGCTGAATGAGGATCCTTAACGGCACTCTTTACTTCTACCTTTTGCTGGGGCTCTTCAATCTTGGTGAACAGGATGACGACGAAGGCAATGACGAAGATGGCCAGGGCAATCATCAGGGCAGGTGTGGCGTCTGAAATCTTTGCCTTTGCGGCGTCGCCGATGAGGGCGCCCATGATGATGTATACGGCCACGGCTGCCGTCGAGTTGAACACGCCACCCGTCTGGATGAGCTGGTTGCCCTTGTTGCCACCGCCGCCGAGGATGTTCAGCATGGGGTTTACTACGGTATTAAGGATACACATGCAGGCACCCGAGATGAGAGCGCCGCACAGATAGACGGCCATACCGCCCCAGCCCGACAGCCACTGAATGACGATGCCCGTGATGCCCACGAGGAGGCCGATGAGGGCTGTGCGCTTGTAGCCCCACCGCTGAATCATCATGCCAGAGGGGAAACCCATCAGCAGATAGGCACCGAAGTTTCCGTAGTTACCAATCATGGCCATGAAGTTGGTGGTTCCGAACTGGTTCTTCACGATAACGCCCATGGGCGAACAGAGGTTCGTCACGAAGGCAATCATTGCAAACAGGGCTATCATGACGATAATGGCGCCCCATTGTTTCTTTTGTTCCATAAAAGACCCCCTCCCCGCTCCCCCGTGATGGGGGAGAGTAGAATGTTTTGTGGGGAGGTATTCTACTTAGTTGTTATTGTTAAGATTATTATTTGACTTGACGATAACCACTCCGCTCCCTCCACGGGAGGGGCAGGGGGTGGGTCTTACTTGTCCGTTCCAAACTTATATACCGTCTTTTGCGTGTACAGCTCGCCTGGCTTCAGGACTACCGATGGGAAGTAGGGACGATTGGGACTGTCGGGGAAGTGCTGTGCCTCGAAGCAGAGAGCCGAGCGGCGGGGAGCCGTGGCGCCGTGCTGCAAGGGGTAGCCCGTTGCCCAGTTGTCGCTGTAGAACTGCACGCCTGGCTCTGTGGTCCATACCTCCATCGTACGACCGCTGACGGGTTCCGTCATTTCGGCTGCGAGCGACAGTTCGCCGGGTTCCTGTTTGTTCAGCACAAAGCAGTGGTCGTAGCCTGCGCCGTTCTTGATTTGCTCGTCGTCGGCATCGATGTCCTGGCCCACGGGCTTCGGAGTGCGGAAGTCAAAGGGTGTGCCTTCAACCTTCAGGATTTCGCCCGTTGGGATGGCCGTCGGGTCGATGGGGATGAAGAAGTCGGCATTTATGCGCAGCACGACGTTGGTGGCTTCCGGAGTGGGGTTCTGAATGCCAGAGAGTGAGAAGTAGCCGTGTGAGGTCATGTTGACGATGGTCTTCTTGTTGGTCATTCCGCGGTAGTCGATAACCAGTTCGTTGTCGTCGGTCAGCGAGTAGCGCACGGTCATCTTCAGCTCGCCAGGGAATCCTTCCTCGTAGTAGGCGAAGGTGTAGCGCAGAACGAGTTCGCGCTCGTTAATCTGCTCAGCATCCCACACGCGGGCATGAGCGCCTGTCGGGCCGCCATGAAGCGAGTTGGGGCCGTTGTTGATGGCCAGCGTGTACTCTTTGCCGTTCATCGTGAACTTACCCTTGCAGATGCGGTTTCCATAGCGGCCGATGAGGGTCGACAAGAAAGGTTCGGGGCTTGCCACTACGTCTTTTATGTTGTCGTGGCCCTGAATGACGTTTGCATAGTTGCCATTGCGGTCGGGTACCATTATAGACACAAGGGCACCACCATAGTTGGTGATGTCCACTTCCATACCATTATTGTTTACTAAGGTGAAAAGGTCAGTTTCCTTGCCCTGAACCACGGCCTGAAAGTCTTCGCGCTTCAGGCCCGAGAGGTGTTGTGGTGTCATAGTAATCAGTTTTAAAGTTAAAAGACGTAGGGCAAATTTAGATATTCTTTTTCATTCGTGCAACCTTTCTGTCGAAAAAATTAGAAATATGTCTGACAACTATGATTCTTTGAGCAAGTCGGCCACGACAAACGACGAACCGCCGACGAAGACGATGTCCTCGGGGCTGGCGCTGGCCAGTGCTGCCTCGTAGGCCGAAGCGACGTTTGAATAGCAGGTTGGCTGCCCTTGCGCGTCGGTGTGGCTCTTCAGTCCGAGTTCGCGACCAAGCGCAGCGATTTCGTTGGCTTTCATTGCCCGATGGACTGAGGCTTGCGTGAAATAGTATGTGGCTTCGTGGGGTAGCAGTGCGAGCGATGCGCGAACGTCCTTGTCGCCTGCCATTCCTAAGACGATGCGAAGCGTCGCTCTTTGCCCCGCGACGCTTTTCTTCTCGCCTCGCGACGCTTTGCTTTGCTCATCGTTACGCGACGCGTTGCTTGGCTTCTCGTTGCGCAATGCAAGGGCTTCTGTGAGTTGTTTGGCAATGTACTGAAGGCCTGCGGGGTTGTGACCCGTGTCGCAGATTACGGTCGGCTCCTTGCGCAGCTGTTGCCATCGGCCCATCAGTCCCGTGAGTTCGCAAACGTGCAGGAAGCCTTCCCTTATGCTTTCGTCGGAGAGCTCGAAATATTTTGTGCGGAGGACCTCCGTGGCGGCGAGAATCGTGGCTGTGTTTTTCTCTTGGCAGAGCCCTCGAAGTTCGGCTTTGATGGTGCCGAAATGGCGGGTTACGTAGCTGCCGTCTTCGTGCTTTATTATTTCATCCTTTTCGTCAGCAAAGATGATTTCTGAATTGGTTTCCAGTGCTTTATCTGAGAATACTTTTCTCACCTCGGGCTGGCCGTGCGTCTCTCCTATGACTGCGGGTGTATGGGGCTTGATGATGCCTGCTTTCTCGTGGGCAATCTTCTCTAATGTGTCGCCGAGGAGCTGAGTGTGCTCAAGGCTGATGTTTGTGACGACGGACAGGATGGGAGTGATGATGTTCGTGCAGTCGAGGCGTCCGCCAAGGCCAACCTCAATGACCGCTACGTCCACTTGCTGCTCCTTGAAATATTGAAAAGCCAGGGCCGTTGTGAGTTCAAAGAAGGAGAAACCACCCTCCAGCCTTTCTCCCAGGGGGGAAGTCTTCATGTCTTCCACGAAGTCGATTACGCGTTGCTTGGGAATCATCTCGCCGTTGACACGTATTCGCTCGCGAAAGTCCACCAGGTGGGGACTGGTGTATAGCCCCACGCGAAGGCCGGCCGATTGGAGTATGGCCGCAAGTGTGTGGCTCACGCTGCCTTTGCCGTTCGTGCCTCCCACGTGAATCGTCTTGTAAGATTGGTGGGGGTGTCCGAAATACTCGTCAAGCAGGTAGGTGCTCTCCAGTCCTTTCTTATATGCGTTCGCCCCGATGTTCTGAAACAGCGGGGCGACATTATACAGGAAGTCGATGGTTTCTTCGTAGTTCATCGTCATCTTGAATTAACTGAACATTGCCTTGAATTTCTCAAATATGCGCTTGCGGCACGATTCGTTGGGGCGGAAGTTGTCGCTCTTTGCAAACTGCTCCATCGCTTGCTTCTCGTCACGCGAGAGCGTTTCGGGAATGTAGACACTGATGTGCACGATGAGGTCGCCAGTTCCGTAACCATAGCCCTGAACGGCGGGCAGTCCTTTGCCGCGCAGGCGCACTACCTTGCCAGGTTGCGTGCCCGGCTCTATCTTTATGCGTGCCTTGCCGTCGAGTGTGGGAATCTCCACGTTGCCACCCAAAGTTGCTGTGGGCACGTCGAGCAGAAGGTTGTAGACAAGATTCTGTTCCTCGCGCACGAAATCCTTGTGTTCCTGCACTTCAATGAACACCTGTATGTCGCCTGCCACGCCGTTGTGTTTGCCGGCATTGCCTTTCCCAGGCACGGTAACCACCATGCCGTCGGCCACTCCTGCAGGTATTTTTACTTCCACTACTTCCTCGCCGGCAACAATGCCTTCGCCGTTACAGCGCTTACACTTGTTCTTAATCGTGTGTCCTTCGCCTCCACATGTGGGGCAGGCTTGTTGTGTTTGCATGCGGCCGAACATCGAGTTCACCGTGCGCACTGTGTAGCCCTTTCCGCCACATGTCGGACATGTCTGCGTCTGGCCGTCCTCGCTGCCCGAACCGTGGCAATGGTCGCAGGTGACATTCTTGCGCACCTTGAATTTCTTCGTAACGCCCTGTGCCACTTCGTTCAGCGTCAGGCTCACCTTCAGTCGTAAGTCGCTGCCGCGATACACTTGCTGTCCGCCGCGGCCGCCGCCTCCGCCGAAGCCTCCAAAGTTGAACTCGAAGCCTCCGCCGCCCATGCGTCCGCCAAAGATGTCGCCGAACATCGAGAAGATGTCGTCCATATTCATTCCGCCACCAGAGAATCCGCCACCCATGCCGTTCAGACCCTCGTGGCCGAACTGGTCGTAGCGGGCACGCTTCTGTTCATCGTGCAGCACGTCGTATGCCTCGGCGGCCTCCTTAAACTTCTCCTCGGCTTCTTTGTTGCCAGGGTTGCGGTCGGGGTGGTATTTGATGGCCATCTTCTTGTAGGCAGCCTTTATCTCTTGCTGTGTGGCGTCCTTCTTGACGCCCAGCACCTCGTAGAAATCTCTCTTTGCCATAGTCTTATAAGATTAGATTCCAACAACTACTTTGGCGAAACGCAGCACGGTGTCGTTCAGTATGTATCCTTTTTCGGTGCAGTCGATGACTTTTCCCTTCAGTTCGTCGCTGGGTGCAGGAAATTGAGTGACAGCTTCGTGGAAGTCGGTGTTGAAGTCTGCTCCCTCGGTTTTCATCTGCGTCACGCCCTGTGTTTCCAACACTTTCAGGAACTTCTTGTAGATGAGGTCAACGCCTTCCTTCACGGCTTCCACGTCCTCAGCCTTTTCGATGTGTTGCAGGGCGCGCTCGAGGTCGTCGACAACGGGCAGCATGGCCTCCAGGACTTTGCGTCCACCATTCAGAATGAGCTCAGCCTTTTCCTTGATGATGCGCTTGCGGAAATTGTCGAATTCGGCTTGTTTGTACAGTCGCTCTTTCTCTAACTCTTGGATGCGTGCTTCGGCGGCTGCCAGTTTGTCCTCAGTGGTTTCCTCGGTGGCTTCAGCCTCTGCCTCTTGTTTCGTTTCAGCAGTTTCGGCGTCCTGTACGGCTTCGTTCGTGATTTCCTCTTCCTTTATTTGTTCTTCTTTCTCTTTACTCATGATTATTATTTATTATTTGTTATACACTGTTTCGTTCTACAAATATCTTGCCAAACCAGTGCTTCCTTGTCTTCTTACTCATAAAAACGGCTTCCCGTCATCAGGAAGCCGCCCTAACTCTTAATCTTCAATTTCAACTATCCTTCGCCGTACATGCGTGCTTTCAGCTCGCGGATAGCGTCGCTGGCGATGTAGTCATCGTATTCCATCAGCTTGTCGATGGTGCCGTTGGGTGTGAGCTCTATGATTCGGTTGGCCACAGTCTGAATGAATTCGTGGTCGTGGCTGGCAAAGAGAATGTTGCCCTTGAATTGCTTGAGGTTGTTGTTGAAGGCCTGAATGCTTTCAAGGTCGAGGTGGTTGGTGGGTGTGTCGAGCACGAGGCAGTTGGCATTGCGCAATTGCATGCGTGCAATCATACATCTCATCTTTTCACCTCCGCTGAGCACGTTCACCTTCTTCAGTACTTCCTCGCCAGAGAAGAGCATGCGGCCAAGGTATCCTTTCATGAATACTTCGTTTCCCTCTCCATATTGCATGAGCCAATCGACGAGATTCTTGTCGGATTGGAAGAATTCGGTGTTGTCGACCGGCAGGTAGGCCTGCGTGATGGTGATACCCCAGTTGTATGTTCCCCCTTGAGCTTGGCGGTTGCCCATGATGATTTCGAAGAGTGCAGTCATGGCTCGTGGGTCGTGGCTCAGGAAGACCGTCTTCTGTCCCTTCTCAATGTTGAAGGACACGTTTTGGAAGAGCAACGTACCGTCTTCGGCTACGGCCTTGAGGTCCTGCACCTCCAGAATCTGGTTGCCTGGTTCGCGCTCCATCTGGAAGATGATACCTGGGTATTTGCGCGTTGAGGGGCGTATTTCCTCCACGTTCAGCTTCTCGAGCATCTTCTTGCGGCTTGTGGTTTGCTTCGACTTTGCCACGTTAGCCGAGAAACGTCGTATGAATTCCTCCAGTTCCTTGCGCTTCTCCTCGGCTTTGGCCTTTTGGTTCTGGGCCTGACGCAAAGCTAACTGCGAGGATTCGTACCAGAAGGAGTAGTTACCGGCAAACATGGTGACTTTGCCGAAGTCAATGTCGACGGTATGTGTGCAGACAGAGTCGAGGAAGTGTCGGTCGTGGCTCACCACGAGTACGGTCTGCTCAAACTCCGAGAGATATTGTTCGAGCCACTGCACGGTGTCGAGGTCGAGGTCGTTGGTGGGCTCGTCGAGGAGCAGGTTGTCGGGGTTTCCGAAAAGCGCCTTTGCCAACATCACGCGCACCTTTTCCTTACCTGACAGTTCTCCCATCAGCTGGTTGTGCTTGCTTTCCTTAATGCCAAGTCCCGAGAGCAGTGCAGCAGCGTCGCTTTCGGCGGTGTAGCCTCCCATCTCTGCAAACTTTTCCTCCAGCTCTGCCACGCGTATGCCGTCCTCGTCGGTGAAGTCGGCCTTCGCATAGAGAGCTTCGCGCTGGCGCATGATATCCCACATTGTGGTGTGTCCCATCAGTACAGTGTTGAGCACCGTTTCCTGATCGTATTGGAAGTGGTCCTGCGAGAGCACACTGAGTCGTTCGCCTGGGCCCAGCTCGATGGTGCCCTTGTTGGGCTCCAGTTCGCCGCTGATGGCTTTCAGCAGGGTCGATTTGCCGGCTCCGTTGGCTCCAATTATACCATAAATATTTCCGGGTGTAAACTTGATATTAACGTCCTTGTAGAGGACACGTTTGCCAAATTGAATGGCTAAGTTGGATACTGTTATCATTATTTTTTGAGTGATTCGCTAATAAATTGGAAAGGCAGAAGGTCGCGCACGGTGCTGATGACGTGGGTTCCGCTGGTGCCGTAGAGCAAGACGCGCATGGGGCGTTTGTATCGGTCCTCCACCTCAAGCATCACTTGCCGGCATGCTCCGCAGGGCGAAATGGGTTCGGGGTAGAAATGGCCGTTTGCATAAGCTGCTATCGCCAGCGCTACGACGTTCTTGTCGGGGTGCTCGTGCTGGGCATGGAACAGGGCAGTCCGCTCGGCACATAGGGCCAGAGGATAGGAGGCATTCTCCTGATTGCTGCCGGTCACGATGGTGCCGTCTTCGAGTCGCAGTGCGGCTCCCACTTGGAAGTGTGAATAGGGGCTGTAGCTTTGTTGTGTGGCCTTTTTGGCCAGCTCCACGAGTTCGCGGTCTTCGGCGCTTAGCTCGTCGTCCTGATAGACTGCAACCTCGCTTGTGATGTTGTACTTTTCCATACTGAAAGCCTTATTTGCGTACAAAGGTACAAAAATAAGTTGAAAGTTGAAAGTTGCTAACTTGAAATTTGCTATCTTTGCATTCGTAAATGCTTGTGCCATGAAACGATTCGTGCTATTTCTTCTCTTTTTCTCATTCTCTCATTCTCTCATCTTCACTGCTGCCGCCCAGCGCCCCAGTCAGGCCTATTGGGATTACATTCAGCGCTACAGCGGGATGGCGCAGGACCAGATGCACAAGCATGGCATTCCCGCCAGCATCACGCTGGCCCAGGGCTTGCTCGAGAGTGGGGCAGGCCGGAGCGATTTGGCCCAGAGGGCAAACAACCACTTTGGCATTAAGGTGGGCGTGGGGTGGAACGGCCCTTATGTGGTGAAGAGCGACGACCGCCCCGATGACCGTTTCCGCAAGTATGGCAGTGTGGCCGAAAGTTACGAAGACCACTCGCAGTTCCTCATGAAACCCCGTTATGCCAGCCTTTTTCAGTTGTCTCCCACCGACTATAAGGCGTGGGCTCGAGGCCTGAAGCGATGTGGCTATGCAACCAGCCCTACGTATGCCGAGCAGCTGATTACAATCATCGAAAACTACAACCTCCATCAATACGATACAGGTTCAATTGTGCGCCGTGGCGACCATCGCGGTGCCTATAACTATCTGTCCAACACGCCTGGAGTGCGGCAGCCCAATGTCCTTTCCTCGCGCGAACAGGCCGAGCAACTTTTCTACCAAAGCCACCAGTTGGGGCAGTGCAACGGAGTCTATTACATCGTGGTCCAGCAGGGCGACAATCTGCCCACGATATCGATGATGACGGGCCTGAGAAAGCGCCGCTTGCGTCGCTACAACGAGTTGCCCAAGGACTATGTGCCCAAGGCGGGCGACATACTGTTCCTGGGAAAGAAGAAGTCGAAGGCGGACAAGGCCATGAAGGGCATTCCGCATCTGGTGCAGGAGGGCGAGTCGATGTACAGTATCTCGCAGCGCTATGGCATACGCCTGACGAGCCTCTACAAACTCAACTCCCTGCCCGAGGATTATATGCCGCAGCCGGGCCATATGTTGCGCGTGCGCTGATGATTTTGAGGAAAAGAGTAAATTTTTCAACTTTCAACTTTCAACTTTCAACTTTTATCACTATCTTTGCAGTCGCTTTCCGAAACATGAAGGCAATCGGGGTGTAGCGCAGTTGGTAGCGTTCCTGGTTTGGGACCAGGCGGTCGCCCGTTCGAGTCGGGTCGCCCCGACCTGATAAGTTGAAAGTTGAAAGTTGAAAATTGGCCTACGGCGAAGTGACGCTATATGAGAAATCCAATTTTCAGTTTTCAACTTTCAACTTTTAATGCCAAGATTCTTCGTCTTGCCTTGCCCTCTGTGGTGACGAACATAACCGTTCCTCTCCTGGGACTGGTGGATACGGCCGTCGTGGGCCACATGGGTGCCTCGGAGCACATTGCCGCCGTGGCCATAGGCACCACGATTTTCAGCATGACCTATTGGCTGTTTGGTTTCCTGCGCATGGGCACGACGGGCCTTGTCTCCCAAGCCCATGGGGCTGGCGACGAGGCTGCCATTCGTGAGGGCCTTCTGCGAGGGCTGTCGATTGGCTTCCTGATTAGCGCCTTGCTTCTTCTGCTCCAAACTCCTCTCTTGCACTTCGCCCTGTGGCTCATGCAGCCCGAGGCTGAGGTTGCCCGACTGGCTTCCGACTATTTCCGTGTATGCATCTGGGGCGCTCCGGCCCTGCTTTCCACCTATGTGCTCACGGGCTGGTTCATTGGCATGCAGGACACACGTACACCCATGCGGATGGCCATCCTGCAGAACCTCCTGAACATCTTCTTCACGTTAGTATTCGTCTATGGCTTTGGCCTTGGCGTTCGCGGCGTTGCTTTGGGCACCGTTGTGGGCCTCTATGCCGGTGCCGCCTTTGGCGCCCACAGAGCGCGCAGAGAAGACAGAGGACGCAGAGAGAGCGTGGGGGAGAGAGAACAGCGAGAACAGAGTAGGGGCGTTTGGAGCGAAGCCTCTGTGCGCTCTGTCTTCTCCGTGTTCTCGGTGTATATTTATATATTCCTGCGTACGCTTTGTTTGGTGGCCGTCACCGTTTTCTTCACGTCGGCAGGCAGCCGCATGGGCACGCTCACGCTCGATGCCAACACGCTGATCATGCAGTTCTTCATCGTCTTCTCCTATTTCACCGACGGACTGGCCAACGCCGCCGAGGCCCTGAGCGGCGAGCATGTGGGCAAGAAGGATAGGGCAGGGCTCCTGGCAACCGTGGGCGGACTTTTCCGCTGGGGCTTCG
>CALZQV010000062.1 GCA_945828295.1 uncultured Prevotellaceae bacterium | reverse complement strand
CATATTGCCCACACCGCTCACCACCAGGCGCAGGCTCACGGCGTCATTGGCATCCACCTGCTCCGGCGACAGGGAACCGCTGATGTTAAACTGCGTACCCACAGCACCCGAGAAGTTGGCAGGGCGTGTGGGTAACGGGTCGACAGTCAGTTCGACGGCAGGAGCCACAATCGTTTTCTTCACACGAATCAGCGACGACCCGCCGCCAAAGAAAGCGTCGAAGGGGTCGACGGAACGGTCTTGCTGCACGACGTCGGCTTCGAAATTAATGGCAGGCACAACAAGTTTGCCCGTCTTCTGGGGGAAAAGCACGTACTGGCTCCACACCACCGTTCCATAGTTGCGGCCGTTGACACGCTCGTATTTCAGCGTCTTTTGCTGCGGCAGCGCTATCTCTTGCGTGTGGAAGCCATCGAGGTCGGGCATCTTGCCAGAACATTGGTCGATGCTCACCAGCGTATAGAGTTTATACGTGAGGACCACGGCCTCCTGCTCGTAAAGACGTTTCTTCGATGCCGTCACCGTGATGTAGAGGTCGTTTGACGTTATGCGCTCGCCGGCATTTTGCAGGCGTTGGCGTGTGGCGGCCGACCCGTTGGATTGCCCGGAACCGTCCGACGCACCAGAGCCGTCGCCCTGCAGTATCTGTATGCTGGCCTGATTGCTTCTGTACGTCTGCCCGCCACTTTTCACCACGGCTGCCGGAAGTTTGTAGTTTCCGGCCTTTTGTGCCAGCAGGGTGTAAGTGAAGGTCATCTGGCTGGTGTGGGTCGTCTTGCCATTCACGATAGAGAAGCTGCTCGACGAGGAGGTGCTCGGGCCATAGAGCAACTCGAAGCCGGGGAAGTCGCCCACCTGAATGTCGTCGACATCCTGCGTGTTCACCACGTAGCTAACCCTGATGCGCTGGCCTTCTTCGGCCTGCGACGGAGCCTGCAGGGTGACACGCACCTGTGCCACACCATTCGTAATAATAAATATTGAATAGCAGATGAAAAATATCAGTCGTTTCATATTTCAGTAATCAATATCCTGTAACCTTTTTCTTTGCTGAGCCTCACACGGCGTTGCCCTTACCATTGCTTCTGCAGGCGGCGGGGCTGGGCCTGCTGCAGTTGTTTCTTAACCTTGTCCTGCGTCTGGCGTTCGTTTTGCATTGCAGCATTCAGCATCTGTTCGGCATTTTCGCGGCTCATCTGGTTCTCCTGAGGCTGAGCCTGCTGTTGTTCCTGCTTCTGCTGTTCCTGCTTTTTCTGTTGTTGTTGCTGGTCTTGCTTTTGCTTGTCCTGCTGGTCCTTGTCGTTGCCCTGCTGATTTTGGTTCTGTTGCTGGTTTTTCAGCTGGCGTTGGCAAAGGACAAGGTTATAGCGGCTCTCGTCGTCGGAAGGGTCGCAACGAAGGGCTTCCTTGTATGCCTCAATGGCCGGTCCGAATTGCTTCTGGCTTTGCAGGATGACGCCCATGTTGTGGAATATCATGTGGCGACGCCCCTTGTCGTGTTCCGTCTTCGAAACCTTCTCGTAGATCCGCATAGCCTCCTTGGGTTCACCTTGCCGTAGGAGAGCGTTGCCCAGGTTGTAGTTTATCTCCGTGCTGCTCGAATCCTTCTCGAAGCCCTTTTGGTACTGCACTTGTGCCTTGTCATAGACAGAGTCGCGATACTGGCGATTTCCCCAGCGGACATAGTCGCGCCAATTCTGCGCGCTCACTCCGAGCACAAGGAAATGGGAGAAGAGGAGGATGAGAAATATTGTGCTGCGTTTCATATCACTATTTCTTAAAGAGATGGAAGTTCTGCATGATGTGGTTTTTCCGCTCGAGCAGACATAAGTCAATCAGCAGGAAGAACAGCGCAAGGATGATGAAACCCTGATACTGCTCGTCGAATTCGCTGTAGATTTGCGTCTCGAGCTTCGTCTTTGCCAACTTGTCGACATATCGCGAGAGTTCCTTCTGGGCCGAGCTGCTGTTGTCGACATAGATGTAAGCACCTTGTCCGGCATGGGCTATCTGGCGACACATTTCTTCGCTCAATCGGGAAACGATGGGGTTACCCTGTTCGTCGATGAAGTATTGCGTGGTGCCCGGGATGGGAATATGGGCGCCATCGGGACTGCCCACGCCCAACACATAGACGTGGATGCCACGCGTTGCGGCTTCCTTGGCTGCCTCAACTGCTCCGCCTTCGTTGTCTTCGCCGTCGGTGATGAGGAAGATGGCACGCGAGACGTCCTTCTTCTGGGTAAAGGATTTCATGCCCAGTTCGATTGCTGTGGCTATGTCGGTGCCCTGCGTGGCAATCATGGAGGGGTCGATGCCGTCGAGGAACATTTTTGCCGACACGTAGTCGTTCGTTATCGGCAGCTGCACGAAGGCCTGACCGGCATATACAATCAGACCAACCTTGTCGTCCTTCATCTCGTCGACCATGTTAGACACCAACATCTTCGACTTGTCGAGACGCGACGGGCGGACATCGTTGGCCAGCATGGAGTTCGACACGTCCATTGCAATGATGGCCTCAATGCCGTTGCGCTCCGAAGTGTCAATCTTCGTGCCGAACTGCGGACGGGCCGCAGCTATGATGAGCGAAGCCAGGGCCAACAGCAGCAGCCACGCCTTGGCCTGGCCGCGCCACGCCGAGACGTCAATCATCAGCTCCTTCAGCAAGGCGGGGTCGCCATACTTGCGCAAGCGGATCCTGCGACGATAGTTACTATAATAATATAGGATAGCAAGCAGGGGGATGACTATCAGCAGATATAGATATTGTGGATTCTCGAATCGGAACATCTTGTCAATTATCAGTTTTCTTTCTTTATGGTATGCGCTTCAGCACAGTAAAGCGCAGCAACAACTCAAGCAGCAGGGCGAGAACGGCAAAGACGGCGAAAGGCATGAAGGCCTCGTAGCGCTTCGAGAACTTCTTGACGTTGAGTTTTGTCTTCTCCAGTTTGTCGATTTCCTGGTAAACCTCGTGCAGGCTCTTGGTGTCCTTGGCGCGATAGAACTCGCCGTTCGTCTTCGAGGCGATGCTCTCGAGTGTTTTCGTATCAATCTCCACGGGCACCTGGATGTATTGGATGCCGCCGGCAACGGGCATTGGGTAGCGAGCCAAGCCGTTTGTACCCACACCGATGGTGTAGACGCGTATGCCAAAACTCTTGGCGATGTCGGCAGCCGTGAGTGGCGATATGTCGCCGCGGTTATTCGAGCCGTCGGTCAGCAGGATGACCACCTTGCTCTTTGCCTTTGAATCCTTGAGGCGGGCAACGGCCGAGGCAAGTCCCATGCCAATGGCGGTTCCGTCTTCAATCATGCCCTTGGCCGTCATATCGCACTGCATGCCCTGCAGCATGTTGATGAGCACGGCGTGGTCGACGGTCATCGGGCACTGGGTGAATGCCTCGCCGGCAAACAGTGTCAGGCCGATATTGTCGTTGGGGCGGCTCGACACGAACTCGACAGCCACCTCGCGGGCAGCCTTCACACGATTGGGGCGAAGGTCTTCGGCCAGCATGGAGGTGCTGACGTCCATACACAACATGATGTCGATGCCCTCGACGTCGGTTTGCTTCCAGTTGTTGGTAGTTTGCGGACGGGCGAGCGCAATGATGGCAAGCGTCATGCACGTCAGGCGCAAGACGAAGGGAGCATGCACAAGATACTCCTTCCAGCTGCGCCGCACGCCCTGAAAGGCGTAAGTGCTGCTGACCTGCAAGACGGGATGCGAGCGCCGCCATCGGAGCACGTACCACACGATGTAGGGCACCAGCAAGGCCAGCAGTATGAAGTATAGCGGATTAGCAAATGTCATCTCAGTAAGTCTATGGTTCTATATATTACCCACACGAGCAGGGCGAAGGCCGCGGCCGCGGCTATGGCGGAAACCACTCTCATGGTCCAGATGGTGATGCGCTGGCGCTTGGCCTCGGGCGTAACGATAACCTCTTCCTGAGGCTGGTTGGGGTCTTCCTCCTGCTTGGTTTGGTTGATGTACTCCAAGGCCGTCATCAGGTTGGCATCGTTTTCGTTGATGTGGGTTGTCCACTTGGCAAACTTCACGAGGTCGGCCGTCTGGAAGAGTTCGCGCAACTCGGCAAGGGCCTCTTCGTCGTTCTCCTGCGTCAGTCGCTCAATGATTTCGCCGCTGGTCATCTCCATCGCACTGAAGCCGTAGCGCTCCTGAATGTAGGTGCGCAGGGTGTCGGTGAGCTGTGTGTAGTATTCCTTCGAGTCTTCCTGCGCCCAGGTGCGTTCCGTCTTGATGCGCTCGATGGCCGTGAGCGCCACCTTGTGGGCGGGTTCCTTGCGCTTGCGTCGCACGATGCGGATGAGGGGTTTGCCCGTGCGCAGGATGTAGACGAGGTATGCCGCAAGGCCGCTGAGCAGGAGTATGAGCACAAGGGAGGCGATGACGGGTTTCCAGTCGTCCCACGAGAAGGGTGCGTCCATCACGTCCTTCGGGCCGAAGTATTGGTCGTAGTGGAGCGTGTCGACGTCGAGCGTGTAGACTTTAAGTGCAAGGTTCTTCGTGAGATACTCCTTGTTGTTGACGCGCACCTTCATGGGCGGGATGTAGTAGAACGAGGAGTCCCAGGCCGTGACGATGTACTTGCGCGTGACCTGCATGCGATGGCCGTCGTCGAGTTTCGTCGTGTCGGCTGCCATCATCTCCACCAGCTCGACCCCGGGGGCCAGTTGCTGCCCTTTCTGGAATGTGGGCAGTTCCACTGTGGCCTTGCCGTCGCAGCTGACGTCGATGGTGATGCCCGTCTGCTGTCCCACGAGCATCTGCAGGCTGTCGATGCGCGCCTCCACAGTCACCTGGGCACTCACGTTGGCGAGAAAGTGAGAAAGTGAGAAAATGAGAAATAATACGATTCGTTTCATCTCTAATTTCGTTTGGCAAACAAGTTTTTCAGGGCAACGACATAGTCCTGGTCGGTGCGCACGCTGACGGAGTCGATGTTGCTGCGGCTGAACGTGTCGTGCAGGTATTCGCTGCGCTGGCGCCACCATTGCCGCTGGGCTTCGCGCATGCGGCGGTCGCTGGTGTCGATGAAGCGCTCGAAGCCTGTTTCGGCATCGCGCACCTTCATCAGGCCCACGTCGGGCAGTTCCTGTATGCGGCGGTCGTAGACCTGAATGGCCACCACGTCGTGCTTGCGGTTGGCAATGGTCAGCGGCTGGCGGAAGTCTTTCTGGTCCATGAAGTCGCTGAGCAGGAAGGCCGTGCAGCGGCGCTTGAGGGCCTGCGTGAGGTATTGCACGGCCTGGCCCACGTCGGTTCGGGGGCTCTCGGCCTTGAAGTCGAGCAGTTCGCGAATGATATACAGGATGTGCTTACGGCCTTTCTTGGGCGGGATGAACTTTTCGATGCGGTCCGAGAAGAAGATGACGCCAATCTTGTCGTTGTTCTGTATGGCAGAGAAGGCCAGCGTGGCGGCAATCTCGGTAAGCATGTCGCGCTTCATCTGCCGCTCGGTGCCGAAGTGGAGCGAGCCGCTGACGTCGACGAGCAGCATGACCGTCAGTTCGCGCTCTTCCTCAAACACCTTGACGTAGGGCTTGTTGAAGCGGGCCGTGACGTTCCACTCGATGTCGCGTATGTCGTCGCCGTACTGGTACTCCCGCACCTCGCTGAAGGCCATGCCTCGGCCCTTGAAGGCGCTGTGGTATTCGCCCGCAAAGATGTTGTTCGAGAGTCCTCGCGTCTTGATTTCGATTTGGCGGACTCGCTTGAGTATGTCGCTGGTTTCCATCAAGGCACTTCTACCTTATTGATGATTTGGCTGATGATTTCCTCGCTGACGACGTTGTTGGCCTCGGCTTCGTAGGTGAGACCGATGCGGTGGCGTAGCACGTCGTGGGCAATGGCGCGCACGTCTTCGGGGATGACGTATCCGCGGCGCTTGATGAAGGCGTAGGCGCGGCTGGCCAGGGCCAGGTTGATGCTGGCACGGGGCGATGCGCCGAACTCGATGTAGTCCTTCAGTTCCTTCAGGCCGTACTTCTCGGGGTAGCGCGTGGCGAAGACGATGTCGGTGATGTATTGTTCGATTTTCTCGTCGATGTAGACCTGACGCACGACCTCGCGTGCCTCCTTGATGTCGGCTGGCGTGAGGATGGGGCGCAGGGCTTCGCGCTCGCCGCCGATGTTCATGCGGATGATTCGCTTTTCCTCCTCCAGCTTGGGATAGTCGATGACTACCTTCAGCATGAAGCGGTCGACCTGGGCCTCAGGCAGTGGGTAGGTGCCCTCCTGCTCGATGGG
The DNA here is from genome assembly GCA_945828295.1 of uncultured Prevotellaceae bacterium. Classification (GTDB taxonomy): domain Bacteria; phylum Bacteroidota; class Bacteroidia; order Bacteroidales; family Bacteroidaceae; genus Physcousia. The sequence continues at coordinate 6,895 of CALZQV010000062.1, read as the reverse complement.
GTTCTGGGTGGCCAGCACCAGGAAGGGGTCGGGCAGGCGGTAGGTCTGCTTGCCGATGGTTGTCTGGCGCTCCTGCATGGCCTCGAGCAGCGCCGACTGCACCTTGGCCGGGGCGCGGTTGATTTCGTCGGCCAGCACGAAGTTGGCAAACACGGGGCCTTGCTCCACCACGAACTTCTCGTCCTTCTGCGAATACATCATGGTGCCGATGACGTCGGCGGGCAGCAGGTCGGGCGTGAACTGTATGCGGCTGAACTTGGCGTCGACCAGCGCGGCCAGTGTCTTGATGGCCTGTGTCTTGGCCAGGCCCGGAACGCCCTCGAGGAGCACGTGTCCGTCGCTCAACAGTCCGATGAGCAGGCTCTCAACGAGATGCTTCTGCCCCACTATCACTTGCGCCATTCCCGTCTGCAGGTTGGTGACGAAGGCGCTCTTCTGTTCTATCCGCTCGTTCAGTTCGCGGATGTCAATTGCTTCTGCCATAGTATCTTTTAGTTGCGTTTTACGTTTTCCGACTGCGAAGTTACTGCTTTTCGCCGTCACTGCCAAACCTGAAGTCTTAAATAAAGTTATTTAGCGATATTCCGACGCCGATATTTAGGCCCGAAACAGTCGACGCATGGACGAGGCTTCGTCGACGCATGGACGAGGCTCCGTCGACGCATGGACGAGGCTCCGTCGACGCATGGACGAGACCCCGTCCTTGCAGCACCCATTTTGGAGCGTTGCGTCGCGCCGCCCGAAGCGATGCTATCTTTCGCCCCTCGCGATGCTATCACGCGCCCGTTGCGATGGTATCACGCCGGCGGAACAATAGTAATGTATGCGCCCGCGCACAATAATCCTCGCGAAATAGGATTGCAGTGTCGCAACTTTTCATTATCTTTGCAATCACAATAACCAAACGCCCCCAACATGCAGGAAAAAATCATCATCCTCGACTTTGGTTCGCAAACGACCCAACTCATTGCACGCCGACTGCGCGAGCTCGACACCTTCTGTGAGATTCTTCCCTACAACAAGTTCCCCGTTGGCGACCCCGACGTCATCGGCGTCATTCTGGCAGGCTCGCCCTTCAGCGTCTACGACCCCGAGGCCTTCAAGGTCGACCTCAACCAGTTCGTGGGCCGCATGCCCGTGCTGGGCATATGCTACGGCGCGCAGTTCATCAGCCACACGCTGGGCGGACGCGTGGAACCAGCCGACAGCCGTGAATACGGCCGTGCCAACCTCACCACCATCGACACCCAGTGCCCCCTGTTCCGCGGCTTCGAGCCCAACAGCCAAGTGTGGATGAGCCACGGCGACACCATCACGGCCCTGCCCGAGGGATTCAGCGTCGTGGCCAGCACCGACAAGGTGCGCTACGCCGCCTACGAGGCCAAGGGGCAGAACATCTTCGGCGTGCAGTTCCACCCCGAAGTCTTCCACAGCCTGCAGGGCACGCAACTGCTGCGCAACTTCGTCGTCGACATCTGCGGAGGCCACCAGACGTGGAGCCCCGCCAACTTCATCGACACCACAGTTCAGGAACTCAAGGAGCAAATAGGCCAGGACCGCGTCATACTGGGCCTCTCGGGCGGAGTGGACAGCAGCGTGGCCGCCGTGCTGCTCAACCGAGCCATCGGCCAACAGCTCACCTGCATCTTCGTCGACCACGGAATGCTGCGCAAGAATGAGTTCCACGACGTCATGAAAGACTACGAAGGACTGGGCCTCAACGTAATTGGCGTCGACGCCAGCCAAAAGTTCTTCGCCGACCTCGAGGGCGTGACCGACCCCGAGAAGAAACGCAAAATCATCGGTCGCGACTTCGTGGAAGTGTTCGACGCCGAAGCACGCAAAATCACCGACGCACGATGGCTGGCACAGGGCACCATCTACCCCGACCGCATCGAGAGCCTCAACATCACGGGAAAGGTAATCAAGAGCCACCACAACGTAGGCGGACTGCCCAAGGAGATGAACCTGCAACTGTGCGAGCCCCTGAAATGGCTCTTTAAGGACGAAGTGCGCCGCGTGGGCCGACAGCTGGGCATGCCCGAGCACCTCATCGAGCGCCACCCCTTCCCCGGTCCGGGACTGGCCGTCAGAATACTGGGCGCCATCACACCCGAAAAGGTGCACACACTGCAGGAGGCCGACGACATCTACATCCGAGCCCTGCGCGAATGGGGCCTCTACAACCAAGTCTGGCAGGCAGGCGCCATACTGCTCAGCGAAGTGCGAAGCGTGGGCGTCATGGGCGACGAACGCACCTACGAAAACCCCGTGGCACTGAGAGCCGTCACCAGCACCGACGCCATGACCGCCGACTGGGCCCACCTGCCCTACGACTTCCTGGCGCGCGTCTCCAACGACATCATCAACAAAGTCAGAGGCGTCAACCGCGTCTGCTACGACATCTCCTCAAAACCGCCTTCGACCATCGAGTGGGAATAATGGACACAACACAACTTATCGAACTCTATCGCAAGCTGGAAGGCCACGAGCCCGCCAGCTGCGAACCCATAACCGGCAGCGGCAGCAACCGCCAATACTTCCGCCTCACCAACAATGCCGGAGAAAGCCTCATCGGCGTCATCGGGACATCGGTGGAGGAAAACCACGCATTCACCTATCTGGCCCGCCACTTCGCACAAAAGGGCATAAACGTGCCCACCGTGCTGCAGGAAAGCCCCGACGGGCACTGCTATCTGCAAACCGACCTCGGCACGACGTCACTCTTCGACCAACTGCAACACGGGCGCCAGAGCGGCGGCAACTATTCCGACGAAGAGCGCACTCTGCTGCGCCGCACAATAGCCCAACTCCCGCGCATCCAAGTTGAAGGAGCACAGGGACTCGACTTCACGCAATGCTACCCGCAGCCGGAAATGGATGAGACGAACGTCATGTTCGACCTCAACTACTTCAAGTACTGCTACCTCAAGGCCACAGGTATCGACTTCCACGAAATACGCCTCGAGCAGGACTTCCGGCAAATGGCTGCCGACCTGACGACATATACGGGCAACACCTTCTGCTACCGCGACTTCCAGGCGCGCAACGTCATGCTCGACAAAGAAGGTAACCCCTACTTCATCGACTTTCAGGGCGGGCGCCGTGGCCCACTGCAATACGACGTAGCATCCTTCCTCTGGCAGGCATCGGCGCGCTATCCCGACACGCTGCGCCAGGAACTCATCGGCGTCTACATCAAGGCCCTGCGCCAATACATGCCCGTGGACGAAGACGACTTCCGACGCCGGCTCCAACTCGTTGTGCTGTTCCGGCTGCTGCAAGTGCTGGGAGCCTACGGCTTCAGGGGCTATTTCGAACGCAAGAAACACTTCATCGACAGCATTCCGCCAGCCCTCGACAACCTGCGCAACGCGCTCGACAACGGCGGTTGCCCCTATCCCCACCTGCGCGAAGTGCTCCAACGCCTCGTCGGAACAAAACAAGAGCCCTCGCCCACACGGACAAACGAGAAGCCCTCGTTGCGCGTGCGCGTGTTCAGCTTTTCATATAAGAAAGGAATACCCGACGACGAAAGCGGGAACGGCGGAGGCTACGTATTCGACTGCCGCTCGACCCACAACCCGGGACGCTACGAGCCCTATAAGCAACTGACCGGCCTCGACCTTCCCGTCATTCGCTTTTTGGAGGACGACGGCGAAATCCTCACCTTCCTCGACAGCGTCTACAAACTGGCCGACGCCCACGTGGAACGATACATCCAACGCGGCTTCACCGACCTGATGTTCTCGTTCGGATGCACAGGCGGACAGCATCGCAGCGTCTACTCCGCACAACACCTGGCCGAGCACCTCAACCAGAAGTACGGCATCGAAGTCGTCCTGTGCCATCGCGAACAAAACATCCATCAAACCCTTAGCGCAAGACCCTAAGACATGAAAGCAATGATATTTGCCGCAGGGCTCGGCACCCGCCTCAAGCCCCTGACCGACCACATGCCCAAAGCCCTGGTGCCCGTCGACGGACGGCCGCTGCTCCAGATTGTGCTGCAGAAGTTGCGTCGTGCCGGCTTCGACGACATTGTCATCAATGTCCACCACTTCGCCGACATGATTGAGACGTGGTGCCAGTCGGAAACAGGCATTCGCCTCAGCGACGAGCGCCAGGAACTGCTGGAGACGGGAGGCGGAATCAAACACGCACGCCCCCTGTTGCAAGACTGCCAACGATTCCTCATCCACAACGTTGACATACTGAGCAACGTCAATCTGGAAGCCTTCATGCAGGCAGGCGAGAAGCATGAGGCCACACTGCTCGTCAGCCAACGCGACACCCAGCGCTACCTTCTCTTCGACAACGACATGCGACTCGTCGGATGGACAAACCTGAAGACCGGCGAAGTGAAAAGCCCCTACCCCGGGCTCAACGTGGACGAATGCCAGCGCTTCGCCTTTGCAGGCATCCACCAGATGAGCACCTCGCTCTTTCCCTTAATGGATAAGTGGCCCGCCAAGTTCTCGATTATCGACTTCTACCTGGCCGTCTGTGCCCAACACCCCATATACGGCTACATCCAACCAGACCTTCGCCTGATGGATGTAGGTAAATTAGACACGCTGGCCGAAGCCGAGGCGTTTGTCAGAAGCATTTAGAAACCTTGTGCCGAATGGCCATAACATTCAGCACACTCACAAGCAGGAATATTACTCCGCCCAAAACATACGCGGGCCGCATCGTGCCTTCTTCGATAGTTGGGAACATGGCCCACAACAGGTTCATGTAACGCTGGCGAAGCACATAGAGCATCAACAGCGCTATCGCCAACACCAAGCCGTTAAGCACGATGGTCAGCAACTGGTAAGGCAAGCTAACCTGCGCCGGACTGTAGCCGATAAGGAGCAAGTTCCTGAACTTCACGGTATTCTTCTGCACCAAAAGGTAGATGCTCAGCATCAATATAAAGAAGGAAAGGGCGCTAATGAGCAACCCGACGCCCATAACAATGCCGCTCATCACTTTGAGGAAATAGGTGGCCTTGCCTGCCTGCAGCTTGTCCTCGTCGATGTCGTAGTTATGTTGCTGAATATACTTCGCAATGCGGTCGTCGGTGGGATTGCCCACCTCCACGATTAGGCGCGTCGGGTCGGCATCGGCGCCTGGTGCGAACTCGCGGTTGCTCCACTGCATAAAACTCTCGGGCACCAAAATGGTGTTCAGGCGATTCGTGAATCCCACGACCTTGCCTCGCATGCGGAATTCCTTCGAGTCGCCTCGCAGCAGGACGGTCATGTCAATCATCGAGACGACGCCCTCCGACAACTGGGGCAATGAGCGACCTTGCGCAAAACCGAAGTTATAGATGGACAGGTAGCTGCGAGGCAGAATGATGGGCACGAAATCGCTGCCCTCCTCATATTTCCACTGACTGCGATCGGTATCGACAAAGAGGTCGGGAACCGCCTCGAAATACATCTGCGTGCCAAAGTTTGCCACACCCTCGATGCCCATAGAGCACGACACCTTGTACTGGCTGGCCGTGAAGGCGCCCAAGCGCACCGTAAACGGCTGGTCCTGGATGTCCTCTATCTCGTTCTTCGTGAAAGAGCTTGTGCCTACGCCAAATGCCGAGATGCGCCTGGAAATGATGATGTAGTCGTTATTGATTACCCCATCTTCCTGCGAAAAGACGGGGCGCACATCGCGATAGAACTGCAAAGCCAGCAGCACGATTAGCATTCCCAAGAGGTTTGCCAGGAAGAAACCGAGCAACTGCAAACCCGAAATATGTTGACGCAATAGTTTCCAGACGAGTATCATAGGTGCAGTATTTTGTCGTAGTTCATATCCACATGTTTGCCAATACTGGTCACAACGACGCCAGCGCCCTGTCGGGTGGCTTCTTCCATCATGACGTCTGCCATCTGGCGAGCGTTGCCGTCATCGAGATGACTGATGGGCTCGTCGACAAACAAGAAATCTATCGGCTGTGCCAAAGCGCGCATCAGTGCCACACGCTGTTGCTGGCCATAACTCATGATGCCAACCTTCGTGTCCACCTTGTCAGAGATGCCGAGCGCATCGAACCATTCCAGGATTTGCTTCCGACGCTTGAAGCCCGTCAGCCGGTTCTTAATCATCACGTTCTCCATCGCCGTGAGTTCAGGGAAGAGGCGCAACTCCTGCCACATCAGGCTCAGGTTGTTGCGACGCAAGCGCGTCCAATCCCTGGTCTTGAAGTTACGAATGTTCTGACCGTCAAAGGTGATGATGCCTTGATAGTCCTGACGATAGCCATAGATGAAACTGCAGAGCGACGATTTACCCGTGCCGCTATCGGCCTCGACCAGATACAACTTCCCACGCTCGAAGGTTACGTCCTGCTGCCACACGTCGCTTTGCAAATCAGAACGCTTCGCGAAGACTTCAGGGAAGGTATGCTCAAGCCTTATTGAATCCATAACAAACTTATTTCTTTACCAACTCAGGAATCTTCACTTTGTCGCCCACAATCATGTGGTCGGCCTTCCAATTTGTGTAGTGATTCAAGCGATAGATATAGCTAATCAGGCGTTTGTCCTGATAATACTTTTCTGCAAGTATCGACAAGTCCTCGCCGGCCTGCATCACATGCACCGTCTTAATGCCTACAATCCAATATTCGCCGTTTTCAATCTGCGGATATTCTGCGGCCAATTCCTCAGGGTTCTTTACCGGTGCGGGGTCCTCCACTGCGGCGCGCTTTTCTGCAGCGGCCTCGTCTGCCAGAGTCTCTTCCGTAGCATCTTCCTCTACCTGTTCTGTTGCGGGCGTGGCAGGAACGGCATCTTGGTACTGGGCACGGGTGAGGTTTCTTCCGAATATGGCCCATGCGAGCACGAGCAGGATTACGAGCAGCAGCAAATAGAGCCACCACTTGCTCTTCTTCGGCTCGTCT
>CALZQV010000061.1 GCA_945828295.1 uncultured Prevotellaceae bacterium | reverse complement strand
CAATACAGCATGGACGACCCCACGCGAGCCGAGACCTACCCTGTGGATGAACTTGATTTTTTAGATTTTGTTGTATATAATGCCGAGAGCAAGGCCCTTGTTCACCATATACAGCAGAAGAAAAATGACAAGGATTATGGAACATTCTCCGATACTCTGTCCTATGGTTCCTATTATATTATATTCTTAGGTTACGAAAGCAAAGAGAGAACTGCCAAGGTTGATGACATAACCGGCATTTGCTTCGATGGCGATTTCGTACCCAACTTCTTCTATGAAAAGCTGCACATCATCGTCGACAAAGCTGAAACAGAAGCTAAAGACGTGTTACTTAAGCGTGCCGTGGCATGCTTCAAACTCCTAAGTAGTGGTAAGAATCCATCTAATCTCGACTCGGTTTCGTTCACGTGCCATGGAGGAAGCCATCACTTTAATGCACTCACCGGCATGGGAAGCAAAGTGGAAAGCCGCACATATACCTATTACGCTGCAGATAAAGCATCAGCTGATACATTAGATTTTAACCTTATGACTTTCCTTACAAGCAAAGAAGCCACAATGAACTTCACGGTGGCAGCCAAAGACCACGAAGGCAACGTGCTAAGGACCCGCGACTTCAATAACGTACCCATGAAGATAAACCAACGTACACAGTACAAGGGCCGGTTCTTCGACCCCAAAGGTAGCAGTGGCTACACGCTCTCTCTTGATGGAAAGGCATGGGAAAACGACCTACACACTTATTAATTAGATTACACTTATGAGCACATTACAATATATACTCATCGGCTGGCTGGCATTCGACGCACTCGTCTATGCCTACCTCTTCTACGATATGCACGCCAAGGAACTCGACATTCGCGGACGGGCAAGTCGTCTATTCGAAGCCATCACCGAGGAAGAATGAACCTAAAGAACACATTGGGGCTCGTATCTGCGCTCTGCCTTCTGCAATCGTGCGAGAAAGTGGACGTGGATGTTTCGCCAACGGGCAACGACAACACGAGCTATTCCGCAACGCGCCCCACGGCTCTCGGCGACGGAACCCAAGAATCTCCCTACACACCCGACCAAGTCATCAATGGTGAAATAGACAACGAGTTCCATTGGTTCATTGGTTACGTAGTTGGCAGTACCTACAGTACGATGAAAAACGCCCTCTTCAATGCCACCACGCAATACGAATCAAACGTTCTTATTGCCTCTTCAGCAGAATGCAGAGACGCCGCAAAGTGCGTCCCCGTAGAACTTAAGACTGAGGCCCTAAAGGAGAACCTTAGCCTGAGCCGACACCCCGAAGGTTTTCAGAAATGCATCATGGTGCAAGGTCGATGCCTACAATACTTCCGCACCAACGGCATCAGAGAGATTAAAGCTGGATACTGGTTACCTGGGTTTTATATACCAAGGCCGGAAGAGTGGGAAAACGAGAACAAACCTTACTAAGCTAAACACCTGAGAACGAGAAAGGGCCGCAGCGTTGTGCTGCGGCCCTCACTTTTATCAGCTTAGTCTGTAGTGAACTTACTTCACAACGACCTTCTTACCGTCCATGATGTACAAGCCCTTCACGGCCTTGGCAACACGCTGGCCAGCCAGGTTGTAGATAGCGGCAGATGCCTTTTCGCCATTGACCTCAACGGCATTGATGGCATCGGGAGCCTCGCCATTGCCGAGATAGTACAGCTCAAAGTTATTGAAGATTGTCCAGTCATTATCGATGTGAGTATCCTTGAACAGACCGAGCGTCAGTGTCTCACCGGCATTCAGGTGAACCTTCACCTCGTTCCAGTAAATGCCAATCTCGGTGTACTCACAGAATGACGTCATGTCGTTGGGGATGTAGAACTCATCCTCGCCGGCATACTTAACAACGGTCTCACCGCCTGTAGCAGACTGACCGGTCTCAAGCGAACCTTCCTCATCCTCACGCTGCAGAATATTCTTAACGCTTGTAGCAACCTCTCCGCTTTCGGTCTTAGCATAAAGCTTAACATTCTGTCCGTAGGTGCGTTCTGCAGTCAGGCTATCGGCATTGGCCTGTGCGGCACCAGCGCGGTAGAATGACTGTACGCGAATCTGGTAGTAACCCTCTGCCAAGCCCTTAAGGGTTTGATAGAAGTTGAACGAATTGTTGTTATAGAACTCAGCAGCAGGATTCTCCTCGCTACCGCCAGTCTTAATTTCGTTACCGCCATCGCGTGTGTAGGTCCAGCCACCAAGGCCAGCAACCTGTGTTGCGGGATCAATGAAGCTGTAGTTGTAGATAGCCGTTGTGATGTTGCCGGGATTGTCAAGAGAAGAGGTGTCGAGAACAGGATACTGAACAAATGCTGCCCACTTATCCTTGATGGCATCAATGTACTCCTGCAACTTCTCGTTGTCTTCGATGCCGCCTTCCTCTTCGTAATTTGAACCGATCTCTTCCATCAAGGCATGATACTTAGGCTCTTCGCTCTCAACCTCACTCATGAGTTCGGTGTAGATGTCATAGCGCTCAACCATCACCTTATAGAGGCTGTCAGACTTTTCAGCATAGGCAATAGCCTCAACATACTTGGCCATAACATCCATCAGGACCTCAACAGAAGACATATCGGCATTCTCGTGAGCTCTCTTGGCGTTCTCAATCATCTCGTCGGCAGCCTTCACAACCTTAACTTCGTCCTGAAGAGTTCCTGCCTGAATCTTGAGAGCTTCAAGCACGTCAGCCACGTCGGAAGCCGTGGGAGCGTTGTAGGTTACAGTGAATGTGTACCATATCGTCCATGCGTTAGCCTCCATGCCTTCAGCGCTGATTCCGAATTCCAGAGAACCATTCTGCGGAACAACGGTAGAAACTGACTTCTGAATAAGGCTGGTATACTCATCGTTGTTGAAGATGTTGTAAGCAGCTTCCTGGTTGTTGGGTACATAAGGAGCAGCCTCATCACCATTGGCAGAGGTCCAACCAGTCTGGCCTTCGATCTCGTTAGCCAGAGCAGCTACGTTGGTCAGGCCAACGGTGTTGGCACCGGCAAACAGGTGAGCCTCAGGCGTATTGGTTTCTTCGTAGTTTGTAAAGTTGGTGGCATTGTCAGCATTGCGGAAGAATGCCTTAGTGCTGATAGTATACTTACCAACGGGCAGCTCAGTGAGTGTGCTGCTAACCTTGAAGGAATTGATGGCACTTCCCGACCAAATCTCAGCGGTGCCGAACTGCGTCTTGAACTGGCCGTCACCGGTCTTTGTCCATTTCTCGATAGTGGGGTTCGTAGCGGCCGAAGTGCTGTAGGGGTATGCCATTTGGTCGAAGAGAACAGAGATGTCGAGGTCCTTGGCAAGAACCTTGCCGGAAGCAATAACTGCATCCCACTGCTTCTTCACGCCTTCCTTAATGATTGTGTTCAGAGATGCGATGGTCTCTTCAATCTTAGAAGTTGTCCAATCCAGACTTCTCAGGGCAGAATCGACTTCGTCGAGCATGTTAGTCAGGGTAACATTCAGTTCAGGATATTCATCTTCGTTGTACTTTATCGTGGCAGCGCTGACATCGTCACGGAAGGTGTTCAGCGACTTGTAGGCAGCGATGCTTGCATTTACTTCACCCAGCAGAGCCTTGATAGCTTCGGTGGCAGCCTTGTTGGCCTCGTCGTTTTTGCTTTGAGCTGATACGAGAGCCTGACCAGCGTCAATGGCATCCGCCAGTTGCTTTCTCAAGTCTGCATTGAAATCCTCGTTCAACAGTTTGTTGGCACCAGATACCATAGCGTTCAGGGCCAGCAGTGAAGCATTGATTCCCGTTCCGACATAGATCAGAGAGAAACCATCCACGAACAGGTGGGGCATTTTACCAGAGCCAACGTTGGTTGACTTATAACCTACAGTAAAGTAACCAGAAGTCTCCCCCTCCAAGTCAAACTTTAGTGTCTCAGTGGTCCACTTACCAACGGGGAAACTCTTAGTCTCGCCCAAATGTTCTGTGCCGTCGTTTGCAACAAAACCAATCAGGTTCTTTTCAACAGCATCGGCACCTCCTGCATTATAGTAAGACATCGAAATAGTGTAGCTACCGGCAGGAAGCGTAACATCTTGCTTATAGAAAGCCGAATTGGACCAGCAGGTAACGATACCGAGCAGCTGGCCCTCCGTAGTGTCATCCGACATCGCTGTGGGAACAACGAAGTCCTTTCCGCCCAAGAATGCGCCACTACCAACTGCAAAAACGCCACCGGCGGGTCCATTAGACTTGGTTACGTTGGGAGTCCAGCCCTCAACTGGCAGTAAACTGAAGTTATCAGTAGAGATACCATTTGTGGCGCAATCATAACCGTAGGTGCAAATACCGCCTTCAACAGCTTGACCTTCAGAGAAGTGAGGATTAATGATGAAGAACTCTGAAAGGTCGGTCAAACCAGCCTCGTTACGTGCCTTCTGGGCCTCGATGGCCTTCAGTACTTCTTCGAGTGTTGCATTGGGGTCGTCGTAGACAGCCTTAGCAGGTACAACATCAACATTGTAGAGCTTACCCTCATCAATCAACTTCAGCAAAGTTTCTTTAGCTTCGTCGATAGCTTTCTGATCAAGATACTTAGCATCAATCTGATACAACTTAACGTTGTCAATGAACAAGTGAGGCATCGAACTGCTACCAGCGGCTGCTGCAACATAGCCGAGGCTAATCTTACCTGTCGTTTCTGCTGCTAAACGGAAGATAATGGTATCGTTTTCCCATTCGGCAGAAGGATAAACGGTCTTGGCAGAATAGGTCTGAACATCGCCACCGGCAAAACCGTTTCTGCTTGAAGCAACAGCAACAGTGCCTGAAGCGTTGTAGATACGTGCAATCATCATGTAATCGCCAGCGGGCAGAGTCACGTCCTGAGTGTACTGCAGAGTTGCTCCCCAAACGGAGACAAGACCCAGAGACTGGCCACCTTCAGCGGCTTCGGACCCATAGAAGGGTGCATAATAAGGACCACCCAAGCCCGGCTGCTCGTCGAGATTTGCATCGGGATCGAGGTAAGCAAACACGCCAGAAGCCTTTGCGTTAGCTTCATCGCTACGTACGTTGGACTTGTCCTCGGAATTTTGCATAATCTTCACGTTGTCGGAGGGCGCGCTTGCGGTCCAGCCCGTCACAGCTTGCATACCAAACAGAGACTCTCCGCCGGCACCAACACCATCGTCCGGCATGTTGTAGTCGTAGGTGTAGACCGTCGTCGAAACTGGCGTGTCTGCACTAAAATCAGCATTCTGCAATTTCAACGTAACATCCGATACGATAGTAGGTTCCGTCTGTGCGTGCATTGCAATAGCAAACACACTCATGCACAAAGACAAAAGTAAACTTTTTTTCATCGTTTGTTAGTTTTTAAAATTAGGTTAATAAATTGTTTTCAAATATTAGAAAGGCCACCAGCCTTTTTTCTTCGGTTGTTCCTCGTGGGCATGCTCGAAGAAGATTTCCTCGAGCGTTTTATCCTCCTGGATAAGCTCGTAAATGGTACCCCAGTCGGGCAGCCCGCCCACGTTGCGGTCGTCGATGAAGATATCGGCCTTTATCTTACGGGTGTAGTGGTCGGCTTCGTTATCCTCACCCGGAAAGGTTTGGTTCACCGCGTAGAATTCCACTCCGCGTTGGCTGCACCACTCGACGGCTTCCTTCAGTGTGTCGCCCTCGCGCACGGTCCAAAGTATGAGTTTGTGGCCGGCTTGAATCAACATGCGCAACGTTTCGGTAGCAAATGGGAACTCTGTTCCGATCTCTGGATACTTGTCACGCACGATAGTACCATCGAAGTCTACAGCTATTATCATGGGGCTACGAGTTGGAGGTTACGGATTCGTGTTATTTAGCATAGCTTACGGAGCGGACCTCACGGATGACGGTTATCTTCACCTGTCCGGGATAGGTCATCTCGTTCTGTATCTTAGTGGCAATTTCGCCAGACAGCTTCTCAGTATCCTGGTCGCTAATCTTGTCGGCACCGACGATGACGCGCAGTTCGCGACCGGCCTGAATGGCATAAGTCTTGGTTACACCAGGATATGACATGGCGATATTCTCGAGGTCCTTGAGGCGCTTGATGTAAGCCTCGGCAATCTCACGACGGGCACCGGGGCGCGCACCAGATATGGCATCACACACCTGCACGATGGGGGCAATCAGCGTCTCCATCTCCATCTCTTCGTGGTGGGCACCTATGGCATTGCAGATATCGGGCTTCTCTTTATACTGCTCTGCCAGCTTGGCACCATACAGGGCATGTGGCATTTCGGGGTCCTCGTCGGGCACCTTACCGATATCGTGGAGCAGACCTGCACGTTTGGCCTTCTTGGGATTCAAGCCCAGTTCGGCCGCCATAACGGCACACAGGTTGGCGGTTTCACGCGAGTGCATGAGCAGATTCTGGCCGTAAGAGGAACGATACTTCATCTTACCAATCAGGCGTAGCAGTTCGGGGTGCAGACCGTGAACGCCAAGGTCGATGGCGGTGCGCTTACCGGTCTCCATGATTTCCTCATCGATTTGCTTCTTCACCTTGGCCACAACCTCCTCGATACGAGCGGGGTGGATACGTCCGTCGGCCACCAGATGGTGGAGTGACAGGCGAGCTATCTCGCGACGCACGGGGTCGAATCCACTGATGACGATAGCCTCTGGCGTGTCGTCGACCACGATTTCCGTTCCGGTGGCGGCCTCCAAGGCACGGATGTTACGGCCTTCACGACCAATCACACGTCCCTTCACGTCGTCGTTGTCAAGGTGGAATACGGTGACACTGTTCTCGATTGCCGTTTCCGTGGCCACACGTTGTATGGTCTGAATAACGATGCGCTTGGCCTCCTTGTTGGCGGTCAGTTTGGCATCGTCCATGATGTCGTTGATGTAGGCCTGTGCCTGCGTCTTGGCCTCGTCCTTCAGGCTTTCAACGAGTCGCTCGCGTGCTTCTTCCACGCTCAGGCCGCTGACTTCTTCCAGTCGGGTGCGCTCCTGCTCAACGAGGCTTTCCATGCGCTGGAACAGTTCCTGTTCTTTATGCTCGAGAGCAGTCTGTTGGTTTTCCAAGCGCACGCGGTTGTTCTCCAGTTCCTGTTTCTTGCGGTTCAGTTCGTCCTGGCGTTGGTTCAAGCTCTGTTCGCGCTGTTTGATGCGATTCTCGCCCTGCTGAATTTGCTGGTTGCGCTGCTGCACCTCTTTTTCCAACTCGGCTTTCTTGTTCAGAAACTTCTCCTTTACTTCAAGGAGCTTCTTTTGCTTAATCACCTCGGCTTCGTTTTCTGCCTGCTGGCGGGCTTGGCTCTCCAGTTGTTTCATTCTGGCAGGCAGCAAGCCTCGGAAGAAGTAAACTGCCCAAAGGCCAACAATGACCAAGGCGATGATAATGGCTATTATGATTTCAACCATAGCTTTTTTATGTTTTATTGTTAATAAAAAACGCTCCGACATGAGTCTTGGGAGAGGCCGCCCTTCTCCCTTAAAGCATGCGGTGCGTTGTAGTTTCTTCTCGCATTTCCCCTTTTCGAGGCTGATTCGCCATCACTTCAGCGCCTGCTCAACCTCGGCCAGCAACTGCGAGAGTGCCTTCTCAATGGGAGCAGGGTCCACTTCGTTCTCGATGCGCTTGAGGCGCACGGCAACGTCGAGGGCCGTCATGAGCAGGTACATCTCATGCCCCTGGTTGAGGTACTTCGAGGCATAATATGCATATCGGCTATTTATGAGTTTCTCTGCCTCACGGTAGATATACTCGTCGCGCCTTTCCACCACCATGGGTAGTGTGCGTGTGCCGAATTTCAGCGTTATCGATAGGGGGTCGCTCATTGCCATAATTACAGTTTTTTACTATGCTTTAAGCAGAGCGATACATTTATCTACTTCTCGCACCAGGTGGTTGAGCCGCTGACGGGCACTGCGCGTATCGCTATCGCTAAGTTCCAACATGCGGGCCACCTTCAGGTTGGCATAGTTCGCCTCAGCCTCTTCACGCTGCCGAACAAGCTCCTTGGCGTGTTCGTCGCGCTGAGCGATTTGGCTTTCCAGGTTCCGGATTTGCTCGCGCAGATTCTCATCTTGCCGGATGAGCTGTCTGATACGGGCTTCCAGTTTAGTTAATATATCCTGTCCCTGGTTGGTCATCTTATGCTTTCCTTTTTTAAATATTTGCTCACAAATATAGTGATATATTTGCGGTTATGCAAATTTTCCGTGTTTTTTAAGCCTTTTCGTCTTCTATTTTGTTACGTGGCTCCTTTTTTGCCAACATCAGGACGGTGTGGGCGAACTCGACAATCCACGCCTCGCTGTAGTTCAGCGTGTTCTGTGCCTTACGGATTGCCACTACGCTGCGACGCATGCCATCGTCCTTCCAGTTGTTGCTGGTGAGTACGTCGTGGACGGTCTTCTCAGTCATCTGGCGCAGAGCCTTGTGGAAGAAGCTGGGCAGGCGTAATTTCCACTGCATCAGCTGCCCCATGGCCATCATAAGGTTTTGGGAGAAGTCCTGAAACACAAGGAAATAGGTTTGCACATCCTGGGGTGTGCGGCAGCGCTTCTTTATACTTTCGTCCACCTCCTGAAAGAAGCTGTCGCTCATGCCGTACATCTCTGCCAGCATCTTCTGCGCCCGCTTCTTCTCGCCCACTCCAAGCTTATTGTTCACCGTAGCCACCTTCAGGGTTTGCTTGAAGACACGAAGGTCAGGGAAGGCCGCCAAATTACTGATACCCAGTCGGGCAGCCATCGTGGCCTGGTAATACACACGCACGAGGGTCATGAAGTCCTCCATGCCCCCGACTCTTATTTGTTCGGCGTTTTTACGGCCAAAGAGTTTACTCAGTATCGACATTTTCGAATGTTATTTTTATGGGTTCGTTTTCTTCTATTTCGGACGTCGCTTCAGCCCCCTCTGCAAGGGGTGTTTCCGTCGACGCATTGTCGAGGCTTCGTCGATGCGTTGACGAGGCTCCGTCGATGCATTGACGAGGCTCCGTCGATGCATCGTCTGTTTTCAGCCCCTGCGGAGCACCCTCTACGGGGTCGTCGTCCAAGGGCTCTCCCCCGTCCACTTCAATGGTGATGTGCATGGGCAGGTCGCCCCGCAGCATATTGAGCAACTGTGGCGAGCGAGCCAGCAGTGTCTCTTTATCCTCAAGTCGGAAGCAAAAGGCCTGAAAGGCGCCACCATCCGACCGCCGGCGCAGTTGGCGCACGATGGCAGGACCAGGGCTGCGGCGCTTCACCACAATGGCCATCACAAGGTATATCCAAGGGAAAATGGTTAGTAGTAGAAAGAGACTGACAAGTATCTCTATGATGCGCTCCGTCAGACGGTGCATAAATGGACTATTCATTAGATAGTGGATGTTTATATCACATTTTAAGCACGCAAAATTAAACATAAAACACCACCCGAACAAAAATTTCCCCTATAAATATTAATAAGGTATATGATTTTCGCATAGTTATTTCGATAAACGAAACAATTAATATAACTTTGCAACGTATGGACATCAAGAAATACTTATTAGCTGCACTCCTGCTGCTTGGCACTGCACCGTCGTGGGCGCAGTTCAGCCGACTGGGCAAGGACGTGGAATACCAAGGCACGGTTCAAGCCACCGCCGGAAGTGGCGACAGCGCACCCTTCTGGTTCACCAACAACCGTTATGGACTGGGCACAACGGAACGGAACAGCGCCCTGCTGCGGGCCTCCATTGGCAGAGCTGCCGAAGCCGACAGCGCGCGCAAATGGCGCATCGGCTACGGGCTCGACCTTGTGGGAGCCGTCAACCACGACAGTCCCATCGTCATCCAACAACTCTTTGCCGACTTCCAGTACAAGGCCTTACGCCTGAGCGTAGGTCAAAAAGAGCGGCCGATGGAGATGAAAAACCAACGGCTCAGCTCGGGAGGGCTGACCATGGGCATCGGGGCGCGCCCCATTCCGCAAGTCCGACTCGAGCTGCCCGACTTCTGGGTCATCCCCCGAACAAAAGGCTGGCTGGCATTGAAGGCCCACATTGCCTATGGCATGTACACCGACAACGGATGGCAGGACGACTTTACATCGGGCACCAGCAACCTGCGCACCCATAATTCGCTCTTCCATTCCAAGGCCGGCTTCCTGCGCATCGGGAACACCGAAAAGTTCCCCCTGACCCTGACGGGCGGACTGGAGATGTTGGCACAATTTGCCGGCGAGGCATGGAATCTGGAGGACCGTGAGGACCACTCCGACCCCAACTTCTCGTCCCACCAAAAACTCCCCCACGGCATAAAGTCCTTCTGGCACGCCCTAATCCCTGGTGGAAACGACACCAACGACGGCGACTACTCCAATGCCGAGGGCAACCAACTGGGCTCGTGGCACATACGCCTCGACTATCACGGCAAAGGCTGGGGAGCCTCTCTCTATGCTGAGCACTTTTTCGAAGACCACAGCCAGATGTTCTGGCAATATCCTTGGAAGGATATGCTCTACGGCGGCGAGGTTCGCCTACCCCGGAACCCGATAGTCACCACCTTGCTCTACGAGCACCTGCGCACCACCGACCAAAGCGGTCCCGTATACCACGACGCCACATCCACCTTCCCCGGTGAAGTCTTTGGTATCGACAACTACTACAACCATCACATCTACGGCGGCTGGCAGCACGCAGGCTACGCCATGGGCTCGCCCCTGCTCATCTCCCCCGTATACAACAGCGACGGCAAAATCGCCTTCAAGCACAATCGCGTCAAAGCAAACCACTTTGGCATCGAAGGACAGCCCCACAACGACGTTGCCTACCGCATTCTCTATACCCACCAAAAGAGTTGGGGCACCTACTCCACACCACTGCCCGACCCTGCAAAGGCCGACTACCTGATGGCAGAAGTTACCTACAGCCCCCACCAAATCAAAGGACTCAGCATCGCAGCAGCCTACGGGCAGAACTGGGGCAAGCTGCTGGGCACCTCGAAGGGCGCAATGCTCACTGTTGGCTACACGGGTTGGATTAATAAGACAAAAAAATGAAACAGATACAACAGACACTCTTCCTGCTGCTCTGCATAACCGCCCTGGGCAGCTGCAAAATGGGAGACGAGAACGGCGACCTCGACGGCATGTGGCAGATGACCGAATGGCGCGACCGCGCAACAGGCACCTCGAAAATCACGAAGTCCGACCAGATATACGTCAGCTTCCAGCTCAAACTCATGAAGCTCCAGCGGCTGGACCAGAAGCATTATTATCTGTCCGACTTCATGGTCCGCAACGACAGCATCATCCTCGGCAATACCATAACCTATCCCGCAGACACCATCGTTGCCACTGACACCCTGACAAAGTGGTTTGCCGTGCCCGCCGACAAACGTTTCCGCATCGACGAACTGAGCAACAGCCGCATGCAACTAAGCACTGCGGCCAACATCCTGCAATTCCGAAAATACTGATTAAATCAACGACTTGCGCAACCCGCGCACTGCGTAGAACATATAGTAGTACATCGAGCGGAAAATGCTGATGTGCTCAATGTCACGATACACCCTCCACTGCCAAGACACAATGCGCAATTTGCTCGATGAAACCGATGCTTTTCGCACTCTGTAGAGAGCCAGAACGGTTTGCGTGCTGCGAGCAATATAGCCACTCTTCAGCACCGAGAGCCAGAAGGCATAATCCTCGTGGTGAATGTTCTTGAAGTAGTATTTACCCACTTTCCGCACATCAAAAATCCCCGTCAGGTTGCCTATGACATTGCCATACAGCAACTGCTGGTAGCTGGTCTTACGCGGCGTGGAGACAACGCGCGCCGAGCGACGCCCGTTTTCGTCAATCTTTTCGTAATCCGAAAACACCACAGCCGTACGGTTGTCTCGCGAGAAGTAAGGGAGTTGCTGCGATAATTTCTCGCGCAGCCACATGTCATCACTGTCCAGGAATGCGATGAAATCGCCCTTTGCACGCTCAATGCCATAGTTGCGCGGGGCAAAAGGCATGCCGATGGGGTTGTCGTTAATGAGCAGTTGAATGCGGCTATCCTGCCGGGCGTAGGCACGCACGATATCGCACGAACGGTCGGTACTGCCGTCGTCCACCACCAAAAGTTCCCAGTAAGGATAGGTTTGACACATAACAGATTCAATAGCCTTGCCCACAAACTTTTCTGAGTTGTGCATGGGCATGATTACCGAAACGAGGTGCCGACCGTGTTTTGTCATTTAGCGCTATTTTCACTTAAATAACGCTTCAACTGGTCGTTTTATTGTGTGACTGCAATAATTTGATGGCTACCCCCGCTTAAAGTCGATGAGACCATGCAACGATGCCAACAAACGGGTTATATAGAAATAGGTGTTATAACTACCCAAGTGTCCGAAATAGAGTTTCGTATAGGCCCATGCCAATCTGATGTATTTGGAACAATGCTTGCCGAACTTCAACCTATGTAGACTACCGGTACGCTGCCTATAGTAATATACCGCATTGCTGGATGTGAACCTCACTTTATCCATTCTGTCGGATATCTCGAACATAAGCAATGCATCTTGTCCGCTAGGGAAACTGTTATTGAAGCGGCGATTTCCGATGACATCTCTGTGAATCATCTTCATAGTTGGGACAGAGAACATCTTCTTGGGATGGACATAATACTGCTCCCCCTTGCTTGCGCAACGTTCATACTCCATTGTAAACTGATTTTTCTCTGTATGCCCATCGTCGAACAGAGAAAAACAATTGCTGAGGGAAACCACATTGGGACGAGCATACTTTAGAAGTTCCTCCAGATAGGTTGGTGAAACCGGATCATCGTCATCTATGAAGCAAATATACTCTCCCTGTGCTTTATCAAGCCCCATATTGCGAGAAGAACAAGCGGAAGCGATGGGAGAATAGAGCAATTTCCCATTGGAAGGCATGGCCTGCTGAAGGAATTCCTCGTAGGGTTCGCGTTCTCCGTTTAGGATAACCAACACCTCATACATTTCTGGTGAAAGGGTTTGTTTCTTAAGTGCTTCCAAACACGCAATGGTGTATTCCTTTGGCCGATAAGAGGGGATGATAACTGATATCTTCATAAGAATAATGTCGTTTTATTTTTATCAATTGAATACCATGATATTCCAAAGTATCATCTAGAGCCTGGCATCTACAATAGTCCTGTCAAGAACACCTTTCACATCGTAGATAACACCGCCGTCTTTGACCAGAGTTTGAACATCTGTCTCAAGGAATTCTTTGTGTGCAACAGCCAGGATGCATGCATCATATTTGTCATGACACGGCCACTCATTCACCACGTCTACGCCATACTCACTCTTTACGTGTTCCCGATCTGCCCAAGGGTCATAAATCGTAATGTTATCTGTATATTCAGATAGAGTCTGG
>CALZQV010000060.1 GCA_945828295.1 uncultured Prevotellaceae bacterium | reverse complement strand
TAAGGACATTTAAACTTTCTTAGAGAATATTTTCGGTAGTGTTAACGAATTTTAACAATAGTTTATTAAACCATATATTGCCTTGTTTTTTACGTCCCGCCGGAGGGTATAATAATTATGGAATCACGCGTGCGTGCGTGCGCGTTGCATGGACGGGCCCTCGTCGATGCATGGACGAGGCTCCAACGATGCATTGACGAGGCCCCGTCGATGCATCGTTGAGGTCCCGTCGATGCAGGGGCAGTTTTTCCATGTCGGGAACTCCCTGTCGCTTCCGCCTTCCGTCTGTGACAAAAAAAATCCCCCTCCGACAGATGTCGAAGGGGGATAAAGTGTATGTTGTCGTATGCTTTTTAGAGCACTTGCACCTTCATGGACCGGCGGCCGTCAGTCACGATGTAGATTCCGGGCGAGAGCAGCTTGCCGAAGGAGACGCGGATACCGCTCAGCGTGTAGACCTTCAGTCCCTTGCCCTCGGCATAGATGGCACGGCCTTCGATGCTGACGTTGAATCCACGACCGAGGTCTACGTTCTCGATGCCCGTCGGCACGATGATGGGGGCTTCATCGCCGCTGCCGTTCGGATCATCGCTGATAATGAACCATCCGATGTGGTCTCCGTTGAGCGATGCCAGGTCGGCATCCGTCACTGTCGTGTTGGTTGCGTCAGTCTGGCGACGGATGTAGGCGGCATAGACACCTTCGTCGTCGCTCGACACGCTGTATTGGCGCAGAACGCTTGCCTTGCCGTAGTTGTTGGTCTGGCTTGCTGCCACGATGTAGGGATTCACGAAGTGCATGTCCTCGCCAGCTTCGTTCCTGAAATATACCTGGTGGCGCGTGCTGCCGCCAACGGGAACTTGGGTGTCGCGGCCAACGGTGAGCAGTTTGCCTGCTCCGATGGGTATCTGGCCGGGCGAGGCTGCGAAATACACCACATCCTGGCTGTTGAAGGCGGAGGTTACACCCTCCTGGCGCACCAGTATGGCCTTAAAGCCGGTGTTCGTAACGTCATAAACCTTAACCGTCACGGGAGCGTAGCTGAGCGATGAGCTGTATTGCTGGGCAATGACAACGGGTGTCACGCCCTCAGGGAATGCCTTGGGGAAGGTCACCTGCACTTCGTTCTTCACCTTTCCTGCCTTTTGCGATATGAGCATCATGTCGTCGGAAAGTTGCCATATCGTGTCGGCTGGCAACACGATGTAGTTGGCCGTTTCCGCATTCTTGAACGCGACCGGTGTGGGCAGCTGCCATGGGTTGAAACGGAACGTGAAGCTGTTTCGGTTCATCTTAATCAAGTGGTTCGTGATTCCGTTGGCAGAGTTCTTCAGTGTCACCATACCCATAACCACGTAGGGCGACCTCGGTTGCTCTTCGATGTCCGTCACCACGGCGTCGGTGTCGGCAATCTTCAGCTGGCCGTATTGCAGCGAGCCGATGACGTTCGAAGCGGCAATGGTGATGCTCGGGTTCTCCGATGCACGACGTGTGTTCTTGTCGTAGTCGTAGTTCGTGAGTCGGAAGGTATACATGGCGGGCTCGAACTCGCTGACGTCCATCGTGTACGTACGTTCTTCTTCTTCCGACATCGGCAGTACGGCAACCTGCACCCACTTCGTGCCGTTCTTGTATTCAATCACGGTGCTGTCAGCCATGTCCGTATCAGGGTTCTTCCAGGTGAAGGTCGCTGTCTTCTTCTTCGTGTCGTAGGTGACGTCGAAGTCGGTCGGGTTGTGGTGTGTCCAGGGCATAAAGTAGTTGATGCCGCCGTTTTTGCTGTCGTAGGCAAACGTGCTCAGATGGGAGCCCCAAACCTTACCGCCGTCGGTGAGTGAATTGCCCTCGGTAATCTGGCGCTTGCTCTGTACGGCGTTATACACAGCCAGGCGCTCCAGCCAGGGCTCTGAGTCGGCACGTTTCAGCACGTCGCGAAGCCATACGCCGTTCTTGTACTGGTCGTTGCCGCTTCCCCAGGTGTACCAGCCTTCGCTGTCGGTGTTGAATCCGCTTTCCGAAGTCCAGTTGGCACCGTTGTTCCACTCCGTGGCCCATACGGGCAGTCCCGTGGCGTTGTAGAGAGACTTCAGCTGGCTGATGCAGGAGGCGGGTGACTGGCCGCCTATATAGTAGTGGGTGGCCACGAAGTCGATGCGTATGTTGTTCTCGCGGCAATAGTTGACATACTCCGACACCCATCCCGTGTTGGGGTTGCAGCAGGCAAAGGTGCCAATGCGCTTGCCGCTGTAGAGGAACTCTTTAGCCACTGACACCAGCGTGGTGGGCGAGTAGTGTTCACGTGGATTGTCTGGGATTGTAGTTACGTAAGTATATACTTCATCTTGGCCAGAAGTGTTGTCAGGCTCGTTCTGTCCCAGGACATGGGTACAGGTTTCGTCGCTGGCATTGATGTTTGCCCACGATTCCCAGGCACCTTTCCAATAACTCGGTTTTTGGTCACTTCCGTTGGTGTTACCGCCTTCGTTGTGTCGCTGGGGCACGTACTCATGGTTGGTGCGGCTGGTTCTCCCGGCCCCCCAGTCATAATACCAGGTGGCGTGTGCCGTGTTCATCATGCTTTCGTCGCGCGAGTCACTGCATCCCTTCTTGCTCACCCAGTTCCAGACAAACACGCGCAGCATGCTGATGCGTCCTGCCATTGTTGCGGGCAGATTCAGTTCCAGGTCCTCTCGGTCGGCAATATAGCAGTGGCTGTAGCCCGTGCCGTCGGTGTGGTTGGCAAAGGTGGCCATGTAGCCGCGCTTCAGCTTAAAGGAGCGGATGTTGTTGTTGAATTTGCCCAGTGAAGCCTGACGGGCGCCTTGAGCAAACGTGCGGCTTTCTCCGCCGAAATCGGCATCCGTGAATACCGTCAGGGCAGCATAGCTTTTGCCGTGGGGCAGTATCATCGTACCGTGACGGTAGATGGCTACCCGGCAGTTGGTGCCATTGGCCGCCGCTGCTCCGTTAATCAATATCTTACTCAGGTAAGTGTTGATTACATCCGTGGGTGTAAGGTTTTCGAATACCACAGCCGCATCGTCGTTTGCAATGTCAATGGTTGCTGTCAGAGCATTGGTCTCGGCTGTGATGGTAAGGTCGATTGGCGTGCTCAGCGTGCGGTCGCTTGTGACGCTGGATACTGTTTCGACGTCGTTCACTATTGCGTGGCAGAGCATCGGAAGGAACAATGCCGCCAACAGGCTTGTGAATCTTGATTTCATGGTTCTCTTTATTTTAGGAATTTCTTTATCTTGTTAGCTTGCGCCTTGTAGGCTTTGGCTGATACCGGACCGTCAAGTACCTTCTGGCTTGCCGAAAGTAAGGCCTTTCGGCCATCGAGCTGTTCCAGGGTGAGAGTGGGGGTTGGGCGGGTCTTCAGCTCCGAAGTGGCCGTCATCAGGGCATCCCATGCCGTGAGAAGGTCATATTCTTGCTTCGTAATGGCAATGACGGTTCCGTGGCGGGGAGTGAACACTCCGCTGGTCTTTGTGTCTTGTACCTGCTTAAAGGTCTTCAGGTCGGTTGATTTGCAGAACTGATAGTGGTAGCTGGTGTAGCAGTCGTACATCAACACCCAGGTTCCGTCGAACAGGCGGAATACGCCGCTGCCTTCAACGGCTTTGTTCGTGTCCTGACAGAAGCCGGGTTGAAGTTCCCATTTCGAATTGTCGTGAAGGTCGGGGGTGATGAATTGCTTGATGCCTTTCTGCCTTTGGCCCTCAGTCTTGAAGAAGATGTGATAAAGTCCGTCGTCGTCGCGCACGATATCTGTGTCGATGCTGGCATTCTGCACGTCGAAAAGCACCTTGGGCTCTCCTTCGAAGTCGCTGAAGTCCTTGTTTGCATAGGCATAGTATACGCGGTCGTAAGGGCAGCTGCCGTCATCCGTCAGGATGGAGAAGTACACCATGTACTTGCCGGCTTCCTTGTCATAAATGGTCTGTGGAGCCCATACTCGTGTGACGTGCTCGAACATCGTGCCCTTGTAGCGATCGGGGAAATGGATGGCGTGGTGCTCCCACTTGATGAGGTCGCGGCTACGCATGAGTACCATGCCGCGGTTGCTGCTCCAGCCCAGGCTCGACTTCATGTCGGTAATAACCTGGTAGAACCATCCGTCTTCGCCACGCAGGATATGCGGGTCGCGAACGCATTTAGTGCGTGCGATGGAATCGCTGGCGATAACGGGCAGCCCATTGTTCATAGGGGTATAGTTCCAGCCATCGTGGCTTAGTGCATAACAAATTTGTTCTTTTTCAGGCGCGTTACCCGTAAAATAGGTGAAAAGATAGGCAACGTAGTTTGGTTTGGCATTGGCTGCTATTACAGGCAGCAAAGATAAAAATACTGCACAAAGTGCTTTTTTCGTTACGTTTTTCATATAGTATAAGTTGTGTTAATGTGACAAAAATAATGTTTTTTCCTAAACTTTACAATAATTACTTCATTTATTCTTGATTTACAGGGCTCTCGCTATCCTCGACGACTGTTTCGGACTCTGTTTCCTCTAATTCTTCATCGTCGTCACTTGGGGGTGGATAATAGGCGCTTGCACACGTCCAGCACTGCGGGTCGATTTCTTCCTTCGGTGCGTCGAATTTTCGATAATAGCGTGAGAAACGGCTATCCTTCAATAGTGATTGTATGAACCATCCAAAGATGGGTAATGCCGTGCGGCTTCCTTGTCCCAAGGCTCCCGTGCGGAAGTGTATGCTGCGGTATTCGCCGCCGACCCATGCACCGCCAACCAGTCCGGGCGTTACGCCTACAAACCATGCGTCGGAGTGGTTGTTGCTTGTTCCGGTCTTGCCACCGAACTCTGTTTTGCCGAGAACGGGATGTATGTATTCCCACAAGGCTGCTGTGGTTCCTCCGCGCTCCGTGAGTCCTGCGCGCAGCATCTGCTGCATCAGGTATGCTGAACGATAGGGTATGGCCTGCTCTTTCTTCAGTTTGGGTTCATAAATAACTTTTCCGTGCCGGTCTTCTATCTTTGTAATAAGCACGGGCATGTTGTATATTCCGTCATCAATGACTGTGCAGTAGGCATTAACCAGTTCCAGCAGGTTGACGTCCTCTGAGCCAAGGCTTATCGATGGCACTTCTTTCAGGGGAGACTGTATGCCCATCGTGTGGGCCGTCTTTACGATATTGGGGATTCCGCACTCATAGCCAAGTTTCACGGCAATGCTGTTAATGCTCTGAGCGAAGGCGCTCTTCAGTGGCATGTTGGCATGTGTGAAGTATCCGTTAGCGTTATGTGGTGTCCATTGTTTCACTTCACCGTTAACCGTGTCGGGGTATGACTGCCATTCGTCAACACGCCGGTCACAGGGCGTCAGGCCTTGGTTCATGGCTTCGGTGTAGACGAATAACTTGAAGGTGGAACCTGGTTGGCGCATTGCGGTTACCTTGTCGTATTCCCATGAGTTGTAGTCGATGTCTCCAACCCATGCTTTAACTTGGCGAGTGTCGGGTTCGATGACCACAAACCCGCAGTGCATAAAGCTAACCATATACCGAATGGAATCCATCGTGCTCATTTCCCGTATCTCGGGCCCGTCATAGGTGAATACTTCAACCTCATGGGGCTGGTTGAGATAATGGAAAATGGAATCTGTATTCCCCTCAAACTTCGCATTCAAATACTGATATTCCGACGTGTTCTCGGCAATGTCTTCTATGAAGTTGGGTATTTCGCGGTAGTGAGCGTCTTGCCAGGGATGTGTGCTGCCCCAATGGTCTTTAAAGCGTTTCTGGATGATACGCATCTGCTTCAGCGCTGCAGCCTCGGCGTATTGCTGGATGCGCGTGTCGAGCGTCGTATAAATCTTCAGGCCGTCGGTGAATAAATCCAATTGGTGCTCGCTGTCGTAGCCGGGGATGAGACCTTTGTCGCAAAGCATTTTTACGTAGTCCTTGATGGCATTGTGGAAATAGGGTACCGGCCCGAGATTGTTCTTCCCCGACTGTGACTCGGCTGTAATCATGGGCAGAGCCTGCAAACTGTCTAATTGCAGTTGTGTAGCCTGTTTGCCCCCGATAATCATCTGGCCATGATTAAAAAGGTTGGCCAGAACCACGTTCCGTCGTTCAGTGCTGTTTTTCGGGTTTCGCTTCGGGTTATACGTGCTGGTGGCTTTAAGCAGGCCAACCAGCGTGGCGGCTTGTTCGTATGTCAGGTTTTCAGGCGTCGTGGCAAAATACGTTTCACAGGCAGTCTTGATTCCGTAGGCGTTATTGCCAAAGTCGACCGTGTTGAAATACATGGTCAGTATTTCTTCCTTCGTGAACAGGATTTCGAGCTTCGTTGCCACTATCCATTCTTTTGCCTTGATGGTGAGCAGCCGCGTGATGGGGAATTTCCCAAGCAATCCCGTTGAGTATTCCTTTTTGGTGCGAACGCGAAACAGATTCTTTGCCAGTTGCTGGCTGATGGTGCTGGCCCCTCTGGCATGGCCCCCAAACATGTCTTTCACAGCCGCGAACAGACCCTTAACGTCAATGCCGTGGTGTTTGTAGAATCGTTCATCCTCGGTGCAGATGAGCGCACGCACTAACTTTGGACTTATGTCGCGATATGTTACCGGGGTTCGGTTCTCATTATAGAACTTGCCGATGGGGAGGCTGTCTGAGCTGATGAGTATGCTGGCTTCGCTGGATATGGGGTGTTTGATATCCTTGAAACCAGGAGAACGACCAAACAACCACAGGAAATTGATGTCTACAGCTCCAAGGAAGAGAATAAGAGCAAGCACAATTGTAGAAATCCAGGCTATGATTTTCTGCCACCACGGCCCTCCGTAGATAGCATGTAGTGCTTTTCTGATGTTATGCCATGTCGTGTTCATGTAATGTTTGATTTAAGTATCCTTTGATAAGTTCAGTGTCATCGGGATGAAACCATTTTATTGATTTATCGCGCTGAAACCATGTTAGTTGTTTCTTTGCATAGACACGTGTGTTCTTTTTTATCCGCTCTATGGCCATGTTTAGTTCCCATACACCGTCTAACACCTGGAAGAGTTCCTTATATCCGACCGTATTTAAGGCGTTGCAGTTGCGGTAGGCCGCATATTGCCGCACTTCGTCGAGCAGCCCGTTAGCCATCATCTTGTCGACTCGCGCGTTGATACGGCCGAAGAGCTCTTCGCGTGGGCGGTTTAGCCCAATCTTGATAATACGAAAGGGTCTGGGCTTTTGTTTGCAGACTCGGAAGGAAGTATAGGTGCGACCGCTCATATGGCAGATTTCGAGGGCATGCACGATTCGTCGCGTGTTTTTCTTGTCAACGATGTCGTAGTATTCGGGGTCGATTCTCCGTAGTTCTTCGGCTAATGCCTCAAGCCCTTCTGTTGCCAGTCGTTCTTTTATGCTCGTCCTAACGGCTTCGCTAACGGTGGGAATGTCGTCGATGCCGTGGCAGACCGCGTCGATATACATCATGCTTCCTCCGGAAAGCAGAAGCACATCATGTGACTTGTAGAGCTCTGCCGTCAGTTGCAATACGTCAGCCTCATATTGTGCTGCGCTATAGTAGGCATCAATGGGGAGCGTGGCCACGAAGTAATGCTTGACGCGACTTTGTTGTTCTGCTGTCGGCGCGGCAGTCCCGATTCTCAATCCTTGAAATACTTGTCGGCTGTCACAATTAATGATGGGACAGCCCAGCATTTCTGCAAGAGAAAGGCTAAGTTCAGTTTTTCCCACGCCAGTGGGGCCGAGCAGCACAACCAGTGTCTTCATTCCAGAATATCAAAACCCTCTAAGTCAAGGTCTTCTTCTTCAAAGCCGTCTTCGCCATAAAACTCTTCTTCCAATTCTTCCGTGACTACGGTCGGGGCGATAGGGCTGGGCTCTTCTCTGGTCGTGAATTGTGAGGGGGCATGTCCGTGTCGTCGGTTTACGATACCTTCTGCGGGAATGCGTTCTCCGAATGTGGTCTCCGTGAGTTCGAGCAGGAACATTCGTCGTTCCTCGGGGTCGAAGCGGTAGGCAAACCGCTGCCCTTCGTCTTCCAAGAATGCTCCAAGCTCCGTGTCGTCCATCAAATAGACATCCTCGTCAATATTCACGTTCTCTTCATCACTGAGCAGTATGCGCCGTGTCGGTCGCCAGTTCTCGTCACAGATGAAGAACCTTTGTCCATGTGCCTCGCTGTACCCGCAGTTCCGAATGATTAATCGGTGAAGGTCAGCAAAAGAAGCATCGGCGTCAATCTTCAACTCCATGATGAAGTCTTCGCTTTCTTGACTGATAAGAGTAATGCGTAGTGTCATGATACGTTATCTTACGAATCCACGTTTTTCCGTGTCCTTGATGAAGTCGAGGATGTATGTTGTTTCGGGCGTGATGCCGATTTCCTGCTTCACTCGTTCCACCTTATCAGCCAGTAAGCCTTCTCCCATGACAATCATGTAAGTGCGGTGTAGCTGGTCGATAGCCTCGCGTGAGAAGCCGCGGCGCCGCAGGCCCACCAGGTTCAAACCACAATAGCTTGCCGGTTCGCGAGCGGTCATGGTGTAGGGGAGAATGTTCTGGCTGACTTTTGTTCCGCCTCCTACCATGGTGTATCCTCCTATGCGGCAAAACTGGTGTACCAGCACATGTGCACTCAGGATGGCGTTGTCGTCAATTACCACTTCGCCTGCCAGTTTCGTTCCGTTGCCAATGATGCAACCGTTGCCTACAATAACGTCGTGTGCAACGTGCATGCCTTCCATTAGCAAGTTGTTGCTGCCAACTACGGTCTTTCCCTTAGCTTTCGTGCCTCGGTTGATGGTTACATTCTCGCGTATCTTATTGTTGTCGCCGACTTCTGCTGTCGTTTCTTCGCCAACAAACTTCAAGTCCTGGGGAATGGCGCTGATGACCGCTCCCGGGAAAATGATGTTACCATTGCCAATGCGTGCTCCGTACAGCACAGTAACACTGTTCATCAATATGTTGTTGTCGCCAATTACAACATTCTTGTCGATGTAGCAAAAGGGACCAATCTCACAGTTCTCTCCAATCTTAGCTTCGGGATGGATGTATGCCAGTGGACTGATATTGCTCATAATCTTAATGTTTATTTTTATTTATTCTTGATAACTTGTGCCATAAGGGTTGCTTCTGCAACACAGTTCTCGCCAACAAAGGCATAGGCTTGCATGGTGGCAATGTTGTGTGACAGCGGGGCCAGCAGCTCGCATTTAATAATTAAAGTATCACCTGGAACGACTTTCTGGCGGAACCGTGCATTGTCGATGCGTAGGAAATAGGTGCTGTAGCGTTCTGGCTCATCTAGTAAGCTTAGGATGTAGCAGCCGCCAGCCTGGGCCATGGCCTCAAGCTGCAATACGCCTGGCATAACGGGCTCTTCGGGGAAATGCCCTTGGAAGAAGGGTTCGTTAGATGTAATGTTCTTAATTGCCACCACATATTTTTCTTTCAAGTCGATGACTTTATCAATAAGTTGCATGGGGTAGCGGTGGGGCAGTAGTTCCTTGATGCGCACATTGTCCATGACAGGCATCTTGTTGGGGTCATATACGGGTGCCTGTACTTCAAATCTGCGAATCTCTTTTCGCATTAATCGGGCAAACTTGTTGTTTACGGTATGTCCGGGGCGGGTGGCTATGATGCGGCCTTTGATGGGACGGCCAATCAGGGCCATGTCGCCGATGATGTCAAGCAGTTTGTGGCGTGCGGGTTCGTTTTCCCAAACCAGCGGCTTGTGCTGTATGTACCCCAATACGTTGGCGTCGTGATGCTCGGCCCCGGTCTTGTCGCACAGTTTATCCAGTGCTTCCTGCGTTGTCTTGCGCTCGTAGATGACGATTGCGTTGTCCAGGTCTCCACCCTTTACCAGCCCAGCCATGAGCAGGGGCTCAATCTCGCGAACAAAGACAAACGTACGTGCTGCAGCAATTTCCTTTTCAAAGTTCTCCATGTTATCCAACGTGGCAAACTGACTGCTAATGAATTTCGATTCAAAGTCAATCATTGTGGTGATGGAGAAATCTTCGTCGGGAAGCAGGGTAATGCACGAACCGGTGTTTTCGTCCTTGATTTCTATCTTACGTGTAATAATATAATAGTCTTTGGGCGCGTCTTGCTCCTTGAGTCCGATGCGGCGAATCTCTTTGACGTATAATTCTGCGCTTCCGTCAAGAATGGGGAATTCCGGCCCGTCGACCTGAATGAGTACATTGTCAACACCTAATGCATACAGGGCTGCCATTCCGTGCTCAATCGTACTTACCTTAATATCTTTCTTTCCCAAGACGGTGCCGCGGGTCGTTTCAACTACGTTTTCTGCTACAGCATCCAATATGGGCTGGCCGGGAAGGTCGGTTCGTTGAATCTTGTATCCGTGATTCTCCGGGGCAGGATTGAACGTTACGGTCAGCTCCAATCCTGTGTGCAGTCCTTTTCCACTTAGGGAAAAGCTGTCATTCAGTGTATATTGCTTATTTGTCATAATCTAATCCCTAATCCTTATTCTCAAATCTCTTTTTCAGTTCTTCAATCTCTCGTTCCATTTGGTATATCTGCTTGTTAAGGTCGGGCAAATTCTTAAAGATGACACTCGAGCGCCAGAACTTGTTATAATCAATGGCGGGATAGCCCATGATTGTGGTGCCTTCTTTCTTAATGCTGTTGGGGATGCCCGACTGAGCTCCGGCTTGGGTGCGATTGGCTATCGTTGCATGGCCGGCAACACCTACTTGTCCGCCAAACATACACCATTCACCAATTTTTGTACTACCAGCCACGCCCACTTGTGCACTCATAACAGTGTGCGAACCGATGTCGTCGTTGTGGGCAATCTGCACCAGGTTGTCCAGTTTCACGCCTTTGCGTACGTAGGTGCTGCCCATCGTGGAGCGGTCAACGCAAGTGTTAGCTCCAATCTCCACGTTATCCTCAATGGTTACAATGCCAATTTGTGGAATCTTTTCGTAGCCATCCGGGGTTGGAGCAAAGCCGAAACCGTCAGCGCCGATGACGCATCCGGCGTGCAGGATGCAGTTCTGTCCCACCTTGCAGTCGTGATAGATGACAGCATTCGGGTGGATTTCCGTGTTGTCGCCCACCGTGGCCTTGTCGCCAATGCTCACATGGGGATGTAACACGACACCATTGCCGATTACGGCACCCTCGCCTATGCTGACGAACGGACCGATGTAGCAATCTTCTCCAACCTTAGCTGTTGGGGCGATGAATGCCAGTGAGTCGATACCTTTCTTCTTGGGCTTCATACTTTCGGCCAACGTGAGCAATTTGGCTACGGTTTCGTAGGCATTGTCTACGCGGATAAGCGTTGCCTTAGTCTCGCCTTCCAGTTGGAAGTCCTTATTCACGAGCACCACGCTGCTTTCTGTTTCATACAGATAGTGGGCGTACTTCATATTTGCCAAAAAGGAGATGCACCCGGGACGGCCTTCCTCAATCTTGGCAAAGTCATTCACCTTTGCTGCAGGGTTCCCCTCAATCGTACCTCCAACGAGGCCTGCAATTTGTTGTGCTGAAATTTCCATTTTATAATATGCTTTTTAGTTGTATTTCCATTTGTTTTTGCACCTTCAGTGCTTCTTCGCCTGCCCTTTGGGCAAAGTCCTCCCCGTTGGAGGCATAGATGATGGCACGACTGGAGTTGACGATGAGGCCGCAATCCTTGGTCATGCCATACTTGCAAACCTCTTCGAGGCTACCGCCTTGTGCTCCGATGCCGGGGACGAGCAGGAAGTGGTTGGGTACAATCTTGCGGATGTCCTCAAAGGCTTTCCCTTGTGTGGCTCCCACCACATACATCAGGCCTCCTCCGTCTCCCCCAAGGGGGAGTGCTTCCTTTTCCCATTCTTGGCTCTTGCGCAGCACCTTCTCGAATAGGCGTTCTCCTTCTTTGTCTTCTGTCAGCTGGAAGTCGAATGAGCCCTTATTGCTGGTCAGGGCCAACAAGATAACCCAATGCGGTCGGGGCGTTCTCTCCCCCTCGTTGGAGAGTTGGAGGGGGCTTAGGAAGGGTGTCACGCTGTCCTCGCCCATATATGGGGCCACAGTGACAGCATCCACGTCCAGTGTCTCGAAGAACGTGCGTGCATAG
The DNA here is from genome assembly GCA_945828295.1 of uncultured Prevotellaceae bacterium. Classification (GTDB taxonomy): domain Bacteria; phylum Bacteroidota; class Bacteroidia; order Bacteroidales; family Bacteroidaceae; genus Physcousia. The sequence continues at coordinate 1,379 of CALZQV010000060.1, read as the reverse complement.
AGTTTCGACGTATTACCAATGTCACCACGCTTGGCATCGGCAATGATGAACTGGTCGGGATAGTTCTGGCGAATGTATTCGATGGTCTTCTCAAAGGCAATCCAGCCCTTCACGCCCATGGCCTCGTAGAAGGCCAGGTTTGGTTTGTAGGCAATGCAGTAAGGCGCCGTGGCGTCAATGATGGCTTTGTTGAAGGCAAACACGGGGTCGTCCTCCTTGAGCAGATGCTCGGGAATCTTTTTTATGTCGGTGTCAAGGCCAACGCAGAGGAAACTCTTCTTCCTTTGTATGTTTGTTACTAATTCTTTTCGTGTCATTTCTTTATCTTTCTTATAATACCCATAATTAAGCCTCTCACAATGAAGACGAGTAAATAGAGAAGTAAAAATACGAGGAAGAATGCAAGAGCGCTGTCTTCCCATCCTTTGTATTTCAATATGATCGGTGTGATGTTACCAATCAGTAATACACTGAGAAGGTCAATCCAATTTTCTCTTAACGACTTCTTGAAGCCTTCCCATGTCCATTCTTTCTTGATATCTTCCAATAGTCCCATATTGCTTGCTTTTATAGTTCCGTTTCCTTCATTCGTTCGGCATTCTCTGCCACGATGAGGTGGTCGATGCAGTCCTGTATGTCGCCGTCCATGAAAGCGGCAAGGTTGTAGATGGTGTAGCCGATGCGGTGGTCGGTGATGCGTCCCTGGGGGTAGTTGTAGGTGCGAATCTTGGCCGAGCGGTCGCCGGTGGAGACCATTGTCTTGCGGCGCGAGGCTATGTCGTCGATGTACTTCTGGTGCTCCTTGTCGTAGATGAAGGTGCGCAGGCGTGCCAGGGCGCGCTCTTTGTTCTTGGGCTGGTCGCGCGTTTCGGTACACTCCACAAGGATTTCCTCCGTTTCGCCCGTGTTGGGGTTTGTCCACATATAGCGGGCACGCACGCCCGACTCCACCTTGTTCACGTTCTGACCGCCGGCGCCGGAGGAACGGAATGTGTCCCACTTGATGGCTCCTTCGTTAATCTCTACGTCGAACTCCTCGGCCTCGGGCAACACAGCCACGGTGGCGGCAGAGGTGTGTACGCGACCTTGCGTTTCGGTGGCGGGCACGCGCTGCACGCGGTGTACTCCGGATTCATATTTCAGGATGCCATAGGCCCCTTCGCCGGTTACGGAGAACACAATTTCCTTGTAGCCTCCTGCGGCGCCTTCGCTGAAACTGGATACTGCCGTCTTCCAGCCCTTCGTCTCGCAATACTTTGAGTACATGCGGAAGAGGTCGCCGGCAAAGAGGGCAGCCTCGTCGCCTCCCGTTCCGCCACGTATTTCCATGATGACGTTCTTGTCATCCTCGGGGTCGGCCGGTATGAGCAACAGCTTGA
>CALZQV010000059.1 GCA_945828295.1 uncultured Prevotellaceae bacterium | reverse complement strand
CATAGCAGCTAACTGTGGCGTAACCAATGTTGCAAAGGCAATGACTATTGGTGCGGTTACCGGCTCTGGCTCTCTGAACCATCCTATCTCAAACTTCAAGAATCAGAGTGGCGTAAGTGGTAATAATACCTGGAATATCGGTAACTCAGACGACCACAACTTTACCTTTGCGGGAACCATTCACGACGAAGGTGGTTCGAATAAGTCGCTCTTCAACAAAGTCGGCACCTGCAAGATGACCTTTACGGGCAAAGGTGACTTTTCTGGCGCATGTCGCGTAAATGGCGGTGAGCTTTGTCTCAATAGTTCTAAGACAGACATCATGCTGGGAACCAGTACGCTGAATGTCGCGAATGGCGCCACGTTGAGCGGTAAGGGCACGCTGGGCAACAGCTCAGTTACGGTGGCCACTGGCGGTACTATCCGCAGCGGTATCACAGAAACCAATGCCGGTGGCAACCTGAAGTTCAGCAACAAGAACCTGACCGTGAACGGTACCATACAGACATACATCAGCACAAAGTCCACCTTCAGTAAGTTCACGGGTATTGGCAAGCTGACCCTTAATGGTACACTTGCTGTCCGTGGCAAGGAAGGCTTGGAACTGGCCGTAGGCGACGAGCTGATGATTTTCGATGCTTCGGAGATTGTCTTAGGCAGTAATGTTGTGTTCGACCTTTGCGAACCCAACAAGGCAATGGGGTACACATGGGATACAAGCCGACTGAACGAGGGAATCCTTGTAGTAGGACCTGCACCCGACGGAATCATGAGTTTAAAGAGCGATGCGTTGCGTGACGCTGAAATCTTTACCTTGCAGGGTGTGCGTCTGCAGAATCGCCCGACCCGTGCCGGCATATATGTCGTGGACGGTCGCAAGATGCTGCTGAAATAAACCTCGGGAAATGCGAAAAGGAAGGCCTTGAGAAATCAAGGCCTTCCTTTTTTAGTTGCGGAGGTCCGACTCGAACGGGCGACCTCCAGGTTATGAGCCTGGCGAGCTACCAACTGCTCCACTCCGCGATTTGTGACTGCAAAGGTAAGCAGAATATTTCTTTCTGCCAAATATTTGGTGCATTTTTTACATTTTAATTTCCGCATATTAATTTTATATCGTATCTTTGCAAACGTTATGGGAACATCGAAGACTCGAGATAAGCTCATAGACGTGGCCCGACACCTTTTTGCCAAACGTGGGGTCGAAGATACGACAATGAACGATATTGCCGTGGCTTCTGAAAAGGGACGACGCACGCTTTACACCTATTTTAAGAGTAAGGAAGAGGTGTTCTATGCTGTCATAGAACGCGAGATGGCGCGCATGGGCGACCGTCTGCGTCTTGTGGCCACCAAGGATCTCGAGCCCGAAGATAAGCTTGTTCAGCTTGTCTATACTCATCTTAGTCTTATCAAGGATGCCGTAGTTCGCAATGGAAACTTGCGAGCCGAGTTCTTTCGTGATATATGGTTGGTTGAGAAAGTGCGTAAGGAGTTCGACCGAACCGAGATTGAAATCCTCCAGCAAATTATTATGCAGGGCATACGCCAAGGGAAGTTTGATGTTGCCAACATACGAATGTCGGTCGACATAATCCATTATTGCATCAAGGGCCTTGAGGTGCCATACATTTATGGCCGTTTGGGAAGCAGCATTAGTGTAAGTCGTCCGATGGTGAAACAGGTTATTCATCGAGCTATGGCTAAGATTGAAAGACCAGACGAAAAGGAAGAAGAAAACAAGATTAAGGACTAAAGTTTAACGTTTATACATGAAATTATTAGAAGGAAAGACCGCGCTGATTACTGGTGCGGCACGTGGTATAGGCAAGTCTATTGCCTTGAAGTTTGCCCAGGAGGGCGCCAACATCGCATTCACCGACCTTGAGGTTAATCCCGAGACCGAGCAGGAGATTGCCGCCTTGGGTGTTAAGGCCAAGAGCTATGCCTCAAATGCTGCCGATTTTGCTCAGACCGAGCAGGTTGTGGCACAGGTGAAGGAAGAGTTCGGCAGCATTGACATATTGGTCAACAATGCCGGCATCACCAAGGACGGACTGATGCTTCGCATGACCGAGCAGCAGTGGGATGCTGTAATCGCTGTAAACCTGAAGTCGGCCTTCAATTTCATCCATGCTTGTGTGCCCATTATGATGCGCCAGCGTGGCGGTAGCATTATCAATATGGCTTCCGTCGTGGGCGTTCACGGCAATGCCGGTCAGGCCAACTATGCCGCTTCTAAGGCGGGTCTTATTGCCTTGGCCAAGTCCATTGCTCAGGAAATGGGACCGAAGGGCATCCGTGCCAACGCTATCGCCCCCGGCTTCATTGAGACCGCTATGACCGCTTCTCTGCCAGACAATGTGCGCGAGGAGTGGAAGAAAAAGATACCCTTGCGTCGTGGCGGGCAGGTTGAGGATATCGCCAACACCGCGCTTTATTTGGCCAGCGACCTCAGTTCGTATGTCAGCGGTCAGGTTATTCAGGTCGATGGCGGCATGAATACATAATGGATGTAATCTACGAGGATAATCACATCATCATCGTCTCCAAAAGGGCGGGTGATATCGTGCAGGGCGACAAGACTGGCGATACCCCCCTTTCGGAGACGGTGAAGTTGTATATAAAGGATACTTGCCACAAACCGGGCGACGTCTTCTTGGGTGTGGTCCACCGACTCGACAGGCCCGTGAGCGGTCTTGTTGTCTTTGCCCGTACCAGCAAGGCACTCAGCCGACTGAGTGAGATGTTCCGCACGCGTTCCGTACGGAAGACCTACTGGGCCATTGTCGGGAACCAGCCTCCCCAAAGCGAGGGGACGCTCACGCATTGGCTCACCCGCAACCCAAAGAACAATACGGCCCGAGCCTATGAGCGTGAGGTACCTGGCTCGAAGCAGGCCGTTCTCGACTATCGTGTCATTGCTCGCAGCGATCGCTATTGGCTGCTCGAGGTCGACCTCCATACGGGGCGCCACCATCAGATACGCTGCCAGTTGGCCAAGATGGGCTGCCCCATACGTGGCGACCTCAAGTATGGCGCTCCCCGCTCCTTGCCCGATGGCGGCATCTCGCTGCATGCGCGTCGTGTCAGCTTCGAGCATCCCGTTTCCCACCTGCCCATCGATGTCACGGGCCCCGTGCCCGAAGAACCCCTGTGGCAGGCCTTTGTCAAATCGTTGTAACTTGTTATGCGTAGGCAGAAGAAGATAGCATGGTGCGCGGCGGGAGCTATTCTCTTTCCCGTTGTGCTCTTTGCATTGCTTCTGGTGCTCTTCTATATTCCTGCCGTCCAGCAATGGGCTGTTGGCAAGGTTGCGGCCTACGCGTCCGAACAGACAGGTCTCGATATACGTCTCGAACGCATACGTATTCGCTTCCCCTTAGACCTCGACCTTCAGAATTTCTGTGCAACAACTCCCCCCGACACCATTGTCTCTGTGCAGCATGCCCTTGTCGACCTCGACTTTTCCCGTATCCTGGACTGCCAGTTAGGCGTTGATGCATTGGAACTTCATGGGGGCGTGGTCGATACGCGCGACCTCATCTCCACGGTAATCGTCAAGGGACGGCTGGGGAAACTAAGGCTTGCATGTGGCGACGTAGCCTTGCGCAACCAGCAGGCCGAACTGTCAGGTATTACGCTTGATGACTGTGATGTCGACATCAGTATGCGTGATACCACCGTCGTGGACACCACCGAGTCGGCTCCCGTGATGTGGACGATAGGGGTTGGCGACGTGGCGCTGAACAATACGCGCGTAGCCTTCCACACGGTTGGCGACTCACTCTGCGTGGGTGGCGATGTGAACCATCTTCTCGTTTCTGGCGGTGACGTAAACCTGCGTGAAGGTGTGTATGGCGTCGAGCGTCTGGAACTCGATGCCGATACGCTCTATCTCGTCCAGCGTCTTAACGAGAGCACGCCAGTAACGTCAATCGGAAAAATTCAGCTGTCGGCCAAGAACCTCCTTGTCGATGACACTCACCTTGTGGCCCCCGATTTGCGTCTGGCCACGCCCCACAGTCATATCGATGGCAAGGTCAACCTCGACTGGGCAGCGCTGACTCCGCGCGAGCGCGGTCACATGGACGTTGATGTCGATGCCTCTCTTGGGTGTCACGACCTGATGACTTTGGCGGCCGACTACCTCTCCCCCGAACTCTTGCAACTCATCCCCCAGGCTCCCCCTGTCACCCTCGATGTGAAGGCTCGTGGCAATGTTGACTGCGTTGAGGTCGAGGAGTGCCGGCTTGCCGTCATGCCTCTGGGCGAGGCAACGGTGAATGGAACCCTCACCAATGTACTCACGCTCGATAGCCTGGGGGCCGACCTCAAGCTTAATGCGCAGACCCGCAACCTGAACCCTGTGCATCTCATGCTGGGACTTTCGCCCACCATCCAGTTCCCCGACATGGACCTTTCCGGCGATGTCCATCTCCACGACCAGCGGTATGCCGGCGACCTGCGCCTGCTGCAGGGTAGTGGTTCGGCTCGTGTCCGAGGCAGTTACGATGCCCGCACCGAGGCCTATCGTGCCAACCTCGACGTGCGCAACCTCAATCTCCACTGCTTCCTCCCTCGCGATTCCGTCTACAACCTCACGGGCCGTGCTCGCCTTTCGGGTGTGGGCACCGACCTGTTGTCGCGCCGTGCCCGAGCCAACGCTGAGGTTGAGGTGGACCATCTGCGCTACGGAAGAAACAATATCGATAATGTCAGACTCAATGCCCACGCCCGTAACGGCGAGGCTCTGCTTAACCTGTATAGCGAAAACGACGTCCTGCGGGCTGATGCTTGTGCCACGCTCCAGCTCGACCGCAAAATCACGGGTGTCGACTTTTCGTTGGGCGTGAGCCATATCGACTTCCATGCGCTGGGGCTGACCGATAAACCATTGGCAATGTCCCTGCAGTTACAGGCCGACGGTAACTCCAATCTCAAGGAACGTCACGAGTTGAAAAGCCGTCTGCAGGCTATCGAGCTGATTCTTGCCGATACGGTCTACTATCCCTCTGATATGGACCTCTCCCTGCTCATGGCCACCGACACCCTCTATGCCGAGGTTACGGCAGGCGACTTGGAGATGATGGCCGTTTCGCGTGAAGGCCTCGACCGCCTGCTTGCCAGCGTCGAAGCCTTTGTCGACGAGGCTAAGCGGCAGTTCATGGCCCACCACCTGGCCCAAGACACCCTGAAGAGTCTCTTGCCCCGTTTCGATATCCACCTGAAGAGTGGCAACGACAACCCCCTGGCCCACATCATACGGTCCATGGGCTATCAATACGACCGCGTTAATCTGAATTTGGCTGGCGACCCTCAAGTCGGACTGAACGGAGACGGCTACATACATGCCCTGAACACGGGAGCCATACTGCTCGACACCATCCAGCTCAACATACATCAGGACACGGCCAACGTGATGCGCTTCGATGGACGCGTGCGCAATGGGCCACGCAACCGCCAGGTGGTTTTCGAGTCGAACCTCATGGCCGAGCTCACCCCGACGGGTGTCGACGCCTCTCTCAATTTCTTCGATGCCAAGGGCCTGAAGGGTGTCGACCTGGGGGCCCAACTCTTCCTCGAGGACGAAGGCTATCGCGTCCACCTCTCCCCCCTGAATCCCATCATAGCCTACCGTCGCTTCAAGCTGAACGACAATAACTACATCTTCCTTCACAACAATATGCACGTTGAGGCCGACTTTGACTTGCAGGCCGACGACGGCACGGGATTCAAGCTCTACAGCACACCCAACGACGAGGGCCGGCAGGACATCACCCTCTCCGTCCACGACCTCAACCTCGACGAACTGACGGCCGTGCTGCCCTATATGCCTAAGGTCGGAGGCACGCTTTCCGGCGACTTCCACCTCGTGCAGCAGGAGCAGTCGACGAGCGTGCTCGTGGATGCCGGTGTCCAGAAACTTACCTACGAAGGAGCGCCACTCGACAACATGGCCATCAATGCCCTGTATCTGCCCAATGCCGATGGCACGCACCATGTCGATGGTGTCATACTGCACAACGGCAGCGAGGTGGGAACCCTCTCGGGTACATACAATCCTGCCGGCCAGGGTACGATTGAGGCGCAGGCCACCCTCGAGCGCCTTCCCCTGTCGCTTGCCAATGGCTTCATCCCCGACAACACCGTCGAACTTGATGGATATGCGACGGGTGAAATATATGTCAGGGGTAGGGTATCGAACCCCTTGCTCAACGGTTCGCTCGTCACGGACTCAATGTACCTCAACAGCGACATGTATAGCCTCCACCTGCGTTTCCCCAACGACACCATCGGTGTGCGGGAGAGTTTCCTCGACTTCAACCGCATCGAGGCCTATTCCACGGGACGCAACCCTCTGGTGCTTGATGGTAACATCAACTTTGCCGACCTTGAGCGGATATTGCTCAACCTCAACCTTTCGGCCCGGAACTTCGAACTCATCAACGCCCCCAAGAGTCCCGGCGCCGTGGCTTACGGCAAGGTGTTTGTCGACCTCGGTGCACGCTTGACGGGAACCCTCGACGACATGCTCCTGCGCGGCCGTCTTGATGTTCTTGGTAATACGGATGTCACCTACGTGTTAGCCGATTCCCCCCTGACCGTCGACGACCACCTGTCCGAGATTGTCACCTTTGCCGACTTCGCCGACACGCTTGCCACCGAGCCGGTGAAGACGTCGCCCCAGAACATTGATATGCAGATGCTCATCGACATCGAGCAGGCAGCACAGGTCCACTGTCTGCTCAGCACCGACGGCACCAACCATATTGACCTTGAGGGAGGCGGTGAACTCACGATGGGCTACACCACGCAGGACGGCCTGCAGCTCTATGGACGCTACACCATCGTCAGCGGTCTCATGAACTACACCCTCATGGTGATGTCGCTCAAGAACTTTGCCATTCAGAACGGCAGTTACGCTGAGTTCACGGGCGACATCATGAACCCGCGCCTGAACATCAGTGCCAGTGAGCGCGTGAAAACCACTGTCTACGAGAACGACGTGCCGCGGAGCGTGAACTTCGACGTTGGACTTACCGTGTCGCAGACGCTCAACGACATGGGCTTGACCTTCAACATTGAGGCTCCCTCCGATATGACCATCTCCAACCAGTTGGCCACAATGACCGACGAGGAACGCGGCAAGGTGGCAGTGACCATGCTTGCCACAGGGCTCTACCTGACGGAAAGCGGCAAAGGAACCACGGGATTCAGCTCCACCAACGCCCTCAACTCATTCCTTCAGAGTCAGATTGCCGCCATCTCGAATAAAGCGCTCTCCACCATCGACCTTAACTTTGGAATCGACAACACTGAGTCGGCTTCGGGCGCCACGCAAACCGACTATAGCTTCAGCTTTGCCAAACGCTTCTGGGGCAACCGCATCAGCCTGATTATCGGGGGCAAGGTTAGCTCGGGCAGCGACGTGCAGAACACTGGCCAGAGCATCATCAACAATGTGTCGATAGAATACCGCCTCGACAAGAGTGCCACGCGCTACGTTCGCGTCTATTACGACCGCGACAGCGAATCGCTGCTCGAAGGTGAGATAACCGAGATGGGAGCCGGCCTTGTGCTCCGCAGGAAGAGCAACCGCTTGGGTGAGTTATTCATATTCCGCAAAAAAGAGTAATAAGTAAAAACCAAACACGAAACAAGATGAAGCACCACGGCCTCCTACTTTTTGCTTTTTACTTTTTGCTATGCCTCACGTCCTGTAGCGAGACCCGCAACTTGGCAGAGGGCGAGGTGCTCTATACGGGCATTAAGCGGATCGACTACGACAAGCCTCCCAAACAGGAAGCCGCGAAGGACGACACCGTGGGCGTAATCACGGCTATCGGCAATGCCTATAACACCGTCTCGAACTATCTCGCGGGTGTGAAGGAAAGTTCGGCGCCTGGCGCGCTGAGCCCAAACTCCACTCCCGCCTCCCCGTCGGTGCTCCCCAATCCTAAGCTCGACCAGGAGGCCTATGCCGTGGCCAAGTCGGAGGTGAAAGGCGTTTTGGCCTATAAGCCAAACAATTCGCTCATGGGCTCGTCGTACCATCGTCAGCCCTTGGCCCTCGGCTTGTGGACCTACAACAAATACCTTTACAGCAAGCGACGCTTCGGCCGGTGGATGTTCAACTCCTTCGCCGCCACGCCCGTCACGCTGACTACCGTCAACCCCCGCATCCGCACCCAGGTGGCGCAGAACACCCTCCGCAACTACGGATATTTTCGTGGTCAGGCCAGCTTCGACACCATTCCGCAGCGCCACCCACGCAAGGCAAAGATTTCCTATCAGGTTCATCCCGGTCCGCTGTTCCATCTCGACAGCATTGCCTACCTTGGCTTCCCCGACCGCGCCGACTCGCTCATCCGCGCCACCATGCGTTGGAGCATGCTCCATCGCGCCGACCCCTTCAGCGTGGTTAACCTCGATGAGGAGCGAAAGCGCCTGTGCGATGTCTTCCGCAACCATGGCTATTACTACTTCCGTCCCGAATACATCGTCTATCGCGCCGACACGGTGGCTCGTCCGCTCAACGTCCAGTTGCAGGTGGTGCCGTCGCCCTCGATGACCGACAACGTGGGGCGTCAGTACTACATGGGCCGCACGCGCATCAACATCTACGAGAACGGGGCCACCGAGCTGGTCGACACCATCGGCCGCCACAGCGTGACGATGGCCTACAGCGGACGCAAGGGGCGCATGCCGCTGAAGATGCGTGCCATCCGCCGCTTCATTTCCTACCGCCGGGGCGACCTGTATAAGCTCAACGTGCAAAATGCCGTGCAGGAGAACCTCTCCGGCATGGGCATCTTCTCGCAATTGAGTATGCGCTACACGCCTCGCGATACCACCGCCACGTGCGATACGCTCGACGTGGAGATTACGGCCCGTCTCGACAAACCCTACAATGCTGAGTTTAAGGGCAACATCGCCGGAAAGAGCAACGGACTGGTGGGGCCGGGCGTAAGTTTCACCATGTCGAAACAGAACGTCTTCCGCGGTGCCGAGACGATCAGTTTCAGTGCCTATGGCTCCTACGAGTGGATGACCGGCGCCCAGACCAGCGGCAAGCACAGCCTGATGAACTCATTCGAGTGGGGCACGTCGATGAACCTTGTCTATCCGCGCCTGCTTCTCTTGGGTCTCGGCAAGTATTTCAACCGCAGGGCCAAGGCCACCACAACCTATAAGATTAATGCCGACTGGATGAACCGCTCGGGCTACTTCAGCCGCGTGACCTTCGGAGCTCGCGTGGCCCATACCTATCAGCGCCGTTCCCGCGTCCTCCACGAGGTGGTGCCCTTCCGCCTCGACTACGAGAAGCAGTTGCACACCACGGCAAAGTTCGACTCCATCGTGGCCGTCAATCCGGCGCTTTATGCCTCGCTGCGCAACCAGTTCGTGCCCTCGGCACAATACACCATAACCCTCACGAACCCCGCCAGCAGGCACCATCAGCGCCGCATCACCTTCTCGCTGAAGGAGGCGGGCAACGTCACCAGCTTGGCCTATCGCCTGGGGGGCAAGTCGCTGAACGAGAAGAACAAACACCTGTTTGGCGTGCCCTTTGCCCAGTACGTGCGCTTCACGGCCGAGTATACCCAGCGCTACCGCATCGGCCAGACCCGCACCTACATGGCCGGTCGACTCTTTGCCGGCGTCATCTACAGTTTTGGCAACAGCCGCGTGGCTCCCTATGCCGACCTCTTCAGCATTGGCGGCGCCAACAGCATACGTGCCTTTGGTGTGCGCACCATCGGCCCCGGCAGCTACCATCCCGCCAACAGCAGCTACAGTTACCTCGACCAGATAGGCGACCTGAAGCTCGAGGCCAACGTTGAGTACCGCTTCCCGCTTGTCAGCAACCTGGGTGGTGCCATCTTCGTCGATGCCGGCAACGTGTGGCTCATGAAGAGCGACGCCGGACGACCTGGCGCGAGTGTCAATGCCAAGACCATGGGCAAGGAGATTGCCCTGGGCACGGGCTTCGGCCTGCGTTACGACCTCGACTTCCTGGTCATTCGCTTCGACGTGGGCGTGGGCATCCATGCCCCCTACGACACGGGCAAGAGCGGCTACTACAACATGACCCGCTTCTGGGACTCGCTGGGCTTCCATCTGGCCGTCGGCTACCCCTTCTGATGGGCCCGTGGCCATGTTTTGGCGCTCTGGTGTCGTGTAATTGACATAAAAACATTAACTTTGCAGCAAAATCATAATAGCGAAGGCAATATATCGTATAACCATAAATATATATATATAAAGATGGCACAGAAACCAAGCATACCCAAGGGTACACGCGACTTTGGGCCTGAAGAGATGGCTCGCCGTAATTACATTTTCGATACCATACGCAGCGTGTATGCGCTCTACGGGTTCCAGCAGATTGAGACGCCTGCCATGGAGAACCTCTCCACGCTCATGGGCAAGTATGGCGAGGAAGGCGACAAACTGCTTTTCAAGATACTTAACTCGGGCGACTTCATGCGAGGCGTCACGGACGAGGACATCCGTCAGGACTCGTCGAACAAACTTGCCGCACGCCTCTGCGAGAAAGGCCTGCGCTACGACCTCACCGTACCCTTTGCGCGCTATGTCGTGCAGCATCGCGAGGAGCTGACGCTGCCGTTCCGACGCTTCCAGATTCAGCCCGTGTGGCGTGCCGACCGTCCGCAGAAAGGCCGCTACCGCGAGTTCTATCAGTGCGACGCCGACGTGGTGGGCAGTGATTCCCTGCTCAACGAGGTGGAGCTGATGCAGATTGTCGACGAGGTGTTCCGCCGCTTTGGCATTCGCGTGTGCATCAAAATCAATAACCGCAAGATTCTGACAGGCATTGCCGAGATAATCGGTCAGGCCGACAAGATTGTAGACATCACCGTAGCCATCGACAAGCTCGACAAGATTGGGCTCGACAACGTGAATGCCGAGCTGCGCGCCTGCGGCTTGCCCGACGAGGCGATTGACCGCCTCCAGCCCATCATCAACCTTAGCGGCACGAACGACGAGAAGTTGCAGACCATGCGCCAGGCGCTTGCTTCGTCCGAGGTCGGCCTGAAGGGCATCGACGAGGTTGCCTTCGTCCTCTCCCAGCTCACTGCACTCAACTCCCAGCTCGAACTGGACCTCACCCTGGCCCGAGGCCTCAACTACTACACGGGCTGCATCTTCGAGGTGAAGGCGCTCGACGTGGAGATTGGCAGCATCACGGGCGGTGGCCGCTACGACAACCTGACGGGCATCTTCGGTATGCCCGGACTATCGGGCGTGGGCATATCGTTCGGCGCCGACCGCATCTATGACGTCCTCAACCAGCTCAACCTCTATCCCGCCACGGTGAGCACGGCCACCCAGCTCCTCTTCATCAACTTCGGCCCCGCCGAGGCCGCCTATTGCATGCCCATTCTGGCTCAGGCGCGCCAGGCTGGCATACGGTGCGAAATCTATCCCGACGTGGCGAAGATGAAGAAGCAGATGCAGTATGCCAACCAGAAGCAGGTGCCCTTCGTGGCGCTTGTCGGCGAGAACGAGATGGCCCAGGGCGTGGTGACCCTCAAGGACATGACCTCGGGCGAACAGCAACTGCTTAGTCCGAAGGCGCTCATTGAGCGTCTGAGTGAACAATAAACAATAACCAATAGCCAATAAACCTTGACCGCCATGAAACGCTGCGCCCTGTTATTGTTGATTTTCAATTTTCAATTTTCAATTTTCAACTTATCTCGTGCCCAGACCGACATCTTCCGCACGCGCAGCCAAGCCGACATCCCCTACCGTATCCCGGCCATCGCCACCACGCGACAAGGCACGCTCGTGGCCGTGAGCGACTATCGCTACTGCCGGAGCGACATCGGAGCGGGGCGCATCGACCTGCACTTCCGCCAGTCCGTCGACCATGGACGAACCTGGGGCAACATTTATCTGCCCGAGACCATGATAGGCGACGGCGACCTCACCAAAGGCCATCAGGAGGCCGGATATGGCGACGCCGCACTGGTGGCCGACCGCAACAGCGACCGCATGTTGCTGCTCACCTGCTCCGGCGGACCGCTTTTCGGCTACAGCACCGTCGACCACCATCAGGGTATGGCACGCTTCTACAGCGACGACGGCGGCACCACATGGTCGGCGCCGGAATACATCGGCGAGGAAACCATATACCAACCCCTGGCCCGGGGCCGATACGGAGCCATCAAGGCATGGTTCGTGGGCAGCGGACGAATCTTCCAGAGCCGCTTCGTCAGGGTGGGCAAATACTTCCGCCTCTACTGTGCCGGCGTGTCGCGCAACGACAAGGAAAACGCCAACTGGGTCATCTATAGCGACGACTTCGGCCAATCGTGGCACTTCCTGGGCGGATGCGACGCGTCGCCCGTGCCCGGAGGCGACGAGCCCAAGTGTGAGGAGTTGCCCGACGGCAACGTGCTCATCAGCAGCCGCGCCTGGGGCGGTCGATTCTACAACATCTTCACCTTCACCGACCGCCGCGCAGCCCAAGGCCAGTGGGGCGAAAAGGCTTTCAGCGGAAAGGACAATGGGGGAGTGGAGGCCAACCAAAATGCCTGCAACGGCGAGGTGATGGTTGTCCGCGCCACGCGCCAAAGCGACGGCAAGAAGACCAACCTGCTCCTGCAGAGCCTGCCCCTGGGACCCGGGCGCGCCAACGTGGGCATCTACTTCAAGGACCTCGCCGACGCCGCTTCCTACGCCTCGCCACAGGCCCTCGCTGCCAACTGGTCGGGCCCTTATCAGGTTACCGACAAGCCCTCGGCCTACAGCACAATGACCCTCCAGCATAACGGCAAGATAGGCTTCCTCTACGAGGAGGAAACCCACTGCGGAACGCAGGGCGGAGGCTACACCATCGTCTATCGGCCGCTCACGCTCCAGGAAATCACCAACGGGCTGTACCGCTGACCCGACCGCGCAACACCGTAAACCTCCATCCCGCAACCCCTCACCGAGTTGCGGGATTCTTGTATCCTCCCGCCCGGGTTAACTTAACCTCCCGCCCCATGTTAACTTAACCCTCCGCCCCATGTTAACTTAACCCTTCGCCGCAGGTTAACTTAACCTCTTTCGCCCGCGACGCATCGCACCCTCCCTCGCGACGCTTCTCACCAGTCCCCGCGACGCTTCGCACCAGCCCCCGCGACGCTTCGCACCTGCCCCCGCGACGCTTCGCTCCCGAACACGCAATGCGATGAATTAACACGTTTTAACATAGTTTAACGTGTGGGGGGGGGTAAACACATGACTATTTATTAACTTTGCGACCGACTAAGTGCATTTAATATGCGCCCGTGCTTTGTGCGCGCGACTAAATTAGCTAAACTATAACATAAATAACTTATCTTATTAACTAAACAAAACTAACATGAAAAGAAAATTACTTTTCGCGATCGTAGCACTTTTGTGCGCGGTCAGTTCGTGGGCACGCGAAGATGTGACAAGTACATATCTGACCGATGCTGCTCTTGAAAATGAAGCTGGGAATTGGGGTTATTCAGGTAGTGGTGGAAACCATATCTGGGATAATACCAACAAGTATCGCGAGTCATGGCACAACATCTTCACCATCACTCAGACAACCGCTCCTCTGACTGCTGGTTACTATCAGTTGTCTATTCAGGCGGCAGTACAGGGTGGAAATTCTACAACAATCTCTCTTCAAGCGACTTCAGGTTCAAATTCTTCTGTTGCAGTCTATCCTAAGTACTCAACTCATAGTTCTTATGCTG
>CALZQV010000058.1 GCA_945828295.1 uncultured Prevotellaceae bacterium | reverse complement strand
CTCATTCTCTCATTCTCTCATTCTCCCTCAAAACTCCAGTTCCAGCTGTTTCGTGCCCAAGAGGTTGAACGTCATTCGATGGTAGGGCGACGTGCCGCACTGGCGTATGGCCTCGCGATGCACCGGCGCCGGATAGCCCTTGTTCTTGTCCCAATGGTATTGGGGGTATTCGGCATGAATCTTCAGCATGAAGTCGTCGCGGTAGGTTTTGGCCAGCACGCTGGCTGCCGCAATGCTCATGTAGGTGGCATCGCCCTTCACGACGGTCGTGTGGGGAATGTCCTCGTAGGGTGAGAAGCGGTTGCCGTCGACGAGCAGGTGCTCGGGACGCACGCGCAGTTGTGCCACGGCGCGGTGCATGGCCAGGATGCTGGCCCGCAGGATGTTTATGCGGTCGATTTCCTCGTTCGTCACCACACCCACGGCCCACGCCACGGCCTCGCGCTCGATGACCTCGCGCAGCTGGTAGCGGCAGCGCTCGCTGAGCTGTTTGGAGTCGTTGAGCAGTTCATTGGAAAAGTCGGCTGGCAGAATCACGGCCGCGGCATACACCGGGCCCGCCAGGCATCCGCGCCCGGCCTCGTCGCAACCAGCCTCAATCAGGTTTTTATGTAGATAGGGTTTCAGCATATTTCTCGTTCGTGTGCGTTTCTTCGCCGTTAGCGGAACATTCCCTGAATGCGGCGAATGGCGGCCACAAGGGAGTCGACCTCGGCCCGCGTGTTGTAGAGCGCAAACGAGGCGCGGCAGGTGCCCTCGATGCCCAGTCGGCGCATGAGCGGCTCGGCACAGTGGTGGCCCGTGCGCACGGCGATGCCGAGTCGGTCGAGAAGTGTGCCCATGTCGAGGTGGTGGATGTCGCCCACCTGGAAGCTGATTACGGCATCGTGTCGGGCAACATCCCTTGGGCCGTAGATTTTCATTTCGGGAATTTCCAGCATACGCTCCATGGCGTAGGCCGTCAGGTCTTTTTCGTGGGCTTCGATGGCGTCGAAACCGACGGTGCTGACATAGTCCAGCGCCCGGGCCAGGCCTGTGCTGGCCACGTAGTCGGGCGTGCCTGCCTCAAACTTGTAGGGTAGGTCGTTGAAGGTGGTCTTCTCGAACGAGACAGTCTTTATCATCTCGCCCCCACCCATGTAGGGCGGAATGCGCTCGAGCCATTCCTCCTTGCCGTAGAGCACGCCAATGCCCGTCGGGCCGTATATCTTGTGGCCGCTGAAGGCGAAGAAGTCGCAGTCGAGGTCGCGGACGTCGACGGGGAAGTGGGGTGTGCTCTGCGCACCGTCGACCAACACGGGCACCCCGTGGGCATGGGCCACGCGAATGACCTCCTTCACGGGGTTGACCGTCCCCAGCACATTGCTCACGTGGGTGAGGCTCACGATGCGGGTGCGGTCATTGAAATAGGAATCGAGATTGTCGAGTATCAGCTCGCCCTCGTCGGTGATGGGCAAGACGCGAATCCTGATGCCCTGGCGCTGCTGCAGCAACTGCCACGAGACGATGTTGGAGTGGTGCTCCATCTCGGTGACAAGGACCTCGTCGCCCTCACGCATCATGGCCTGACCGAAACACGAGGCCACGAGGTTGATGCTCTCCGTTGTGCCGCGCGTGAAGATGATTTCACTCGTCGAGCGGGCACCGAGGAAGCGCCGCACCGTTTCGCGCGCTGCCTCGTGGAGGTCGGTTGCCTGCTGCGAAAGGAAATGCACGCCGCGATGCACGTTGGCATTCACGTTATAGTATTCCTCCGTCATGGCCTCTACCACCTGGCGCGGCTTCTGCGTAGTGGCGGCATTGTCGAGGTACACCAGGGGGTACTTGTCGTAGATCTTGCGCGACAGGATGGGGAAGTCGTTCCTTAATTCAGAATTCATAATTAACAATTCATAATTAACAATGGACAATGGACAATGGAGAATGGACATCGCGGAGGCTTACTTGCAAAGGCGGCAGCCCTCGCACTTGGAGAGTTCGCCGCGGAGGCGCTTCTCCACAAGGTAGTGGAGACGGTCGCGCAGGGGCTCAAGGCGGATGCTGTCGAGAACTTCGCCGACGAAGGCAAACTTCAGCAACATGCGGGCCTCGTCCTGGGGGATGCCGCGCTGCTGCATGTAGAAGAGTGCCTCGTCGTTGAGCTGGCCAACCGTGCTGCCGTGGGAGCACTTGACGTCGTCGGCATAGATTTCGAGCATCGGCTGGGTATACATGCGGGCCGTGTCCGTGGCACACAGGTTGGCATTCGTCTCCTGGGAAATGGTCTTCTGCGCCCCCTCGCGAACGAGCACCCGGCCGGCAAAGGCGCCCAGCGCCTCACCGTCGAGCACGTACTTATAGAGTTCCGTGCTCTGGCAGTTGGCCACGCGGTGGTCGATGAGCGTGTTGTTGTCGACGTGCTGCTGTTTGTCGGCCACCACACACCCGAACATCCGCGTCTCGGCATACTCGCCGCTGAGGGTCACGTCGGTGCGGTTGCGCGTCAGTCCGTTGTGGAGGGTTATGCTGTCCAAGGTTGCCGAGGAGTTGCGCTGCTGGTCGACATACATGTTCGAGAAGCGACGGCTCTTGACGTGCGTTTCCTCGAGCTCGTACAGTTCGAGGTGGGCATTCTCGCCCACAAACACCTCGCTCACCTGGGTTGCCAGGAAATTACGGTCGTCGATAGCATGGTCGCAGAAGAGGATTTTGGCCTCAGCCCCGTCCTCCAGCACGATGAGCAGGCGACGGTTGACCATCAGGTCGACATCGGCGCGCAGGATGTTGACAAACTGCAACGGGCGCTCGACGACGGTGTTTTTGGGAACGTAGATGAACAGTCCGTCCTGGGCGAACATCGTGTTCAGGGCATTCAGCCCGTCCTTGCTACTGCGGGCCAGGCGGCCATAACGGTTCTCGATGAATTGGGGGTATTTTGCCGCAGCCTCGGCCAACGACATCACCAGGACGCCCTCGGGAAGGGGGGCCGTGGGGAGAGCCCGGTCATAGAAACGGTCGTTGACGACGAAGTAGAGCGATGTGCTCAGGTTGGGCACGTCGCAGCGGAATACTTCATAAGGATTTACGGGAATGTCGATGTGTCGGAGGTTCAGCCCATAGTCGGGGGCAAACGACTCGGCAACGTCGGTGTACTTGTAGCGCTCCAGCTTCTGCGTGGGGAGCCCCAGGCGGCGGAAATCCTCGCAGGCCTGTTCGCGAGGCTGGTTCAGCAATGGGGTGGAATGTTCATTAATCATCCCACGACACTGCTCGTAGAGTTCAATATATTGAAGAGCAGCTTCCATCACTCCTTGATAAACTGGTCAAAACCGTTATTCTCAATCATCATGGCCACCTCGGGACCGCCCGTGTGGACAATCTTTCCGCCGATGAGCACATGTATGATGTCGGGCTTCAGATAGTCGAGCAGGCGCTGGTAGTGGGTAATCACAAGGGCCGAGGTCTCGGGCCGGCGCAGTTTGTTGAATCCTTCGGCAACGATGCGCAGGGCGTCGACGTCGAGCCCCGAGTCGGTCTCATCCAATATGGCAAAGGTGGGCTCTAACATGGCCATCTGGAAGATTTCGTTGCGCTTTTTCTCGCCGCCCGAGAAGCCTTCGTTGACGCTGCGGTTGGCCAACTTGCTGTCTAAATCGACAATCTTGCGACGCTCGCGCATGAGCTTCAGGAATTCGGTGGCAGGCAGCGGGTCGAGGCCCTGCGCCTTGCGCTTGGCATTGAGAGCAGCACGCATGAAGTTGGTCATCGACACGCCGGGAATCTCAACCGGCTGCTGAAAAGAAAGGAAGATTCCCAGGTGGGCGCGCTCCTCGGGAGCCATTGAAAGAAGGTCTTTCCCGTTAAAGGTTATCGTGCCCGAGGTGACCTCGTAGGCAGGGTGACCGACGATGATGTTCGACAGGGTGCTCTTTCCTGCACCATTCTGTCCCATGAGGGCATGGACTTCGCCATCGCGTATGGTAAGACTTATTCCGTTCAGGATTTCCTTACCGTTGATGCTGGCGTGCAAGTCGCGTATTTCAAGCATAATCTATCAGTTTTATGGGTGCAAAGTTACTTCAAAACGGGCGAAAAGCAAAATATATCGTTTCATTTCGGAAAGGCGCCTACCCGACGGCGCCCTCCAGGCTCACGCCCAGCAGTTTCTGGGCTTCGGCGGCAAACTCCATGGGCAGTTTGTTGAGCACATCCTTGGCATAACCGTTGACGATGAGTCCCACGGCATCCTCCAAAGGAATGCCGCGCTGGTTGCAGTAGAAAAGCTGGTCTTCGCTAATCTTGCTCGTCGTAGCCTCATGCTCGACAACGGCGGTGGGGTTCTGCACGTCCATGTAGGGGAACGTGTGTGCCCCGCACTTGCTTCCAAGCAACAGGGAGTCGCACGACGAATAGTTGCGTGCCCCATCGGCATCCTTGCTCACGCGCACCAGTCCGCGGTAGGCGTTCTGGCTGTGTCCGGCACTGATGCCCTTGCTGATAATGGTGCTCTTGGTGTTCTTGCCCAGGTGTATCATCTTCGTGCCGGTATCGGCCTGCTGGTGGTTGTTGGTGAGGGCCACGCTGTAGAACTCGGCCTGGCTGCCGTCGCCCGACAGCACACAGCTGGGATACTTCCACGTAATGGCCGAGCCCGTTTCGACCTGAGTCCACGAGAGGCGGCTGTTCCGCCCGCGCAAATGGCCTCGCTTGGTCACCAGATTCAGCACTCCGCCATTTCCGTCCTTGTCACCGGGATACCAGTTTTGCACCGTGGAATACTTCACCTCGGCATTCTCCATCACCACGATTTCCACGATGGCGGCATGAAGTTGGTTCTCGTCGCGCATCGGTGCAGTGCAGCCTTCCAGGTACGACACATAGGCATCATCGTCACAGACGATTAGCGTGCGTTCGAACTGTCCCGTACCACGGGCATTGATGCGGAAATAGGTGCTCAGCTCCATGGGGCAGCGCACGCCCTTGGGTATGTAAACAAAGGAACCATCGGAGAAAACGGCCGAATTGAGCGCCGCAAAGAAATTGTCGCGGTAAGGCACGACGGAGCCTAAATACTGACGGACGAGGTCGCCGTGTTCGCGCACGGCCTCGCTGATGGAGCAGAAAATAATGCCTTTCTCCTTCAGCCGTTCGCGGAAGGTGGTCTTCACGCTGACCGAATCCATGACGGCATCGACGGCCATTCCGCTCAGCGCCAGGCGCTCCTCAAGGGGAATGCCGAGCTTGTCGAAAGTCTTCATCAACTCGGGGTCTATGGTACCGGAGTTTCCGGAATTCCCAGTAGAAGGCGCGGCATAGTACGAGATGTCCTGATAGTCTATCTTCGGCATCTTCAGGTGCCCCCACGTGGGCTCTTCCAGCGTTTGCCAATAGCGGAAAGCCTTCAGGCGGAATTCGAGCAGCCATGCGGGCTCGCCCTTCTTTTCCGATATCTGGCGCACCACGTCTTCCGACAAACCCTTCTCGATAATGTCCGTATCGACATCGGTGGTAAAGCCGTACTCGTATTTCTTCTCCGCAATCTCGCGGAGCATTTCATTGTCTCTACTTTTCTCCTCCATCGCTATCATCTTCGATTATATTGGGGAACAGGAACTTCGGCACGGTCTGAAGAACCTTCTTCACACCGTCCTCGGCGTATTGGTCCTTCACGTCGCGCACATAGTCGATGGCCAACATGACACACCCCATCAGGAAAGCATATTTCAGGAAACCAAGCGCTGCCCCCAACACCTTGTTCGTTGTGCCTACAACAATTATTTGGTCGAGCATCTTTGTCACGAGCCAGGCGGCCGCCCCCAACACAAGGGGCACCCCTATCCACAACAACAGGAAGCCTAAGGCTCCGTAGCCCACCCTCTCATAATAATGATAGGCAACATAAAGCCCGATGAAAAAACCAGTGAACGAAATGGCCTCCTTTAGAAGACCATTTCGCCACCCACTCCACGTTCCGTAGAGCAGTATCACCAGACAAATAAGTTCAATCACTCGCTTACGGGTTAAGGATCAGGCCAACTACAGTTTAGCCTTAATCTCTATCTCTTGGAAGGTCTCAATGATGTCGCCTTCCTTCAGGTCGTTGTAGTTTACAATCGAGATACCACACTCGAAGTTGGTGTTCACCTCCTTCACGTCGTCCTTGAATCGCTTCAGGGCATTGATTTCGCCGGTGTGGACAACAATACCGTCGCGGATGACGCGGGCCTTGTTGGTGCGGCTTACCTTGCCCTCGATGACATAGGCACCAGCCACCGTTCCCACCTTTGATATGTGGTAGACCTGACGGACCTCGACCTGTGCCGTAACCTCTTCCTTAATTTCGGGCGAGAGCATGCCCTCCATGGCATCGCGAACCTCCTCGATGGCATCATAGATGACGCTGTAGGTGCGGATGTCCACGCCCTCCTGCTCGGCCAGCTTGCGGGCTGCGGCTGAGGGACGTACCTGGAAGGCCACAATGATGGCATCCGAGGCTGCGGCCAGATTAACATCGTTTTCGCTAATCTGTCCCACGCTCTTCTGGATGACGTTGACCTGAATCTTTTCGGTTGAGAGTTTAAGCAGTGAATCGGAGAGGGCCTCGATTGAACCGTCCACGTCGCCCTTGACGATGATGTTCAGCTCCTTGAAGTTGCCAAGCGCTATGCGGCGGCCGATTTCGTTCAGGTCGACACGCTTCATGGTGCGCAGGCCTTGCTCGCGGGCCAACTGTTCGCGTTTGTTGGCAATCTCACGGGCCTCCTGGTCGCTATCCATCACGTGGAAGGCATCGCCTGCCGTGGGGGCACCGTTCAGGCCAAGGATTGTTGCTGCCTGCGAGGGACCAATTTCCTTAACTCGCTGTCCGCGCTCGTTGAACATCGCCTTCACGCGACCAAAGTTGGTGCCGGCCAGCATGACGTCGCCCACACGCAGGGTTCCGTTGCTGCAGAGCACCGTTGCCACGTATCCGCGGCCCTTGTCGAGCGACGACTCAATAACGGTACCCGTACCCTTACGGTGAGGGTTGGCCTTGAGGTCGAGCATTTCGGCCTCGAGCAGCACCTTCTCAAGCAGTTCGGGCACGCCGATACCCTTCTTGGCACTGATGTCCTGACTCTGGTACTTGCCTCCCCAGTCCTCGACCAGGAAGTTCATGGCTGCCAGATGTTCCTTGATTTTATCGGGATTGGCCGTCGGCTTATCAATCTTGTTGATGGCAAAGACGATGGGCACATTGGCTGCCATGGCGTGGTTGATGGCCTCCTTGGTCTGGGGCATGATGTCGTCGTCGGCAGCCACAATGATGATGGCAATGTCGGTAACCTGAGCACCACGGGCACGCATGGCCGTGAAAGCCTCGTGACCGGGCGTATCGAGGAAGGTCACGTGACGACCGTCGTCGAGCGTGACATTATAGGCTCCGATGTGCTGGGTGATGCCACCTGCCTCACCGGCAATGACGTTCGTCTGACGAATGTAGTCAAGCAACGAAGTCTTACCGTGGTCGACATGTCCCATGACCGTTACGATGGGAGCACGCGGCTCGAGATCCTCCTCGCTGTCCTGTTCTTCCACAACAGCCTCGCTCACTTCGGCACTGACGTATTCCGTCTGGAAGCCGTACTCCTCGGCAATGAGGTTGATGGTCTCGGCGTCCATGCGCTGGTTGATGCTGACCATGATGCCGATGCTCATACATGTTCCGATAATCTTGGTCACGGGCACGTTCATCATCGTGGCAAGCTCGTTGGCGGTCACGAACTCCGTCAGCTTCAGCACCTTGCTTTCTGCTGCCTGCTGTTCGAGTTCCTCCTCCATTCCCTGACGGATGGCGTCGCGCTTCTCACGGCGATACTTAGCGCCCTTACCCAGTTTGTTGTCTTTCGACGTTAAGCGGGCCAGCGTCTCACGCACCTGCTTTGCAACTTCCTCGTCGCTCACCTCCTGGGGCAGCACAGCCTGTTTCGGCTGGTTCTTCTTTTTCTTCTTTCCGCCCTGGTTCTGCTGCTGTTGGTTGTTGTTCTGCGACTTGTTGCGATTGGCGTTGGGTGCGGCGGCCTGCTGCTGGTTGGCAACGGCGTTCACGTCAACACGCTGCTGACCAATGCGAGCGCGCTTCTTGCGGTCGCCCTGCTTTTCTTCGCGCTCCTTGCGCTTTTCTTCTTTGGTCTTCTTCTTGGGGCGCGTGCTTTGGTTCATGCTCGACAGGTCGACGTGGCCCAGCACGGTAATGCCCGGTGTGGGAATGTTCGACTTGTTCAGGCGGAACACGCCGTCCACCTCTTCGCCCACAGCATTCTTCTTGGCAGCAGGCTTCTCCTCCTCTGCAGGTGCCGCGGGGGCTTCGGCTGCAGGAGTCTCCACCTGGGGCTTCACCTCTTCGACGGGCTTGGCTGGGGCTTCCTTTTCCTTGGATGCCTCCTCAACGACGGGAGCCTGCGTGGGTTCAGCCTTCTTTACTGGCTTCTCCTCCGGTTTGGGCTGGGGAGCGGACTTGGCTTTGTTGAGCTCAATCTTGCCCAACACCTTGGGACCGACAACCTTCTCTACGGTTGTCTCCACCATAACCTCCTCGCGACGACGCTCCTTGGCCTGTTCCTTGTTGCTCTGCCGTTGCTGTATGAGTTCAGTGGCCTCCTTACGAAGTCCCTTGTCGGGACTAAATTCCTCGAGCAGCATGTTGTACTGCTCGTCCGTAATGCGGCTATTGGGGTTAGCTTCAACATCAGAAAAACCCTTCTTCTGCAGAAACTCGACTGCCGTCTGCAGTCCCACATTACATTCTTTGGTTGCTTTATTTAGTCTTATGCTCATTTTTGTATTCCGTGATGATTATTCTTCTTCCTCGAACTCAGCAGCAAGGATGCGCAGGGTGTCGTCTACGGTCTCCTCCTCAAGGTCTGCTTCCTTGATAATCATTTCGCGAGGTGCGTTCAGGACCTGCTGGGCCGTGTTCAGGCCAATCTTCTTCAGTTCCTCGATTACCCAAGGTTCAATTTCGTCACTGAATTCATCGAGTGCAACGTCCTCCTGTTCCTCTTCGTTCAGTTCGCGGAAGACGTCGATGGTGTAGCCGGTGAGCATCGAAGCCAGCTTGATGTTGGCGCCGCCCTTACCGATAGCAAGGCTCACCTGGTCGGGCTCAAGGTAAACCTCGGCCTTGTGATTTTCTTCGTGCAGTACCACGCTGTTGACACTTGCGGGGCTAAGGGCACGGGTAATGAAAAGTTGGGGATTGCTGGTGTAGTTGAGCACGTCGATGTTCTCGCCACGCAGTTCACGCACGATACCGTGGACGCGGCTTCCCTTCACGCCGACGCAGGCTCCTACGGGGTCGATGCGCTCGTCGTAGCTCTCAACGGCCACCTTGGCGCGCTCACCCGGAATGCGGGCCACGCGATGGATGGTGATGAGTCCGTCGTTGATTTCGGGCACTTCGGCTTCCATCAGTCGCTTCAGGAAATCGGGGCAAGTGCGGCTCAGGATAATCTTCGGGTTGCCGTTGGCGTTGTCCACGCGCAGGATGCATGCTCTCACGGTTTCGCCCTTACGGAAGAAGTCACCGGGAATCTGTTCCTGCTTGGGCAGCAGCAGTTCGTTGCCCTCGTCGTCAAGCAGCAGCAGTTCGCGCTTCCACACCTGGTACACCTCGCCGCTCACGATTTCGCCCACGCGATCCTTATACTGGTTGTAGAGCGTGTCGTGCTCCAGTTCCAGGATGCGGCTGGCAAGGGTCTGGCGCAGGGTGAGGATGCTGCGGCGGCCAAACGAGCTGAAGTCCACCTGCTGGCTCACTTCCTCGCCCACCTCGTAGTCGTCCTCAATCTGGCGGGCCTCGCTCAGGGCAATCTCACGCTGAGGGTCGGTTACCTGACCGTCCTCGACGACAGTGCGGTTGTGATAGATTTCAAAGTCGCCCTTGTCGGGGTTTACGATTACGTCGTAGTTGTCGTCCGAACCATACGTCTTGGCTATGACGCTACGGAAACACTCTTCCAACACACTGACCAGCGTGGCGCGGTCGATGTTCTTCATTTCCTTGAAGTCTGCAAAGGACTCAATCAGGTTCACCTTCTCAGATTTTTTTGCTTTTGTTGCCATTTAACTCTTCTATTATTTATTATTTTACTTTTATCAGATATTTTGTGTAGGCCACCTCGTCGAATCCGAAGTGCATGGCCACAAGTTCCTTGCGCGGACGTTTGGCACCTTCGGGCTTCACCTTGGTTTCCACTTCCAGCGTGAACCCATCGTCGGCCACCTCTGTCAGTGTGCCCTGGTACTTGTGGCCGTCGCGGGTCTGCGTCTCCACGGGTTCGCCCACGTGGATTTCGTATTGCCGACGCACGCGGAAGGGCTGTCCCAGTCCGGCGCTGCCCACCTCCAGTTCGTAGTCTTCGGAATCGCGGTCGAGGCGAGCCTCAATGAAGCGGCTCAGTTCGGCGCAGTCCTCAATCCACACGCCTTCGGCATGGTCGATGGTCACCACGATACAGTCATCGGCCGAGACACTGACGTCAACCAGGAAGTAATCCTTGTCGGCCAACCACTCATTTACCACACTCTCTACAAGTTTCTTGTCTATCATAGATACTTTTTTTAACGAGAAGTGAGGAACTCTTTCGGGCTCCTCACATTCAACGCTGCAAAATTACGAATATCCCCGCAAATAACCAAATAATTTAGATATTTTCAAGCGCGAGCTTCCCCTGCTTGTCACTTACATGGTCGTTATCGGTCGGAATTTCGTGTCAATGTCCTTTTCTTACGGCCGCAGCTTCAGCACGAAGTCGCCCGTCAGTTCCCACGTTCCGTTGTCCAACAAGTCGTCGCCCACGAGCACGTTTTTCTTGGGCAATACGGTCAGGTCGAGCGTGTCGCTCAGGAAGGTTCCGCTGGGGTCTTCTGTCATAACCACCAGCCCCTTGTGGATGGTGGCGTCGGTGAAGACTTCCGTTTGGTACTTGCCCTGGTTGTCGGTCTTCGTGCTGGTCATGAGCACGTAGCCGAACCTGTTCATGTAGTCTTCCTTCACGCTCATGGTTATGTTTGGCAGGGGGGCGCCCTCGGTGTCCGTCACGGTGCCCACGACATAGTAAGAGATTTTCGGTTCGCCCTGTGGCAGCTTCTCCTCTTTGTCGTCGTCACAAGCCGACAGCGCCAGGCAGCCCGCCGCGAAAGCCAGCAAGGCGCCAGTCATGAAAATTGATTTCCTTTTCATTTTATACCTTTATTTCTGTTGCATTTCTATTTTATTTCACCGGCATCGCCCAATAAAGGAACAGGCCAACCATGAGCATGACGAGGATGGCCAGCGAGGCTATGCCCATCAGGAAACCGCGGTTGGCGGTGCGGATGTTGCGTCTTCTTCTCATTTTCCTAAGATTTTATTGTATTCGTCGGTATTGCGAAGGAGCTCAATTGCGCGCTCATACACCTTGTCGAACTTCAGCATGTGCTCGGCCCGCCCGCGCTGGTAGTAGTATTGGCTTACGATTTCGTCCTCGATATATGGCCTTATGTCGGAGCGCAACCTAATCAGCTCCTCCTTCAGGTCGGTCTTCAGCAGGGTCTCCAGCTGGTCGAAGCCCTCCTTGGCGCGGTCGTAGCAGCCCTCGATGCGGGCCGCCTCGCGCAGCAGTTTCAGTGCCTCGTCGGTGTGGCGGCGGCCCTTGAATCCGCTCCCTGCCACCCACGTGGCAAAGTCGTCGTATTCGGCATCCGAGAGGGCAAAATCGCCAGCCGCGGCAATCGTGGCGTGCTGCTGGGCATACAGGGCAGCGTAGGTCACCAGCTCGTCGCTCTGAGCCAGCTCGTAGACGAGCGTACTCAGGCTGTCGGGAACAGCCGTCACGTCGGGCTTTATGCCTCCGCCGTCCCTCACCTCGCGGCCGCCTCGCGTGTGGAACACCTTCGTCAGTGAATCGGGTACGGAGCCCACTCGCCCGTCGGCGGTCAGGTGGCGGTAGTCGTAGGCCTGGATGCACCGCCCGCTGGGGATGTAGTACCGCGAGATAGTGATTTTCAGGTTGCCGCGCTCACTCACGTCGTGGATGGCCTGCACGAGCCCCTTGCCGTAGGTGCGCGAGCCCAGCACTATGGCGCGGTCCATATCCTGCAGGCTTCCGCTCAGAATCTCGGCCGACGAAGCCGTACCGCCGTTCACCAGCACCACGATGGGCGTAAGCGTGTCGAGCGGGGCCACTGTCGTATAATATTCTCGGTTCGACGAGGGAATCTTACCTTTCGTGTAAACCACCTTCTCGCCCTTTCCCACAAAGAGGTTCACCATGCTCACGGCCTCGTCAATGGCGCCGCCCGGGTTGTCGCGCAGGTCCAGCACCAATCGCTTCATGCCCCTGTCCTTCAGGTCCATGACGGCGTGCCGCATCGCCAGGGTTGCCCCTTCGGTGAAGCCCGTCAGGTAGATGTATCCTGTGGTCTCGTCCGGCATGCCGTAGTATGGAATCGCGGGCAGCTGGATGGTCTGTCGCTTCAGGTGGAAGGTGATGGGCTCTTCCACGTTCGGGCGCTTCACCTTCACCTCCAGACTTGTCCCGCCTTCGCCTCGCAACATATTGCTCACCACGTCGGTCATCTTGCCCTTCACGTCGGTTCCATCAATGCTCAGGATGACGTCGCCCGCCCTGATTCCGGCCACCTGGCTGGGTGTGCCCTCGTAGGGCTCAATGAACATCGCGCGCTGCTCCTTCTGGTTGTATCGGATGATGCTCCCCACGCCGGCATACTTTCCCGTGGCCATCTGGCGCAGTTCGTCGTTGTCCTCGGGATAGTACTGGGTAAAGGGGTCCACGTGGCCCAGCATCGACTTAATGGCCCACTCGATGGTGGTGTCGGCCGACAGCGAGTCAACGTAGTAGAGGTCGAGCTGACGGTAGATGTCGTCGAAGAGCTCCAGGTTGCGGCTGATGCCGGCGTTGTGGCTTTCCTTCGACTGGGCGAAAGCAGAGCCAATTGAAAATTGGACATTGAAGATTGAACACTGGACTGCGCCAATCAACAATAATAATATAAGGTATATCTTTCTCATTCTCTCAATTTCTCATTTTCTCATTTTCCCAATATCTCGCGGCGTATCTCCTCCCACTCACTCTCCGGCAAGCGGGTGCCCACCACCTGAATGATGCGCCCGGCCAGCAAGGTACCCGTGCGCAGACAGCACTCCAGGCTTTCGCCCCGGGCATGGGCGTAGAGGAATCCTCCGGCAAAGAAGTCGCCGGCAGCCGTGGTGTCCACCACGTTCTGGCTGCGGCCCGCCGCGCAAGCCACCTCTCCCCCACTCATCGCCATGGAGCCGCGCTTGCCCACCTTCACGACGGCAACTTCTGCCATTGAGGCTATCTCGCGCAGGGCCTCTTCGGGTGCTTTTCCTTCGGTGAATGCGGCACTTTCCTCCTCGTTGGCAAACACGATGTCGATATACTTCGCCACCAGGTCGCGAAGCAACGCAAGGTTGTCCTTCACCACGTTGTAGCTGGCCAGGTCGATGCTGGTCTTCATCCCCAGGGCCTTCGCCGTCCGGCAGATGGTCTCAATCAGTTCGTGGTTCTGCACGAGGTAACCCTCGATGTGCAGCATCTGGTAGCCCTCAAACAGCTGGGGCATGATGTGCTCCGCCGTCAGTCGGCCCGCAACTCCCAGGTAGGTGGCAAATGTGCGCTCGGCGTCGGGCGTGATGAATGTGTTGGCCACACCGCTCTGCCCCTCCACCGTGAGCAGTCGCGCCTCGATGCCGCGCTCCCGGCAGTTGTCGCGGAAGAAGCGCCCCACCTCGTCGTCGGCCACACAGCCCACGAAACCGGGTCGCGCCCCCATGTTGGCCAGCGCCAGCATGGCGTTTCCCGCACTGCCTCCCGTGGCCCTTGCAGGCTTTAGCCCCTTTATGCGTTCCGAAAGTTCGCGCTGTTGCTCGTCGTCAATCAGCACCATTCCGCCCTTGGGCAGCTCCAGGTCCGCCAGCGTCTGCTCGCTTTCCAGCCGCACCAGCACGTCAACCAGTGCATTGCCTATTCCGATAATTCTATCCATCATCACAGTATTTTCCTGCAAAGATAAGCCTATTTCCCTATT
>CALZQV010000057.1 GCA_945828295.1 uncultured Prevotellaceae bacterium | reverse complement strand
TCACTAAATACCTAACCACTATGAGAGTAATTATCGAACCCGACTACAAAGAAATGTCACGCTGGGCTGCCGAATACGTTGCAGCACGCATCAACAGTGCCAAACCCACTGCCGAGAAGCCCTTCAAGCTGGGCTGCCCCACGGGAAGCTCACCCCTGGGCCTCTACAAGCACCTCATTGAGATGAACAAAGCCGGCAAGGTGTCGTTCCAGAACGTCATCACCTTCAACATGGACGAATACGTGGGCCTGCCCGAGGAGCATCCCGAAAGCTACCATAGCTTTATGTGGACCAACTTCTTCTCCCACATCGACATCAAGAAAGAGAACGTACACATCCTCAACGGCAACGCCCCCGACCTGGCAGCCGAATGTGCAGCCTACGAGAAGGCCATCCAGGAGGCCGGCGGCATCGACCTCTTCATGGGCGGCATCGGCCCCGACGGCCACATCGCCTTCAACGAGCCCTTCAGCTCGCTCCAGAGCCGCACACGCGTGAAGAGCCTCACCACCGACACCATCATTGCCAACAGCCGATTCTTCGACAACGACGTGAACAAGGTGCCCAAGACAGCCCTCACCGTGGGCGTAGGCACTGTCATGGACGCTCGCGAAGTGCTCATCGTGGCCAACGGTCACGGCAAGGCACGCGCCCTTCACCACGCCATCGAGTGTGCCGTCAGCCACGAATGGACCATCAGCGCCCTCCAGCAACACCCTCATGCCATCATCGTATGCGACGAGGCTGCCACCGACGAACTGAAGCACGGCACCTACAAGTACTTTAAGGACATCGAGAAGGACAACCTGTAAGCCCCCCCGACGAAACGTCATAAACAGAAGAAGCCGCTCTCACTGGAGCGGCTTCTTCTGTTTCCTATCGGGCGAATCCTCAGAACAAGGAGTTCTCGATAATCTTACCCATCTGCCAGATGCAACGGATGTCAAGCTTCTCGTCAAGGATAAGGATGTCGGCATCCTTGCCACGCTGGAGCGTGCCCTTGCGGTCGTTGACGTGCATGATGAGCGAAGGCGTCTCGCTGACCATGCGCACGGCATCCTCCAGGGGTATCTCGGCCAGGTTCACGGCCGTACGAATCAGGCGGTCGGTGGTAGCGATGGAGCCGGCCAGGGCCGAGCGGTCCGACAGCTTGGCCACACCATCCTCGACAATGACGCGCGGGTCGAAGACCTTGGCATCGGCCGGAGCGGCAGCCACTGCCAGGGCGTCGGTGATGAGCGCCATACGCTCCACGCCCTTAATCTTATAGGCCATGCGCAGGATGGTTGGCGGCACGTGTATGCCATCGGCCACGCACTCGATGGTCATGTCGTCGATGAGGTATACGCTCTCCACCGTACCCTCGTACTTGTAGCCCTGCTTGTTGTGGAAACCAGGCATGGCATTATAGAAGTGGGTTACGTGGGTGTATCCGGCCTCGAAAGCTGTCTTCACGTCGCTGTATTCGGCATGGGTGTGGGCGATACTCGGCAGGATGCCCTTCTCGGCACAGAACTTACCGAACTGGATGGCGCCCGGCAACTCGGGTGCCGCATCCCAGCGTTTCAGGCAGGGACTGTTCTCCACGATGGGGATGTACTCATTGGGGTCGGGGTCCTTCAGCCACTCGGGCATCTGTGCACCGGCCTTCAGGGGGTTGAGGTAGTGTCCCTCGAGGTGCAGTCCCAGGATGGGGCTGTCGGGCTCGGCCATCAGCTTGTTACACGTCTCAACGGCCTGTTCAATCATAGGCACGGTGCTACTGCTCAGTGTAGGGAAGATGCTGGTGCTGCCGTGCTTGGCATGGGCCTCAATGGCCGTACGGAAGGCTTCCTCGGTACCCTCCTGGAAGTCGCGTCCGCCACCGCCATGCACGTGCAACTCAATGCCGCCGGGCACCACGTACATGCCTTTGGCATCAATGATGTTGGCACCGATGATGGCCAGGTCACAGTTTGTTACTTCAAGAATTTTATTGTCGCGGATGATGATGCTACCATCCTTCAGCCACCCTTGTGGGGTGAGTATGCGACCGTTAATAATCTGTGTTAACATTGTTCTTGGGTTTTTAAGAGCCTTAGGGACCTACAGGCCTTTAAGGTCTTTAGGTTATTTTACCATACTATATACCACGTCCATGATGTCCTTGCCCAGTTGGTCGGCCTCGGCCATCGTGGAGGCCTCGCTGTAGACACGGATGATGGGCTCGGTGTTCGACTTGCGCAGGTGCACCCACTTATCGGGGAAGTCAATCTTCACACCGTCGATGTCGTTCACCTCTTCGTTGCGATACAGCTCCTTCACACGGGCCAGAATGGCGTCGACATCCGTG
The DNA here is from genome assembly GCA_945828295.1 of uncultured Prevotellaceae bacterium. Lineage (GTDB taxonomy): Bacteria > Bacteroidota > Bacteroidia > Bacteroidales > Bacteroidaceae > Physcousia. The sequence continues at coordinate 11,975 of CALZQV010000057.1, read as the reverse complement.
TCGGGCGTCAGGTCGATGCGGTTCTTGGCAATCTGATACGGGGGATAGGTGGCACGCAGTTCACTGGTCTTCAGTCCGCGCTTGGCCAGGTAGGTCAGGATGAGGGCGATGCCGACAAGGGCGTCGCGGCCGTAGTGGGCAGCGGGATAAATGACTCCGCCGTTGCCCTCACCGCCAATGACGGCGTGGGTTTCCTTCATCTTCGTCACCACGTTCACCTCGCCCACGGCGGCAGCGTTGTATTGCTGTCCATACTTACGGGTGACGTCGCGCAGGGCACGTGTGCTCGACAGGTTCGACACGGTGTTGCCTGGGGTGTGTTGCAAGATGTAGTCGGCCACGGTGACCAGCGTGTACTCCTCGCCATACATGGTGCCGTCCTCGCAGAACAAGGCCAGACGGTCGACGTCGGGGTCCACAACGAAGGCGATGTCGTACTCGCCCTTCTGCATCAGGGCCTTGATGTCGCCCAGGTTCTTCTCCAAAGGTTCGGGGTTATGCTGGAAGTCGCCAGTGGGCTCGCCATACAGCGTGGTCACGGTCTTCACACCCAGCTGCTCCAGCAGTTTGGGCAGGATAACGCCGCCCACCGAGTTCACGGTGTCGAGCGCCACGCGGAAGTTTGCCTTCCGAATTGCCTCAACGTCCACCAGCTCCAGGTTCTTCACCAGGTCGATATGCTTCTGGTCGTAGGTATTGTCCTGGCGGTAGTGGCCCAGGTGGTCCACATCGGCGAACTCAAAGTCCTCAGCCTCGGCTATGCGCAACACTTCCTCGCCTTCCCGCTTATTCAGGAATTCGCCCTTTTCGTTTAGCAGTTTCAGAGCGTTCCACATACGGGGGTTGTGGCTGGCTGTGAGGATGATGCCGCCGCAGGCCCCTTCCATGGTGACGGCAATTTCCGTCGTGGGGGTCGTGGCAAGGCCAATGTCCACCACGTCGAAACCCATACCCATCAGGGTGCCGCACACGACGTTCTTCACCATCTCACCCGAGATGCGCGCGTCGCGTCCGACTACGATTTTGTTGGATTTCACCCAAGTAGTCCTGCGAATAAGTGTTGCGTAAGCTGATGTGAATTTAACGATGTCCAGAGGATTCAGTGTGTCACCCGCACGCCCTCCGATTGTTCCGCGAATACCGGAAATGGATTTGATTAAGGTCATACTGGTATATTTTTATACTATATTAATATATACTCAATGCAAAGATAATGAAATCCGCAAGCAGAACAAAATAAAGCCCAATTATTTTCTTTATTTCGCACTGTCGCTAATTTTTCGTCGACTTTCGTGCGCAACCGCTTGCTCACGTGGAAATTAATCCCTATCTTTGAACTCGGAACCCTGAATACTAACACAATACATAATATCATGAAGCTAAAAAACTTACTTATTGCTGCTGCAATTTTCGTAACCTCGGGCGCCCAGGCTCAGGATAACGTAATCACTGTCAACACTCGTAAGCCCGGAGCCGTGGTGCAACCCACCATGTATGGAATCTTCTTCGAGGATATCAACTTCGCTGCCGACGGCGGTCTCTACGCCGAGCTGGTGAAGAACCGCTCGTTTGAGTTCACCCCCGACCACCTCATGGGCTGGCAGGCCTTTGGCAAGGTGGAGATAAAGAACGACGGCCCCTTCGACCGCAATCCCCACTATGCCCGTCTCTCCTCCACGGGACACGGCGACTGGTGGACCGGACTGACCAACGAGGGTTTCTTTGGCATCGGCGTCGAGAAGGACAAGGAATACCGCTTCTCCGTGTATGCCCGTGTGCCCGAAGGCAAGAATCAGATGTTGCGCGTCCAGCTCATCGAGCCCTACACCCAGGCCGAGCATCAGGAGTTTGCCACGGTCGACGTGAAGGTCACCTCACGCGACTGGAAGAAATACACCGCCGTGTTGAAGAGCCCCAAAACGGTGGACAAGGCCCAGCTGCGCCTCTTCCTGTGCGACGACAACGGTCGCTCCGGCTCGGGCACGATGGACGTTGAGCACGTCAGCCTCTTCCCCGTCGACACCTGGAACGGCCACGAGAACGGCATGCGCCGCGACCTGGCTCAGGCGCTGGCCGACATGAAGCCCGGCATCTTCCGTTTCCCCGGCGGATGCATCGTTGAGGGCGTCACCCTCGAGAACCGCTACAACTGGAAGAACTCCGTGGGCCCCGTCGAGAATCGTCCCCTGAACAAGAACCGCTGGGAGTGCACCTTCACCTATCGCTACTACCCCGACTACTTCCAGTCCTACGGTCTCGGCTTCTATGAATTCTTCTTGTTGAGCGAGGAGATTGGCTCAGAACCCCTGCCCGTGCTCAACGTGGGCATGGCTTGCCAGTTCCAAAACAACGACCGCGCCCACGCGACGGCCACCGAGGAGGGACTGAAGGAATACATCGACGACTGCCTGGACCTCATTGAGTTTGCCAACGGACCGGTCGATTCCGAATGGGGCAAGGTGCGCGCCGACATGGGTCACCCCGCACCCTTCAACATGAAGTTCCTGGGCATCGGTAACGAACAGTGGGGCGAGCCCTACTTCAAGCGCGTGAAGATTGTTGCCGACGCCGTGCGCCGCGCCCACCCCGAAATCAAGATTATCGGCACCAGCGGTCCCGACGCCGAAGGCCATAACTTCGAAATCGGTTGGGAGGCCATGAAGCGCCAGAAGGCCGACCTCGTCGACGAACATTTCTATCGCCCCATCACGTGGTTCCAGAACGAATGGCAACGCTACGACCTTTACGACCGCAAGGGTCCCAAGGTATTTGCCGGCGAATATGCCTGCCACGACCGCGGCAAGAAGTATAACCACGCCGGAGCCAGCATCTATGAGGCTGCCTTCATCACGGGTATCGAGCGCAACGCCGACATCGTGCACATGGCCACCTATGCCCCCCTGTTCAGCCACGTCGACGGTTGGCAGTGGCGCCCCGACCTGATTTGGTACGACAACCTGCGCTGCGCCAAGAGCGCCAGCTACTGGGTGCAGGCCCTCTTCGCCCAGAACAAGGGCACCAACGTCCTGCCCATCCAGAACAGCAACTTCCCCGCGAAGGGCGAGGACGGCGTGTTGGCCTCTTCCGTATGGGACAAGGACAACGGTGAGGTCATCGTGAAGGTGGCCAACACCTGCAACGAAGACAAGCAGGTGAGCATCGTGCTCGACGGCATGAAGCAAATCGGCGAGGCCAAGGTCATCACGCTCGACCTGAGCAACTACGACCAGGAGAACACCGTGGACCAACCCAACCTCATCGCACCCCAGGAATCCACCATCCAGGGCAAAGGAGCCTCACTCGACCTCAACCTCAAGGCAAAGAACTTCGTGGTGCTGAAGATAAAAAAGTAATCTTTTCGAGAAATCTTGGTCGAAAGTTTGGAGATATAGTATTTTCTGCCTAACTTTGCCCAAGAGCATTGAACAAAAAACGAATTCCGACGGATTTCTTCGTCGGGATTCTTCTTTTGATTCTTTGAGAGCGAGACCAAGTGAAAAACATTGAGTAAACATAATAAATAATAAATAAGTATGGCTTATATGTCACAACAAGGCTACGACAAACTGGTAGCCGAACTGCATCACATGGAGAGCGTCGAACGACAGGCCGCCAGTGCTGCCATCGCCGAAGCCCGCGACAAGGGCGACCTGAGTGAGAATGCCGAATACGATGCCGCCAAAGAGCATCAGGCAAAGTTGGAAACCAAGATTGCGCTGCTGAAGCAGACCATCCTCGATGCCAAGATCATCGACACCAAGACGCTGGACACGAGCAGCGTGCAGATTCTGGCCACCGTGGGACTGAAGAACATCAAGAACGGCATGGAGATGAAGTACACCATCGTGAGCGAGAGCGAGGCCAATCTGCGCGAGAACAAGATTAGCGTGGGCACGCCCATCGCCCAAGGCCTGCTTGGCAAGAAGGTGGGCGACGTGGCAAAAATCAAAGTGCCCGCTGGCATGATAGAACTTGAAATCACAAGCATATCTTTCGACCTATGACCATCTTCTCACGTATCGTGGCTGGAGAGATTCCCAGCTACAAGTGTGCCGAAAACGAGCACTTCTACGCCTTCCTCGACATTAATCCCCTGGCCAAAGGCCACACGTTGGTTATCCCCAAGCGCGAGGTCGACTACATCTTCGACCTCACGGACCAGGAACTGGCCGACATGCAGGTGTTTGCCAAGCACGTGGCCATAGCCATCAAGAAGGTGTTGCCCTGCATCAAGGTGGGCCAGGCCGTGCTCGGTCTGGAGGTGCCCCACGCCCACATCCACCTCGTGCCCATGCAGAGCGAGGGCGACCTGAACTTCGCCAACCCCAAGAAGCAGTTCACGCCCGAAGAGATGCAACAGACCGCCGACGCCATCCGCGCCGCCTACGACTCTGCCCTCTAGCCCATCTAGCCCATCTAGCCCATCTAGCTCATCTAGCCTATCTAGCTTATCTAGTTTCTTTAGCTAAAAACCATGGAAAAACACAACTATTGTCTCATATTGGCAGGCGGCATCGGTAGCCGTCTGTGGCCCATGAGCCGCAAGGGATTGCCCAAGCAGTTCCTCGACGTATTCGGCACGGGGCGCACCATGCTGCAGGACACCTACGACCGATTCCTGCGCTTTATGCCTGCCGACCACATTTTCATTTCAACCAATGTCGACTACCTGCCATACATCTACGAACAGCTGCCGCAAGTCGACGACAAGCATATCCTTGAGGAGCCCCTGCGGCGCGGCACACTGGCCAGCGTGGCATGGGGCACCGTCTTTATAAAGACCCTCGACGCCGAGGCCAACATCATCGTATCGCCTGCCGACCAGCTCATCCTCAACGAGGACCGCTTCCGCGACGACGTCATGAAATCCCTGGAGTTTGTGGCGCAGGGCAACCGCCTGGTTGTCATGGGCATCCATCCCACACGCCCCGAGACGGGCTACGGCTACATCCAGATGAGCGACACGGCACCCGAGGGAGACTTCAACCACGTGAAGACCTTCACCGAGAAACCCGCCCGCGAGTTTGCCGAAATCTTCCTCCACGACGGCAGTTTCCTTTGGAACACGGGTATCTTCCTGTTCAGTGCCAACGCCATGCTCGACAACATCTCCCGCCTGGTGCCCGAATACCAGCTGGAGATGCCCAAGATGATGGCCGACGCCAAGGCCGAGGACCCCAAGTTCCTGCCCGAGTTCTTCAGCGTGCTGCCCAAACTTAATGTCGACATGGGCATTATGGAGAAGAGCGACAACGTCTACGTCTACGAGAGCCACTTCGGATGGGCCGACCTGGGCACATGGAACACCCTCGAGGTCTATCAGCGGTGCGACAAGAACGGCAACCTCATGCTCGACTCCGAGGCGCTGCTCCACAACTGCAAGAACAACATCATCCGCCTGCCCAAGGGACAGACGGCCGTCATCAGCGGCCTCCACGACTATGCCGTCGTGCAGCAGGGCGACGTGCTGATGATCTGCCCCAAAGAGGACCTGGCGGCCCAGCGCCGCCTCATGACCGAGGCACAAACCCAGTTGGGCATCGAATAAGACCACAATCACATAACCCCTTAACGTGTACCACTATGAAAAGACTCCTTCTTCTCATTAGCATGGCACTCACCGCCATCCTGGCCTCTGCACAGGGACTGCCCGCCGACGGAGGCACCTACTACATCTACTGCGACAACGACCAGCCACAGTACTTCTACAACAACGGCGGCACACTCAGCGTGGCGAACAGCAGTGTGGAGGACAATGCCAACTACCTGTGGTACGTCACGCTCAACGGGAGTTACTACAACATTCGCAGCGTCGCCGACGACAGTAAATACTTCGGTTTCAAGCAACTCGTCGGCAGCCCCTTCGACTGGACCATAGACCAGGCCAAGGCCAACAGCCCGGGCAACGTGACCCTCCAGGGCGACTACAATGCGCGCAAGGGTGTCTACATGGTCATGAAGAACACCGGGGCCTTCGACCAGGCCTCGGCCACCTACAACAAGACCAACAGCGACTACAGCAGCGACTACTGCTTTGTCCGCTACGTGGCACCGCAGGGCCGCCCCATCGTCATCCGATGCAACACCGCCGCAGCGCGCGGGCGCTTCACCCTGCAGGGCACGACCAAGCAGGGAGACTGCACGCTCTATTACCAGGCGGGAGAGGCCGAGACCGTGCTGCTCACGGGCGAAACCGGGAACGGGGCCTACCAGTTCCGAGGCTTCTTCCGCGGGGAGGATAACCTGGGCACGTCGGTCAATGTCGACGCACTCGTGGCCGACACCCTGCTCGCCGTCTTCGACCTCGACATCTTCAGCCAGACCTATGGCGAGAAGTGGCTGCGCTTCGGCACCGTCGAGGATGCCTCGGGCGCTGCCTGCAGCAAGGGCACCGAAACGCCGATGCACGCCCGCCTCGATATCACCGACCCAGCCTACGTGTGGTGCTTCGTGGGCACGGCCGACGACTACATCATCTACAACCGCGCCATGGGCAGCGACGTTGCCCTCAGTGCCGAAGGCACGGAAAGCGGCGACCCAACCTTCTTTGCCCCTGTTGCCCAGGCCGTCCACTGGACGCTGTCCGACACCTACGCTTTTGCAGCCAGCGGGGCAGGCTATGTCATTGCCCCCGTGGGCACCACGGGCTTGGGCATCAACTCTTATGGCGGCTCGGTGGGCTGGCCCATCAAGTTCTGGAAGGAGAGCGGCAACGGGTCGCACTGGAACTTTGAGCGCGTGGGCGAAGTCAATGTCGCCTACTCCATCACCGGCACGAACCCCTTCCCCGACAACAACACCCGTGTGGCCCAGCTCAAGATGACCATTGGCAACACGACGTCCTACAAGTCGCTGACCACCAGCAACAACGGTACGAGCGAAATCTACTTCCTGCCCACCGACCAGGACGTCAGCTTCAGCGAGAACTTGCGCTACCGCGGATTCGAATTCACCGGAGCCGAGCGTGATGCCTCTGGCACCATCAATGTCAGCTTTACGGCCGACCCCGACAACCGCTACCAATACATCTTCTACAGCAACAGTCCCGAGGGACATCCCTACCGCATACCAGCCCTGGCCTGCACACGCAACGGCGTGCTGCTGGCCGTCAGCGACTACCGGCCCAGCGGCAGCGACATTGGCTACGGCGAGGTGGACATGATGCTACGCCGCTCCTACGACAACGGACAGACCTGGACGCAACCCGAATGCATTGCCGACGGCGTGCCGGCTTTGGCCAGCGACTATCCCCACTTCGGCTACGGCTTTGGCGATGCCGCCCTGGTGGCCGACCGCGAGAGCGACGAGGTGATGTTCATCTGCGTCAGCGGCAAGGTGCCCTACCCCAGCGCCTCGTCGGGCTGGAGCCCACTGGTGGTGCGCCTGCGCAGCCACGACGGCGGTGAAACCTGGACCAAGCCCCAGGACATCACCGGCCAGTTCTTTGCCGCCGACGGTGCCCTGCTGCGCGACACGCAGAACGACATCGACTGCTACGGCGGCTTCTTCGCCAGCGGTAAGATACTGCAGAGCCGCAAGGTGAAGAAGGGCAACTACTACCGCCTCTACGCCGCCATGCTCTGTCGCGGCAACAACGTCAGCGGTGCCTACGTGGTCTATTCCGACGACTTCGGCGAGACGTGGCAACTGCTCAGCCCCGCCACCGTGAAGGCCGCCTCCGGCAGCGACGAGCCCAAGGTTGAGGAACTGCCCAACGGCAACATCGTGCTCAGCGGACGCAAGTCTTATGGCCGCTACTTCAACGTCTTCAGCTTCGCCGACGACACCTTCACCACCGGCCAGTGGGGCAACTGCCTCCAGAGCAACCAACAGGAAGGCGGCATCACCGTGGGAGCCAACTCGTGCAACGGCGAGATTCTGATAGTCAGGGCCAAGCGCGTCGACGGCAAGTACCCCCACGTCTACCCCATAGCCCTGCAGAGCCTGCCCTGGGGCAGCGGCCGCAGCAACGTGGGCATCTGGTGGAAGCCCCTGGTGCCCGACACCACCTACAACTACACCTCCGAACTCTTCTCCCGCACCTGGAACAAGGGACTCGAGGTCAGCGACCGCCAGTCGGCCTACAGCACCATGGCCGTTCAGGCCGACGGCCGCATCGGCTTCTTCTACGAGGAAGAGCCCAACGGCTATTGCATGGTCTACGTGCCCCTCACCCTGGAACAGATAACCGGCGGCGTCTATCGCATGTACGACCCCGTGGCCGACGGCATCATGCCGATTGAAAATGAGAGCATGAGAGATGGAGAAAATGAGGAGGGCGTCTTCGACCTCAGCGGGCGCCGGGTCGATGCCTCCCACCTCGGGAAAGGCATCTATATCACCCACGGCCGCAAGCACCTCATACGTTAAAAACCAGGGCCTGAAGGGCTGATTTTCAGGGAAAACCTTTGTCCGGTAACACATTTTTCGTAAATTAGCGGCGGCAGAGCGCCAAAAAGCGCCCTTCTGCCGCCTTTTTGTGACCATAACTGATACAAATACAATAAGTCGTATGCCAGCAATCGGAGACCGAATGAAAGTTAGTCCTCAGCTTACAGACCAGTCTGACTGGATAGATGGCGAGGTTATTGATGTCGAGCAGAACCCATTTACGGGATTAGTTATCTCGGTAAAGGACAAACTTGGCCGCATATTCTTTGGCCAAAGTCGTTATTTCATCGCACTCTAAGCATATGTTTGCCATAGCCTTTGATATGGACATAAAGGAACTCCGTAACAGCTACGGAGAGCCCTACAACAATGCTTATTATGAAATAAAAATAATCCTACGTAATTACAACTTCTTTAACACACAAGGCAGTGTCTATCTGACGAATGACGACAACATGGCCAATCTCTTTGCAGCAATACTTGCCCTTAAGAACACTCCGTGGTTTAAACAATCTGTTAGGGACATTAGAGCCTTCAAGGTTGAAAACTGGTCCGACTTCACAAGCCTTGTAAAAGGAGATTAAACAATCGAGAACAAGGAACTAAACTAACAACCAAACAATCTAATAACTTAACTAAACTAAACTTACAAATCATGAAACTTAAAAGACTTCTAGCACTGGTGGGGGGGGGATTTTCCCTTGCCCTTAACAGCGCCTTTGCACAGACGGACGTCTTCAAAGACGTCACAAGCACGTATCTGACGAATGCTGATTTTGAAGGAGAGTATTCGGTGTATTCCAATCCTTCAAAAGACCGCGCAATTTATCAGCCAACGGGCTGGAATGTAGAGTACACGAATGGTAAGGAATGGGATATGACCATTTTGAAATCTAGCGATTTAGCAGCCAATAGTTTCTCTTCCAAGCCTCCTGTATTATCTGCTGGAGGTAGTCAGACCTATAAAGTAAGATTCAACAATAGCTATAAAGACCAAAAACTTGGTCTATATCAAACTGTTACTTTACCACGCGGAAACTATAAAGTAACTATTGATTATTATAAAGGTGGTAGTGGTGGTGACGCATATCTTGTTGTTAACTCAACTACTCAGAATAGTGGAACAAATGATAGCTGGACAACTGTTAGTATCTCTTTTGAATCTGATGGAAGTTCTTCTACAAAAATAGGATGTAGAGCTGATCATACAAACACTTATGAAAAGTTCTACGCTTTTGACAATTTCAAACTTGAATGGAATCTGACGCAGTCACTGGCTTCATTGATAACCTCTGCAGAAGAAGTATACAATGAAGATACATCCAACACAGCTTTGAAAGATGCTATCGACGAAGCCCAGACGCATCAGTCAAGCAGTGATGCTGATGAACTTGAAACCGCTTATGATGATTTATCTGCTGCAGCTTCCCTTTCATTAAAGCGGAAAGCGTGGAAGACAGCAAAGACGGCCGCAGAAACCGCCATCGCCGATGGTAAATATGCTAATGTAACTGGAGAAGAGAAAACGACTCTTCAAGCAGAGATAGATAAAGCAGAACCTACTACTGGAGACGGATATGATGCAGCAAAGGCAGCATTGGAGACTGCAACATCTACCTTTACCGACGCTAAGACTAACTATGATGCTTTCGTTGCAGCCAAGACCGCTGGGAATCCCTCTCTTTCTTATGCTGCAGAGGCAAAGCTTACCGCATTGACAAACGCAAAAGCTGCCACCGCAACTTCGTCAGCGGATGCTGCTACCAAAACAGCTGCCATCACCACGGCCCTGCGTGCCTACTACGAAAGCCATGCTTTGGCAGAGGGTGTTGCAGTTGCTGTTAACAAAACCAATCTATTGACAAACTATACGAATCCAACTAATATTTCAGGATGGGACGTAAACAATACAACAGGCGATTGCAAACTTCGCACTATGTCAAACCAGCCCTATACTAATTCAAACGGTTCTACTGCTACCGGTTACTTTGATACCAATAGCTGGGGTACTACCTTTGCTTCAACTGTTACACAGAATGTAAACTTAGCTGTAGGAAAGTATTTGCTGACAGTGAAGGCTCGTGGTAATGGGACAACTACATATCAGGTAACCGCAGGAACTGAACATACCGACATTACGCCTATTAATAATGCGGGTGGCGTGTTTGGTCGTGGTTGGAACGACTTTAGTGTTGAGTTTGAAGTTGCAACGGCAGGCGAAGTTACAATTGGTATGAACCTTGAAACAGGTGCAAGCAACAACTGGTTGTCATTCGGCGACTTCCGCCTTGTAAAACTGGATGCCACACTCGCTACTGCAGAAGATTATGCAGACCTGAACACCGCTATCAGAACCGCAGAAGCAAAGACCTTGGGCTTCGACAAGGGCGAGTATGCTCCGTACAATAATGTAGAAGCCCTTACTAAGTTAGCTGAAGCAAAGGCAATCAATCAGTCGGCAAATAACGTTCAGGAGGAGATTCAAACCCTTACCACCGAATTAAATGCAGCAAGTTGGACTGTAAACGATAGTGAGGTGAATGCTATATACAATGGTAACTTTGCCCTTTCTACGGCTAACGAAACCTCTGGTTCGGACCTCGACATTCCAGGCTGGACACCTAACGGCAATATCCGTCAGGTAATTGAGAATGACGTGAATGGCACCTTCCCTGCACTCGCTGAGACCACAGGAGGCAAGGCCATGTTTACATGGGACGGTACTTTCGTTTATGGTGAGCAGAGCGGCTATGAATTACCTCTCAATGCCCATACTATTTACGAACTGAGTTTCAAGCATGCAGGTTGGAATGGATCAAACAACAACTTCTATGTGAAGGTAACTGATGATGAGGGGGCTGTTCTCCCACAGCAGACTTGCGGTAAATCTAACAATGGTCCTCAGACCGCTGGTTGCTGGAATACCTACACGATAATCTTTGTTACAGGTAATGGGGGAAATCACAAGTTGTCTATGATACCTAGCGGAAACTCAGCGTTTACAGATGTCACGTTGTATAAGGCCGATTCTCAGACGCTGACATTTGCCGAGGACGGTTCAACTCCGAAGTTTGCTGCTGGCACATATCCCACGGTAGCACTCGACCGTGAATTCAGCACGGAGAAGCGCAGCACGATGGTGCTGCCGTTTGATCTGACTGCCAAAGAGACCGCTGATGCATTTGAAGAGGTTTACGAGCTGAACAACGTGGATGGCCAGAGCCTCAAGTTCAAGGCCACCGATGCCATTGCCGCCGGCACTCCCTACCTCGTGAAGGCCAAGAACGCCACACTGAGCGTTACCGACAAGGCTCTCGACCCCAAGACCACCGTCAAGAACACCGAGAAGAGCGATGCCAGCTCAACCGTTACCTTCGTTGGTAGGTTCAGCCCCGTTGTGCTCACCGCCGCAGATAACGAAAACGCTTACGTCGTAAGCAGCAACACGCTGTACCAGGTGACCAGCGACGTCACCGTGAAGGCTTATCGTGGCTACTTCACAGTTGTCACCACAAACGGCGTCAAGAACTTCGTTCTGGACTTCGGCAACGGCGAGACCACAAGCATCGAAGCCCTCGAAAGCG
>CALZQV010000056.1 GCA_945828295.1 uncultured Prevotellaceae bacterium | reverse complement strand
GTGCACCGAATTGCCAGCCTTCATCATCCGCCGCCTGCCCAGGAGCAAGATGTTATCTTTGCCGGTCGACTTGCCGAATACCGCTACTATGACATGGCACCCACAATCGAACGTGCTATGCAACTGTGGCAGAGCGAAAAACTCAAATAAAATTTGGTTATTCACTCAAATTACACTAACTTTGCATCCGCATTTGCGAAACAGTGCCGACGAGTGGTTGCTGTTCGACAAACAAGTTTAATACAAATTATTAATTACTATGTATTTAGATTCAGCCAAGAAGACAGAACTCTTCACAGAGTTTGGTGGCGGCGCAACTAACACAGGTAGCGCAGAGAGCCAGATCGCATTGTTCACCTATCGCATCAAGCACCTGACGGAGCACATGAAGCAGAACCGTAAGGATCACAGCACAGAACGTGCTCTTACGGGTTTGGTAGGTAAGCGTCGTTCGCTGCTCAACTACCTGAAGGCTCGCGACATCAACCGCTATCGTGCAATTGTGAAGGCTCTGGGTCTGCGTAAGTAAGCATCGCAGCCACATTGGAGGAAATAAAGCTGCAACAATCAGTTGCGGCTTTTTTCGTTATTAATAAAAGAGAGTGTATTATGAACCTTAAGAAATTACTCCCCGACGTGCTGATGGTGGCTTTGTTTGCGCTCATCAGCGTTGCTTATTTCTGGAATCCAATCGTTGACGGCTTAGTGCTGACTGGTACGGACCACGATGCTGCCGTAGGGTCGAATGTTGAGCTCAATGAGTATCGCGCGTCACACCATGGCGAGCGCACACGCTGGACAAATTCACTCTTCTCGGGTATGCCCACATATCAGATGTCACCCTCGTACGACAGCACCGATATGCTTTCTACCCTCGAGACTGTCTATCAGTTGGGACTACCCACGGTGGCTGGCTATGTGTTCATGATGCTTCTGGGCTTTTATATACTGCTGCGCGCCTTTGATTTCCGTCAGTGGATAGCTGCCCTCGGAGCGATATTGTGGGCCTTCTCCAGCTATTACTTTATTATTATAGCCGCCGGCCACATCTGGAAACTGCTCACTCTGTGCTTCATCCCGCCCACAATAGCCGGTGTGGTGCTTTGCTACAGAGGTAAGTATGTGGGAGGTATTGCCGTAACGGGTATCTTCACGGCCCTGCAGGTCTTCTCTAATCACTTGCAGATGTCCTATTACTTCCTGTCGGTGATGTTGCTGATGGCAATAGCCTATCTGGTGGATGCGATATGCAAGAAGCAGATGAAAGGCTGGCTGAAAGGCAGCCTGTCTGCCCTCGTCGGTGGTTTGTTGGGCTTGTGTGTCAATGTCTCCAACCTCTACCACACCTATGAGTACAGCAAGGAGACGATGCGCGGCAAAAGCGAGCTGACACAGAAGACAAAGGATGCGGCCGACCAAACGGACGGCGGGCTGGAGCGCTCCTACATAACGGCATGGAGCTATGGCATCGGGGAGACATGGACCTTGCTGGTGCCCAATACGAAGGGCGGTGCCTCGGTGCCTATCTCGCAGAGTGAGACCGCCATGTCCAAAGCCAAGAACGAGTACCGTCCCCTCTATCAGCAACTTGGCCAGTACTGGGGTGAGCAGCCTGGCACGAGCGGCCCTGTCTATGTCGGTGCCTTCGTCATGTTCCTTTTCGTGCTGGGTTTGTTCATTGTAAAAGGCCCGATGAAATGGGCTCTTTTGGTGGCAACGATACTGAGTATCCTGCTTTCATGGGGCAAGAACTTTATGCCCTTTACCGATTTCTTCCTTGATTACGTGCCGATGTACGATAAGTTCCGTACTGTAGCCTCTATCCTCGTAATAGCAGAGTTCGCCATTCCGCTTCTGGCTATGTTGGCACTGAAAGAGATTGTAGAAACAGAAGCAAAGGCTGACGGACGGCTGCCAATGTCCAAATATCAATTAGCATTAGGCCTCACGGCTGGCGTTTGTATCCTCTTCTGGCTCTTGCCCGACTTGTTCTTCGGGAACTATATCTCTACGAGCGAAATGCAGGCCATACAAGGATTAGGCGAGTACGGATGGCCTGTCGGAGATGTCATAAATAATCTTTCCGACATGCGCCGGGCTGTCTTTACGGCCGACGCCATGCGCTCGTGTATAATTATCCTCGTTGGCTTTGCACTCTTGATGCTCTACCGCTACCACAAGTTGAAGGAAGTTCCTATGGTTGCGTGTCTTGCCTTGTTGTGTCTGGTCGACATGTGGAGCGTGAACAAACGCTACCTGAGCGACAAGGACTTTGTGCGCCCACGCACTACAGACGTTGCCTTCCCATTGACTGAGGTAGACAAGGAAATTCTGCAAGACTCAGACAAATACTATCGTGTGCTAAACCTGACTGTCAGCACCTTTAATGATAATACAACGAGCTATTATCACAAGTCGATAGGTGGCTATCATGCTGCCAAATTGCGCCGTTACCAGGAACTCATCGAGACTCACATCCAAAATGAGATTCCGCAGGCTTGGCAGGCTGCTTCGCACATCGACGAGGTGAATGGCGATAGCCTTTTCCCCGTTCTTAATATGCTGAACATGCAGCACATGATACTGCCCCTGCAGGATGGTGGGAAGGTGCAGGTGGAGAATCCCCATGCCAACGGTAATGCATGGTTCGTCGACGAGTTGCGCTATGTTGGGGATGCCGACACCGAGCTGGCAGGGCTGAGAAACCTTGACACCAAGCACGTGGCAGTTGCCGACAATAGGTTTGAGGATATTCTTGGCAGCGCGCAGAAAGATACGACGGCCATCGCCACACTCACCAACTATGAGGCCAACGAACTGCAGTACGACGTAGAGAGTCGCAACGGCGGTGTGCTGGTATTCAGCGAAATCTATTATCCCGGCTGGACCTGTACCGTCGATGGGCAGCCCGTCGAAATCGGACGCGTGAACTATGTGCTTCGTGCCATTCGTGTCGATGGTGGCAAACACCACGTCGTGCTCACCTTTAAGCCCCGTTCGGAGCAGGTCACTGAGACTATTGCCTATTCGGCCCTTGGCCTGCTTGCACTTCTGTTCGTAGGGATGCTCGTATGGCAGGGCGTTAAGGTGCGCAAAAAGGAGTGAAGTAATTTTAATGTTTAACCAATAAATGATGAAGAAAAGATGAAGAAAATTGTTTTGATGATGTTGGTTATGGTCAGCATGAGCGTGAAGATGAATGCACAGTGGTTCGTGGGCGGCGGTGCTAACTTTGGTTACCTTAAAGATAACTTCCAGTTTGCCTTGCACCCGCAGGCTGGCTATGAGTTCAACGATCGTTGGGCTGTGGGCTTCGGCCTTGGTTTTTCGATGGTGTCTAGTGATGTATATTTTTATGCTGAGCCATATGGCCGCTTTAATTGCTGGAATAACGACAAAGTATTCGTCGACGTGAAGGGGCGTGCCGAGTTCCTCTTTGGCAGTGATGATTATGTTGCCCAGGTGGGTTTCACTCCATCGGTACGTTTTAAGGTCAACGACCGCTGGCAGGTATATGGCGATGCTGGCCTGTTTGGAGCAGAGCATGTAGGAGGCAATTGGTGTCCTGCGTTTGGTTTTGGCTCCATTGGCATCACCACGGGCGTCATCTATAAGTTTTAAATACTCTTGAATGCATAAAAAGAAGCGGTAGGCACTTAGGTGCTTACCGCTTTATTATTGCCCTGATGACAAACCAGAGATGTTGAAGGATGGCTCGAGGCCAGCCATAGTGGCGCCCCATAAGGCGGAGACGTTCCAAGAGGGAACGGCGATGGTTCTTGGTCGTGAGTCCTTCGCTCAGGTAGTCGGTGAGGATGAGGTGGGTGTTGAGGAAGCGCAGACGACGGCGTTCGGCTCGTTTCATGATACGGATGCACCAGTCGTAGTCGGCCGAGTAGCGGTAACGGAGGTCATAGAGCTCGGTACGGGCAATGTCGGTGCGCACGTAGAAACTCTGGTGGCAGACCAACATGCCCTGGAGAAAGGACTTTGCGGTCAGATGTTCGGGAACCTGCAGCCGGCGGTGGCGCAGGAAATGTCCCTCATTATCCACGAGGTCTGTCTCGCCATAGATTACGGCGTAGTTGACTTGGTTGCGTTGCCATCGCGTTTGTTCCACTATTTGCTCTATGCTTGTCGGCTCATGCAGTTTGTCGCCGGCATTCAGGAACACCAGATAGTAGCCTGTGGCTTGTTGTATGCCTTTGTTCATAGCATCGTAGAGCCCCTTGTCGGGCTCGCGCAACACTCGAATGAGGTGTTTATTTTCTCCGTTACGCTCCACGTAGCGCTGTACGTGGCTCATGGTGTGGTCGGTGCTGCAACCATCGATGATAAGGTGCTCAATGCGCGGATAGCTCTGTGACTCCACGCTTTGCAGCGTGCGCTCGATGGTGAGCTCAGCGTTGTATGTAACGGTGATGATACTTATCAGTGGATTATCTTTCATATTCTTCTATATAGAGCTGTGCGATGCGGTGTTCGTCGTATGTGGTTGCGGCATACTGGGCTGCTGCGGCGCCTAATTCCGGATGACTGAGGACATATTGGATTCCTTTTGCCAAGTCGTCGGCATCCCGATAGCGCGCCACGTAACCATCCTGAAGGTGGTGAATCATCTCAGGGATACCTCCCACATGGAAACCCACGCAAGCTGTGCCACACGACATGGCTTCAACGATGGTATTGGGCAGGTTGTCCTCAAGCGAGGGCGTGACAAAAACGTCTGCGCCAGCATACATTAAGGCCATCTCTCGTTCGTCATGTATTTCAAAGTCGCCGCCCTTGCCGACACGGACGACACGCACGTCAGGCAACTGCTGCATGGCTTCCTCAAGGTAGCGCATGCCCTTTCGTTCGTCACTTATTCGTTGGCAGATGAAAATGACGATGGGTTTATCTTGAGGCAGTGCGAAGTGACGTCGCGCCTCGCCCTTGTCCGTAGGGCGAAATATGCCGTGGTCGATTGCGTTGGGGATGGCCACGATGCGTTGTCCTTGTGTCAGGGCGCTTTTGCGTGCCTCTTGAGCAATCCATTGGCTACATCCCACGAAGGTGATGTTTGCAGAATGGTAGACCTGCTGTTTCTGCCTGAAGGTGCAGTCGGCAAGGTCGTGTTCGGCAGGATGTAGCAGTTGGGGACAGTGATGGCAATGGGTTGTGTAGCGGTCACACGCCCCGGCGTAATGGCAGATGCCTGTATAAGGCCATTGGTCGTGGAGTGTCCAGATGATTCGTTTCCCGCTTTGCAAAATCTTGCTGATGTCCCCGAGTGACAGAAATCCTTGGTTTATCCAGTGGAGATGGATGACATCGGCCGCACGGAACTCGGGACGCCGTGTGATGTCCTCGCCCAGGTTGGCAATGTCTACTTGCCACAGGTTGCGTTTCTTGCACCTGTTGGCCAGAAAAATGCGCAGTCGCTCGAGATAGAAAGGAAGGCGACGCTGGCGCGTGGCTGTCGTAACCTCCACACCTTCCTGACGCAGGGCCTTAGCCAAGCGTTTGGCTGCAATGGCAGCTCCACCTGTTCGTTCCGTCGTGTTGACTATGAGTACGCGCATATATGTATTGTGATACTTAGTGATTCGACTATGCCCCGCCTATCCTATAAGGTATTTCCCGAGCCGAGGGATGCGTTGCAGGACTACACAGATGACGGCAGTTCCTGCAAAGGAGATGAGAGCCGTCAGAAGAATCTCAACAGGGGTGGTCCACAGTCCCAGGCACCCATCCACTCCTGTGCCCAGCGCGGTGCGCAGATGGCTGCTGACGCTTGCGAGCACTATCATGTGGCAAAGATACATGCCGTAGCTGGCTTTGGATATGGGGAGCAGCACGTGGCGATAGAATCGCCCATCTCTATTGATTTTACGGAATATTAGCACCCAGCCCACGGCCATCAGGAACACGCCCATCGTATCGTTAATCCATGTGGTTTCCCACACTGCCGCTAAGCCCGTTGGCCCCTCAATGGGGAAGTGGCCTTGTGAATCGGCATATACCAACACAAGAAATCCCGCAAAACAAATGCCGAATCCAACCAGCCAACAGCCCAGCGCGGTTGGCAGCGTGCGTAGCCATGACTGCAAGGGGGCAAAGCGACGCAGGTAAAGTCCGAGAAGCATGTATCCAATAAATCCGCTCAGATAGTAAAATACGCCGTAGGCGTTCCAACTGGCTTCGCCCCACAATGGATAGCGGGCCGGATTGGGGATTCCCAGTGGCCCGTAGATGACTGGCGGATTGGGTTCAGCCCAAGCCCGAACGAAGGGGATGATTGTGGTGAGGAAACACAAGAGAAGGTAGAACTGTAGTTCGCGCTTCCCAATGCGCTCGGCCCAAGGTGAAAGCATGGGGATGAGCAGGTAGAGTCCCACAAGCATGTAGACGAACCACAGATGGCCGGCGGCATAGTTAAAATTGAGCAGCAGTCCCTTTAGGTTGGTCGTGGGCTCGCCCCATGCTAAAGCGTAAACGAGGCTCCAAAAGGCGAACGGAATGAGAACGCGCACAGCCCTCCGGCGCAGGAATTGACCTGTGGGGTAGTGGGTGGGGAACTGCAGGTAGCTTGAAACTACTATAAAAAGAGGCACGCAGGCGCGCACCACGCAATCGAAGAATGCCACCCACCAGGCATCTGCCTCTGTGAGTATGAGTGAACCTTCTCCACCCAAATAGAATGGCTCGGTGGAATGTACAACCATTACCATAAAGCAGGCTGCAACGCGCATCCAGTCAAGCCAAACCTCGCGTTCTTCGTTCATTTCGTGTGTTGTTTGCATAATCGTTTGTAAAAGTAGCGTATGATGCGCCCTAATAGCGTGTAGCGTATGCCCCAGTCCGTGATGGCTTGGGCAAACAATTGTTCGATGGATTCGTTCTTTTCTGGATGCTCTATACGTGTTAGGGGCAATGGCTCTTGGCTGGGTTCGCGGTCAAACTCATACCATTGCAGCAGACTGAAGGATCGGAAATGGGTACCCTGGTTGAGGCCAATGTTGCGCACCATGGTACGTCCAGGCGTGAGACAAAGTCCTCCGGCACGGTAGATGGCCAATTCCCAGCAGATGTCCCAGGGAATGGGCCGCTTGTCGAGGCTCTTCAGGCAGGGGAAGACTCCACCATATTGAATGTGGTCAAGGTCGGCTTCCGTAAGCCCCTGCAGCGCCTGTTGGCGAGTCTCGAAGTGCAAAAAGTGACCATTCCATCGGTCTTTCCATGTTCCCCAGCCCCATCCGCTCATGTGTGGCGTGAAATAAAAGGGTACGTCGGGCAGGGCGAGATTGGTGAAGCCCGCAATGTGCATGACACGAGGAACGTCGCGGTAAAGATTGAAGGCATCATTCATATACTGCAGATAGTGCGGTGAGGTTACGATGTCGTCCTCGAGAACAATAATGCGGTCGTGCTGTTCGAAAACCTCGGCAATGCCTTCTGTGATGTTGCGTTCGAGATAATAGTTCACAGGACGCTCCACCAATCGGAGTGAAGCAAAACTTCCTGAGAACTCTCGCACAATGGCCCTGACTTGTCGCACCAAGGCCCACGTGGCCTCGTCCTTACCCCCGTCGCTGAATACGTATACCGTTGTATCAAGGGCAAGCGTATTGCGCGCTAATGCCTCGAGCGTTTTTCGAGTGTTGTCGGCTCGGTTAAATACGAAAAGTGCTACGGGTGCTAACTTCATGCGACAAAGATAAGAAATAATTGATAATTGGCAATTGACGATTAATAAATATTTAGTAATTTTGCAGACATGAAACCTCGCAACCACGCTTTCGACTTTTTGTGTGGCATCTGCATTGTCAGGATGGTTAGTCTGCACGTGATGGCTATGTGTGGCCACGCCGACGATGAATGGTGGCGTGAGATTATGCAGTGGACATATTATTTCATGTCCTTCTTTTTCTTCAAGGCGGGTTATTTCAATAAGAGCGTTCTCGGGCCCAGTCGCCAATATTGCATAGATAAGACTAAGCGCCTCTTCATTCCTTACTTGACGACCGGACTCATAGGCGGGGCCATCTATTTTTCCTTCCTGCCTTTCCTCATCGACCGTTACCACCATCCTATCGAGCCCCTCGAATGGTCGCATATCTGGATGAACGGCAGCTTTTATGGTAACAATCCTACATGGTTCCTGGTTAGCTTCTTTGCTGCCTACATTGCTATCCACTTTCTCGAAAAAGGGCGCCATCGTCTCTTCAGGAGTGCCTCGCCCATGGTTCAGCACTATAGTTCCTGTCTCTATTTCCTCTTCCCTTTCATCGGCTATTGGCTTTTTACTCTGGGCAATCCCTTGTTCCTGAGTCTGAGTAATGTGTTCATGGGAATCTTCTTCTTTGAACTGGGCCGCGAGTGGAGCCGACTGATGGGACGTTGGAGCCGGGATACGGCAGTCAGACTTTCGTTCCTCCTCATTCTGCTGTTTGTCATAGGTAATGTCGTGTTCCACGATTGCTCGTACACGATGTCGAGCAATAAGTTTACGGGAAATCCATTCATTACCGTCGTCAACACCACAACCATCTTGTGTGGCCTGTCGGGCCTCCTGATAGCCATTGATTTACCACGTGTGCCTTGTATTAATTTCATTGGCCAGCACTCGATGGTGTTCTTTGTCAGTCACTATCCCATGCTATACTATTATAAGTTTATGCACTTGTGCTTCGGGCGCAGCATCTATGGCCGATACGACGATGTGTTGATACTGTTGCCCGTTATCTTCCTCATCTGTGCCTGGCTTGTTCCCTACATCGAGCGCGTGCCTTGGCTCAGTGGCAGGTGGCCCAAGAATAATGGATGAATATGTTTTGGTCAGATTAAATAAAAAATCAAAGATATGGTTATTGGTTACACTGCAGGTGTGTTTGATTTGTTTCATATCGGGCACCTCACGCTTTTGAAGAATGCAAAAGGACTTTGTGACAAACTCATCGTTGGCGTAACCGTCGACGAGTTGGTGACATACAAGGGAAAGAACCCCATGATACCTTTCTCCGACCGCATCGAGATAATCCGCAATATAAAGTGTGTAGACGCGGCAGTTCCTCAGTACGACATGGACAAACTGACGATGTGTAAGAAGTTGGGGGCAACCATTCTGTTTGTTGGCGACGACTGGTATGGGACAGAAAAGTGGCAGGAATATGAGCGTAAATTTGCAGAGGCTGGCATCCGCATTGTCTACTTCCCGTATACCCACGGCGTATCGTCAACGAAGATAACCGAGGCATTGACAGCAGTGAGAGACAAGTAATCTGTTCCACCCACATAAATAGAACAATCATGGCTGTAGATAAAGACTTTTGTTTGAGCTCATACATCGCCTTTCGCTATATATGGAAGGATGATATGGATTTCTATCGTGGCTTTCATCACCACAACTTTCAACCCATAGCCGACGAGGATCGTATCCCCGTAAAGACATCACAGGACATCGACTGCGAAATACAGCGCCAGATAGATGACCTATACCGCCAATACAGCAATATCGGCATATTGCTTTCCGGTGGAATGGATAGTGCAAACCTGGCTGCATATCTCCGTCCCGGCAGTCATGCTTACACTTTCACGTCGGAAGTCGGCGTATTCGATGCCGACGTAGAGCGGGCACGAAAGTATTGCGAGAAGTTCGGGCTGCACCACCATCTCGTGAACATCACATTCAACGACTATCAGCACTTCGCACCCATTGTCATGGCGGCAAAGGCTGCTCCCGTCCATTCCATCGAGCCCCAAATCTACAAGGCCGCCATACAGGCCAAGAAGGATGGCGTGGAGATGATTCTTGTGGGCGAGAGTGCCGACTTGATATTTGGCGGTATGGACAAGCTGATTAGTCCGCAATGGACGTTCGATGGGTTTGCTGCTCGCTACACGTTCCTCGAGCCAAGCCTGGTGCTCGCTAATCCGGTGAGCCAGTCAGCCCTGTACGAACAGTACCGCACAGGAGAGAACAGTATAGACTATATGCGTTTTATGGACGAGGTCTTCTCGATAGAAAGTTCGAGCTCCTACCTTAATGCATTCGCGGCGGCCGGTTTGCCATATTATGACCCCTACGTGCGCCTTGTGATGGCCGAACCTCTTGACATGCAGCGCGTCAGAAACGGCGAGCCGAAGTATTTGGTGCGTGGCCTTTATGCTTTGAAATATCCCGAGTTGGAAATTCCCTTCAAGATTCCCATGCCGCGCCCCGTCGACGCAATCTTCAAGGATTGGGCCGGCCCCACGCGCAGCGAATTCCGCAAGGACATCCCCATGGACAAGCTGACGGGAAACCAGAAGTGGCAGCTGTGGTGCGCCGAGTTGTTCCTCAATATGTTTGATTAAGTCTTTAGGCATGGAGAGCGCAGACCGCAAGCTAAAGCAGAAACTTCTGTCGACATTCGTCTTTGCTAAGGATTTCTTTCAACGTCACAATTTACGATATGTTGCGTGTGGGGGCACGGTGTTAGGTGCTGTGCGCCACAAAGGGTTTATCCCTTGGGACGACGATATCGACGTCTACATGCCTCGTGCCGACTACGATCGCCTGCTCGCCATGGGACCTGAGTTGCAGGCCGAGGGCTATGATGTTATATCCGTGGCAGATAAAGGCTACTACATGCCCTTCGCCAAAATCTCGGACCGCTCAAGCACGATATGGGAATTTGAGGAGCTTCCGCTGGTAATGGGTGTCTACATCGACATTTTCCCCCTTGATGAGTTTGACGAACCGGATGATGTCATAACGACACGTCAATACCGCAGTCATTATTATTTCGACAAGTACATTAATGCCCTTCGCCACTACACGCTGGGGTCGTGGCTGTCGTGCCTGGCGCACTTCGATGTGCACGGGCTGGGACTGCGCGCCCTGAATCTATGGCGCCGTCGTTGCCCGGAAAAGTATCTGCGTGACTTTCTCCAGTTCCAGCAAGGCTATGTGGGGCAAGTGGGAGAAAAGTGTGTCTGCGTAACGCAGTGGGAGGGGCGCATCTTCCGTTCCGAATGGTTCCGCGATGTCGTGGAACTGCCCTTCGAAACGACGACCGTTACGGTTCCGCGTGACTACGATGCCTATTTACGCCTGCTGTATGGCGATTACATGCAACTGCCGCCTGTCGAGAAACGTGTGTCGCATCCTCATTACTTCACGGACTTGAATCAGCGTCTCACCTTGTCTCAGGTTAGGGAATGTCGGCGTGCCGGGCGCATGTCATGATGTTCTCAGCGCATTGATTTTCTCAATCACCTTCTCGCTCTTCCCCGATTGGAACTTGCGGGCAAACATCTTGCCGCTTGCCATCAGGGCAGGCAGGTCGTCGGCTTTCATAACCTGAATGACGGGTTCGTATACGATGTAGTGGAGTGGGGTCAGGGCGTCCAGTCCGGGATATGCCCCCTCGGTAAGTATGCAGCGTGACGCCCATTCGGGACTGTTGAAGGCTATCGTCTGGATGAGTGTCTCGTCCTGTCCGAAACTGTCGCGGAAGTATTGGCGAATTTCGGGGTGTTGGAGATAGGTGTCCAGCACGTGTTTGGCCAGCTCCTCGCTGATGCACCACCAGGAAGAGCCCTTATAGAGGTCCCATTTTGCGCCCTCGACCTTGAAACATAGCGGTTTGCGATAGCCGATGGCGGCGAGCGCCTTGCGGCACAGAATGCTCAGGCGCTGATTCCACTTGTTGCTGAACAGGCGGAAGAGAGGCCGGCTGTGGGAATAAAGACGGCGCTGTTGCCCTTGAATGTACGGTGTGTTCATGCAGATGCCCTGCAGGATTTCCTTGTCGCCGAGGGTCGATAGCCACTGGCTGATGTGCTCGTTGCTCCACAAGGGGTAGTCCATACCGGAAAGGAAGAATATGCGATCGAAGTGGCGCGGGTGCGCGGTGGCAGCCTTCATGAGCTCCATCTGGTACTCTACTTGAATCAACGTGCCCCAGCGCACATCGATACGATTCTCGATGAAATGGACGTTTTCTGCGTGTATGGTTTCCTTGAACTGGCGGATGTCGCTCTTCTTGTCGATGTGGATGAAGAACTCGGCATCGGGATGCAATGCCTCGATGAGACGTGCCAACTGGGGCGCATCGGTGTGGGCAGAGATGAGGTAGGCTATGTTCATTTGCGACCGAATAAGTATTGACGGAACAGGGGACTGATGCGAAGCACCTGGCTCGCCATCAGGCAGAAGGCGATGACGACGAGGGCGACGGAGAAACTGCATACGACCTCGAGAACGAAGTTAGGACGGTTGGCGTTGAACCAAATGCCCACTTGCGGCATTTTGGGCAGCAGGATGAAGTGTAGCAGGTACACGTCGAGTGTTCTGACGCCGATGTATTGCAGGGCTCGTCCGATGGGACGGTCCTTGGTGAAGGCCGACTGGTAGTAGCGGAATATGACGACGACCATCGAAAGTAGGGCGTACATGGCGATGGTGCGTGGCAGGTTAGTCCATTCGAACTTCATCGTATGCCAACGGAAAATGTCGGCACAGGAAATGAAACTTATTGTGATAAGAATTGGAAAAAACCACGATGAATCCATCACTTTTTGCATTTCCTTCCAGTAGCGGTGGACCAGATTGCCAAAGAGGAAGAAGTGCAGGAAGTTCATCGTCTTGATGAGGCTGCTGTAGCGGAAGAATTCGTCGCGCCAGAATGTGATGCCCGGCAGGTAGAGCGACTCGTAGACGAGGATGCTGGCAACCCAGAGGAACCAGATGATGGCGTGGGGATAGCGGCGGACGTGGCGCTGAACCATGCAGGCCAGATAGTAGAGGACAAACATGTGGAGAAGAACCCATGTGAACCAATATCCGCATTTCGTGGGACTCTTCATGGCATATTCCATGGCCTCCCAGAAGTGGGGCTTGCGCAGAATGATGAAGACGCAGAGGAAGACGAGAGCCGGCAGGACCTGAATCTTTACCTTCTTCCAGGTGAGATCCAGTGCGTTGGTCCAGTTCCACAGGAAGTCGGCTTTGTAGGCCAGGAATCCGCTGACGAAGAAGAACAGCGGCATGCGGAAGAGCACGAGAAACGGGAGCGAGGAACTGGTCTTCTCGCTGATGCCGAACGACATCTGGGCCACGTGGTAAGCTACGACGAGAATCATCGTGAGTCCGCGCAGGGCGTCGAGCCACTCCATTCTTTTTGCTCCGTTATTCATGGTTGCGATGAAGAATGTAGTCGACGCTTTCGCGCATTATCTTTGCACCGCTCAGCCACATGATGCCAGCATAGAGCAGCACGGCAATCACAATCTTGGCTACGAGGCGCAGCCAGTCGGAGGCGATGTTGCGTGTCAGCCACCATGTTGCGGCCATCACCAGTGTGGCGAAGAGGAAGAAGGGCACAACGTCGCGCAGCGCTTCCCACAGGCTCAGGCCGACAAGCCGGTTGGCAAAGCCTTGCCACACGAAGAGCCAGAGCACGTTGATGATGATGAAAAAGATAACCATCACTTTCAGTCCGTAGGGGTGGAGGGCGATGAGGCCAATCCACACAAGGACGCACAGGACAACGGTGTTCCACAGGTTGATGTCGGAACGGCCCTGGCTGATGGTCAGGTTACTATAGAGGGTGGTGATGGGGACAAAGGCGCCATAGATGGCGAGCATGCTTAGCAGGGTGGCGCTGGCCATCCATTTTTCGCCGGCCACGAGGAACAGGAATTCGTGGGCGATGAGACCAATGCCCAACATGGCCGGGAAGGATACGAAGGAGACGAAGCGCAGCATCTTGCGGAACACCTGACGATAGCGGCTTTGGTCGTCGCGGACGCGGGTCAGCACGGGCTGCGCCACATCCTGTACCATGCCGTTGACGGTGTTGCTGCCCATGTCGTCCCAGCGGCGGGCGTTTGAGTAGATGCCTGCCGAGTAGTCGCCATAGAATCGCCCGAGCAGTACGCCGAATGCGTGGGCGTTGAGGTTGTTAAAGAGGTTCTGGAGGAGCAGTTTGCTGCTGAAGCCGAACATCTGCCGGGCGGGCTTGAGGTCGATGTCCAGCGAGGGCCGCCAGGGAGAGCAGTACCAGTTGAGCACGACGACCGTGGCCGTGAAGAGCACCTGCTGCGTGGCCAGCCCCCAGTAGGCAAAGCCGTTGTAGGCCATGAGCACACCAGTCGTTCCAGAGACCACGAGAGAGACGATGCCGATGATGGCCGTCTGTTTGTTCATCAGGTGGATGAAGAGGTAGGCGCGTTGCACGATGCCTAAGCTGGAAATGAGGAATCCGAGGAAGAGGTAGCGCGCGAGCCAAAGCAGGTCGGGGTCGCCGTAGAATGCCGCGATAAGGGGGGAGCAGAGGAAAAGAATGAGGTAGAGCAATGCGCTCATGCCGATGTTGGACCAAAATACGGCGTTGTAGTCTCGGTGTGTGGGCTGGCCGAGGTTGCAAAGTGCTGCACGGAATCCACAGTCTTGAATGTTTGAGGCTATGGTGGCAAAGACCATCAGCATGGCTATCTTTCCATAGTCCTCGGGCAGGAGCCTGCGAAGTAGCATGATTCCAAATACGGCATTCAGCACTTGTGTTGTGCCGTTGTTTACCATGCCCCATAGGAGGCCTTTGGCAGTGCGCTCCTTTAATGAACTCATAATAGGTGGTTAGTTCATGGTGTCGGATAGAGGAGACTCGAACTCCCGACCCCCACGTCCCGAACGTGGTACGCTA
>CALZQV010000055.1 GCA_945828295.1 uncultured Prevotellaceae bacterium | reverse complement strand
AGAATGTTTATTTCGGAGATTTAAAACTGACTAACATTCGAGCATCTGTTGTGAGAAATCAGAAAGCACCACTTTTATTAGGGCAAAGTGTACTTAGGAAATTAGGAAAAATAGAGATAGACAATAGTAAGCACGTTCTAAAAATTTCTCACAGCAAATAAGTAATCTATATGAATTCAGAATAGAAATCACCACGCCACGGTGCGTTGCATCTCTCCGGTTCTCGGACAATGGAGACCGAGTTGGGGTATAGTTGCGCTTGTCCGACAATGGTGGGACAAGCAGAGAGATGCATTGTCGGGGGCGAGGTGATGCATTGTTTGTCTTGTCCGACAGGGGTGGGACAAGGCGGGGCTTGCCTTGGTCGCCTTGCGGCGAGGCGCGCGAGGGGCAAGGGAAGCGTGTCGAGGCGGCCCGAAACATCGAAGAACAACAGGAGGAAGCACAAGAGGCCCACGACGAGGACCGCACTCTTCCAGGCGGACGAAAAGGGAAGCAGCGCCCACACGTCCCACCCCACATAGGACAGGGCCAACAGGGGAAAGAGCAGAAAGACGGAAGCCCAGAATAGATTCATTTCCTTGCCATTTCGCTGATTCTGCGGCAAAGATAAAGATTAATTCGCAATTATTTCTTATCTTTGTCACACAATTCATAATTCATAACCTCATTTACTGCTTATGTCAGAAATAGCACCTAACAAGTACGTTGCCGTTGCCTATCGGCTGTACACCATGGATAAGGAAGGAGAGCGCCAGTTGGTTGAAGAAGCCACTCGCCAGCAGCCCTTCCAGTTTGTAAGTGGTCTGGGCATGACCCTCGACGACTTCGAATCACAAATCACCCCACTCGCAAAGGACGACAAGTTCGACTTCGAGCTCACGCCCGCCCAGGCCTATGGCGAATATGAGCAGGAGCGCGTCATCAGCGTGCCCCGCTCGACCTTCGAAATCGACGGCCGCCTGGACAAGGAATACATCTACGAGGGTGCCGTCGTTCCCCTGCAAAACGCCGACGGACAGCGCTTCAACGGACTGATTGCCAAGATTGGCGACACGGAGGTTACCGTCGACCTGAACCACCCCCTGGCCGGCAAGACGCTTGTCTTCGAGGGCGAGGTTACGGACATCCGCGAGGCTACGAAGGAGGAGATTACCTCCACGCTGAAGATGCTCACGGGCGAAGGCGGCTGCGGATGCGGCTGTGAGGACTGTGGCGGCTGCGACGACCACCACCACGAGCACGGCGACCACTGCGGTTGCGGCCACTGCCACTAACAGAGAGACTTTAGGGTTTTAAGCAAATATTATCGTGAGGAACAGTTTTGGCCACATATTCCGGCTGACATCGTTCGGCGAAAGCCACGGACCAGCCATTGGCGGCATCATCGACGGTATGCCAGCCGGCATCGTTGTCGACCTCGACTTCATCCAGAGTGAACTGAACCGCCGACGCCCAGGGCAAAGCAAGCTGACGACTGCACGCAAGGAATCAGACTCGGTGGAGCTGCTGAGCGGAGTGTTCAACGGGCTGACAACCGGGCAGCCCATCGGCTTCATCGTGCGCAACCAAAACCAGCACAGCAACGACTACGACCAGCTGCGCGACGTGTTTCGCCCCAGCCATGCCGACTTCACCTACTGGCAGAAGTATGGCATCCGCGACCATCGCGGCGGCGGCCGCTCGTCGGCCCGCGAAACCATCAGTCGCGTGGTGGCTGGCGCCTTTGCCAAACTGGTTCTCCGCTCACTGGGAATCACCATTCAGGCCTTCACCCAGCAGGTGGGCACCATCGCCCTCGCTGGCAGCTACGAGGACTACGACCTGAGCCTCACGGAGACGAACGACGTGCGCTGCCCCGACAGCGCCACGGCCGAGAAGATGGCCGCCCTCATCTCCGAAGTGAAAGCCGAGGGCGACACCATCGGCGGCGTCATTGCCTGTGTCGTGAAGGGCTGCCCCGCAGGACTTGGCGAACCCGCCTTCGGCAAGCTGCAGGCCGAGCTGGCACACGCCATGCTCAGCATCAACGCTGCCAAGGGCTTCGAATACGGAACGGGCTTTGCCGGAGTAAGCCAGCGCGGCTCGGAGCAGAACGACATCTTCATCCCCGACGAGGACGGCGGCATAACCACACTCACCAACCGCAGCGGAGGCATACAAGGCGGCATAAGCAACGGACAGGACATCTACTTCCGCGTGGCCTTCAAGCCCGTTGCCACACTGCTGCGCAAGCAACAGACCGTGACCATCGAAGGCGAGGCCACTACCCTGCTTCCGCGAGGCCGGCACGACGCCTGCGTGCTGCCGCGCGCCGTACCCGTGGTCGAGGCCATGGCCGCCATCACCCTCCTCGACAACTATCTCCTCAACAAAACCATAAAATTAGACTACCCCCCGCAATAGCTAATACATAATTATCATGAAACGCACAGCAAAACTTATCCTGATATTTTCATTCGTGCAGTCATTTGCGCTCAGCATGTCGGCACAATACATCAATAAGGCCGTCGAGATCTGGCCGAAGGCTCTGCCAGGCGATGGCGAAAAGAAGGAATCGGTATGGAAGGAGCGCCCCAACGACGGAGCTTGCTTCTTCGACGTGAGCAACCCCACGCTCGAGGCATTCACGCCCGACACGGCCAAGAGCAACGGCAAGGCAGTTGTCGTGTGCCCGGGCGGCGCATATGCCATGCTGGCCTACGCGAAGGAGGGACAGGAAGTGGCGCGATGGCTGGCCTCGCTGGGCTACAACGCCTACGTTCTGGCCTACCGCGTGCCCAACAACCGGCAGGGAGCCCTGCAAGACGTGCAGCGGGCCATCCGTCTCGTGCGCGGCAAGGGAGCCACCGAGGTGGGTGTGATTGGTTTCTCGGCAGGAGCAAGCCTCAGCTGCCGTGCTGCCACGCGATGGGGAGAACCTGCCTACGCCCCCAACCCGAAGGACAAAGTGGACACACTTTCGTGCCGCCCCGACTTTGCCATACTCATCTATCCGGCCTACCTCGACGAAGGTCCAGACCACACGCTGACGCCTGAGCTTACCGTGACGAAGAACACGCCCCCAATGTTTGTGTTCGGCACCGAGGACGACGTGAAGTATAGCGGTCCGTCGACGCCCGTCATCATGGACGCCATGCATAAGGCCGGTGCCCCCATCGAGGTGCACTACCTCACTCGTGGCGGTCACGGCTACGGCATGCGGTTCGGCGCCGGCCTCGTCTGGCCCTCGCTGGCGGCCCAATGGCTCACCACATTATCCAAGAAGAAATAACGTCACACCCATAAAGACGAATAAGGGCAACCCTCACTGCGGGTTGCCCTTATTCGTCTTTATGCATTAACGGTTAGGATTAACGGAAGGAGTCGGTCAGCAACTTGATTTCGATGCTGGGCGCTATGCGCTCGTACAGGATGTTATACATGGCATCGAGGATGGGCATGTTGACGTGCATGTGGCGATTAATATCCTTCATACACTTGGTTCCGAAGTATCCCTCGGCAATCATCTCCATCTCCACCTGCGCCGACTTCACAGAGTAGCCCTTGCCAATCATGGTTCCGAAGACACGGTTACGCGAGAAGTTGGAGTAGCCCGTAACGAGCAGGTCGCCCATGTAGACCGAGTCGATGATATTGCGCTCGATGGGGTGAACGGCGCGCAGGAAGCGCTCCATCTCCTGTGCGGCATTGGTCATCAGCACGGCCTGGAAGTTGTCGCCGTACTTGAGTCCGTTACAGATGCCGGCAGCAATAGCATAGACATTCTTCAGCACCGAGGCATACTCGATGCCCAAGACGTCGCCCGAGGTCTTAGTTTTGATGTAGTCGCTGGCTATCATGTCGGCAAAGGTTTCAGCCTTTTCCTGGTCGGCACAGCCCACGGTGAGGTAGGTCAGGCGGCGCAGGGCTACCTCCTCGGCATGACTGGGTCCGCCCAGCACGGCAAGATTCTCGTCGGGCACACCGTAGACTTGGTGGAAGTATTCCGAGACAACAAGGTTCTCGTCGGGTACGATGCCCTTGATAGCCGTCACGATGAACTTGTCGCGAAGCCTTACCTTGAGTTTCTTTAGGTGGCCCTTCATGTAGGGCGAGGGTGTGACGAAGATGAGAGTCTGGCAGGCATTGGCCACCTCGTTGATGTCGCTGGAGAAGTGGATTCGCTGCACGTCGAAGTGCACGCTGGTGAGATAGGCAGGGTTGTGCGACAGGCGGCGGAATTCCTCGATGCGGTCGTCGCGGCGCATGTACCACCAGATTTCGTCGGTGCTCTCCAACATAATCTTGGCTATGGCTGTGGCCCACGAGCCACCGCCCATTATGGCAATCTTTCCTATTCCGTCCACTTCAGTATCTCGTCTTGCGCGGGGCGTTCAACGTCGAGTTTGTACTTCTTAATGATCTCAATGATTTGTTGCTGCAGCTTGGCGGGGTTCTCGCCCTGAAGGGTTTGCACCAGGTTGTAGCCTGCCTTGCGCAGGATGGGGATTATCGGTGCGGGGACGCCCTTCTCAAGGAACAGTTCATCCTTGTCGCGCGGGGCCTTCACCTCGGGTTTCATCTGGGGGAAGAGCATAACCTCGCCAATCTGGAACTTGCCGGTGAGGAGCATGACCAGACGGTCGATGCCGATACCGATACCGAAGGTCGGGGGCATGCCGTACTGCAGGGCGCGCAGGAAGTCCTGGTCGATAATCATCGCCTCGTCGTCGCCCTTGTCGGCCAGCTTCATTTGCTCCTGGAAGCGCTCTTCCTGGTCGATGGGGTCGTTGAGCTCGCTATAGGCATTGGCCAACTCCTTGCCGTTCACCATGAGTTCGAAACGCTCCGTGAGTCCGGGCTTCGAGCGGTGCATCTTGGTCAGGGGCGACATTTCCACGGGATAGTCGGTGATGAAGGTGGGCTGCAGGAACGTGCCCTCGCAGGTCTCGCCGAATATTTCGTCGATGAGCTTGCCCTTGCCCATGGTGTCGTCAACCTCGATGTTGAGCTTCTTAGCCACCTGGCGTATCTCGTCTTCCGTCATGGGATAGAGGTCGTAACCCGTCTTTTCCTTAATAGCATCGAGGATGGGCAGACGGCGGAAAGGAGCCTTGAAGGAAATCACGTTGCCGTCGATTTCCACCTCGGGCTTGCCGTTGACGGCGGTGCATATCTTCTCAAGCATATTCTCCGTGAATGTCATGCCCCAGTTGAGGTCCTTGTAGCTGATGTAGAGCTCCATGCAGGTGAACTCAGGGTTGTGGGTGCGGTCCATGCCCTCGTTGCGGAAGTTCTTGCCGATTTCGTACACGCCCTCAAAGCCACCTACGATGAGTCGTTTGAGGTAGAGCTCCGTGGCGATGCGCATATACATGTCGATGTTCAGGGCGTTGAAGTGCGTGATGAAGGGCCGTGCCGTGGCGCCGCCGGGTATGCTCTGCAGGGTGGGCGTCTCCACTTCGGTGTATCCTGCCTCGTCCAGTATCTGGCGAAGGGTGCGCAGGATGGTGGCTCGCTTCAGGAAGGTTTCCTTCACGCCTTGGTTGACGATGAGGTCGACGTAGCGCTGGCGATAGCGCAGCTCGGGGTCGTCGAACGAGTCGAATACGTTACCCTCGGCATCCGTCTTCACGATAGGCAGCGGCTTAAGTGACTTGGCCAGCACGGTCATCTCTTCAACGTGTACGCTGATTTCGCCGGTCTGGGTGCGGAAGACGTATCCACGCACACCGATGAAGTCGCCCAGGTCGAGGCATTTCTTGAAGACCACGTTGTAGAGGTCCTTATTCTCGCCGGGGCAGATGGCGTCGCGCTGGATATACACCTGTATACGACCCTTCGAGTCTTGCAGTTCGGCAAAGGCGGCCTTGCCCATGATGCGTTTGCTCATGATGCGGCCGGCAATGCTCACGTGGCGGCTGTTCTCAGCGGTTGCAGGCGTGGGCACGTCCTCGCCCTCCTCGTTTTTCATCGTGGGGAGGTCAACAAAACTTGACTTAATTTCGGTCGAAAAGGCGTTGGTGGGATATTCAGCGGCGGGATAGGGGTCGATGCCCATGTCGCGCAATTGCTGAAGGTTGTTTCTGCGAACGATTTCCTGTTCGCTCAGTTCCAATATATTCATCGGGCTTGTAATGTATTTACTATAATATATAATTACGACGGCAAAGATACGAATAAGTGAGCAAAAAGTCAAGTGATGGCCTGACTTTTTCGTATTGGCGCGCCCGAGACGACGGTAAGGCGCAAAAGCGCTCCTGCCCGCCTCGTATTACGAATTAGAAGGGAAAGCATCGAAAAGTGAAAAAAAAGTTGTACCTTTGTGGGCGTATTTTGAACGGATTAACATTAACAAAACCATAAAACAATGAAACTCGACATCACACAGGCACTCATCAGTGCAGAGAAGATTAACGCCCTTCGCGGCAAGGTTGAAGAAGCCCAGGTGGCACTGGAACAGGCAACGTGCCCCGGAAACGACTATGTCGGATGGCTCCACCTGCCCACAAGCATCACACCCGCATTCATCCAGGAGATTCAGGAGACGGCCAACCTGCTACGCAAGGAATGCGACACCGTGGTGGTGGCCGGTATCGGCGGCTCCTATCTGGGCGCTCGCGCTGTCATCGAGGCACTGCAGAACTCATTCCAGTGGCTCACCAATAAGGGCGAGAACCCCAACGTGCTCTTTGCCGGCAACAACATCGGCGAGGACTACCTCTACGAACTGACCGAGTACCTCCGCGACAAGAAGTTTGGCGTCATCAACATCTCCAAGTCGGGCACAACGACTGAGACCGCCCTTGCCTTCCGCCTGCTGAAGAAGCAGTGCGAGGAACAGCGCGGCAAGGATGTGGCACGCAAGGTCATCGTGGCCATCACCGACGCAAAGCGTGGCGCTGCCCGCACCTGCGCCGACAAGGAAGGCTACAAGTCGTTCATCATCCCCGACAACGTGGGCGGACGCTTCTCCGTGCTCACCCCCGTGGGCCTGCTCCCCATCGCCATTGCCGGATTCGACATCGCCGCACTGGTCAAGGGTGCTCAGGACATGGAGCGCCAGACGGCTGCCGGCACTCCCTTCGACGAGAACCCCGCCGCACAGTATGCCGCCGTACGTAACGCCCTCTATCAGGAAGGCAAGAAGATTGAAATCATCGCCAACTACCAGCCCAAGCTGCACTACATCGGCGAATGGTGGAAGCAGCTCTACGGCGAAAGCGAAGGCAAGGACCACAAGGGCATCTTCACCGCAGCCGTCGACCTGACCACCGACCTCCACTCCATGGGACAATGGATACAGGACGGCGAGCGCAGCATCTTCGAGACCGTCATCTCTGTTGCCAAGCCTGAGCACACACTGCTCTTCCCCTCGGACGAGGAGAACCTCGACGGACTGAACTTCCTGGCCGGCAAGCGCGTCGACGAAGTGAACAAAATGGCCGAACTGGGCACCAAGCTGGCCCACGTCGACGGCGGTGTGCCCAACCTGCGCATCGAGTTGGAGCGCCTGGACGAGTACAACCTCGGCCAGCTCATCTACTTCTTCGAGAAGGGATGCGGCATCAGCGGCCTGCTGCTGGGCGTCAACCCCTTCAACCAACCCGGCGTCGAGGCCTACAAGAAAAACATGTTTGCCCTGCTCGGCAAGCCCGGCTACGAGGCTGAAACCGCTGCCATCAAGGCTCGCCTCGCACGCTAATGCCCAACGATACGAACTTGACAGGACGGCTCCGCGCCGTCCTGTTCGATATGGACGGCGTGCTCTTCGACAGCATGAAGAATCACGCCTACGCCTGGAGCCATGCGATGACCGACTTTGGTCTGCACATGGAGCCCGAGGAGGTGTATATGAACGAAGGGCGCACGGGAAACGGCACCATCAACCTGCTGGCTCAGCGCCACTGGGGTCGCAACGCCACCGACGAGGAAGTGCAAAAGATTTATGACGCCAAGAGCGCACTCTTCAACACGCTGCCCGAGCCGCTGCCCATGAGCGGTGCACTCGAGTTGCTCAGGAAAGTGCAGGCACAGGGCCTAACCCGCGTCATCGTCACTGGCAGCGCCACCCATGCCCTGCTCGACCGCGTCAACGCGGCTTTCCCGGGCATATTCGCCCCCGAGCTGATGGTAACGGCCTTCGACGTGTGCCACGGAAAGCCCAACCCCGAGCCCTACCTGATGGGGTTGCGCAAGGCCAAAATCGATGCGTCGGAAGCCATCGTCGTGGAGAACGCACCGCTGGGCATACAGGCCGCCCGTGCCGCCGGCATCTTCACCATTGCCGTCAACACCGGTCCGCTGAAAGACGAAGTGTTGCTCGAGGCTGGCGCCAACCTTGTCCTGCCCTCGATGCAGTACCTTGCCGACCACTGGCACGAAATATACGAGCAACTCAAGTAAAGCGTCTTGCAACACATAAGAGTCCCTCGCTACCTGTCACAGGTGGCGAGGGACTTTGTACATAAGGCCTTTTATACAACTAACTAAAATCTGTTATGAAAAACAGAGTATCTAACTGAGGCGGAACACAACGGGCAAGACGAATTTGGTGCGCACGAGCTTTCCCTTGTCGCGGCCGGGTGTCCACCTCGGCATAGCCTTCACCACACGCATGGCCTCGTCAAGTAAGGCTTGCTTTCCAGCCATCAACCCCTCGTCTTGAGCCGCAGTTTCCTTGCGTTCTTGCTCCGTCATATCCTTATAGGCAGTTACTCGGGTTGCAGGGTCAGCGTTTGGGTCTGTTCCTGTTGTCTTTATGGCCTTTACATTGCTGATACTGCCATCCTTCTCCACTACGAACTCAACATGGACTCGGGCTTGCACACCCCATTTCAGGGCCTCCTTGGGGTATTTGACGTTTCGGTTCAACCAGCCTAACATTTCGTTCATGCCGCCGGGGAACTCGGGCAGCACTTCGGGCTTGTCGTAAATCTTGTCATCTGGTGCCACGGTCGAAACAACGGGTTCGGTTGCACCCTCGGAGTTAGTCTTAACCTCGTTCTTAATCTCTTTGCCTTGGACGGCTTTTATGGCCTCCTGTTCGGTCATCTCCTGCCCATCGACCACGAGGCGCAGGGTGCCGGGCGCGAACTTGATAGTCTTTTCCTGTTTTGTTGTTATCATGACGGCTCCCTCTTTGGCTTCTTTGCCGAAGAGCTGCTGAGCCGACTCTGAATGCAGGACCTCGATGTGGGATATCTCCTTCGGGTCGACTTGCTGAGCCATGTCCTTTGTCACGCGCTTGTTGTTGACGAATGTTAGCGGGTCCACGTTGTTCTTCATTTGCTGACTGGCCATCGCCCCAAGTGCAACGAGGGTCAGGGGCACTGCGTAGAGGACTTTCAGGCGTGCCCAACGGGGGGATTTCTTCTTTGTCATCATAGTGATACGGTTTTTGAGTTGGCTGTGGCGGAACGCATGAACCATGGGGTATGGCGTGCGTGCCACAGCCTTCTCGATTAATAAAAGTTGATAATCACGGGCCGAGATGCCTCTGCGCAGTACGGCGTCGTCGGCTTCATATTCGTGTACTTCATACATTG
Organism: uncultured Prevotellaceae bacterium; assembly: GCA_945828295.1. GTDB lineage: Bacteria > Bacteroidota > Bacteroidia > Bacteroidales > Bacteroidaceae > Physcousia. Next base: position 5,283 of record CALZQV010000055.1, on the reverse strand, counting down.
ATGCCTCAAGCATCCATATCGTTGGGTTGAACCACTGGAGCACCTCCACGATCGAGACGGCAAGTGTGTCCCACGAATGCCGCATGCGTACGTGGGCGAGTTCATGGGCAAGGATAATCTCCTCCCCCCTGGGGGAGGCAGGGCGGGAGCTGCCGATGACCACGCTCCGCATCCACGAGAAGGGCGACACCTGGCCGACGTGGCAATAGATGGTGGCCCCGTCCACCTTGTCGGTCCACAGGCATCCGCGAGGGATGAAGCGCATGAGGCGCACCAACCCCACAAGCTTCCATATAAGGCATGCGAGCATACCTATTATATATATCAGGACTACCCAGTTTATCTGGGGCTTGGCCACCGCTTCGGCCTCAGCCCCGACGACGAGCGTGGGAAGCATTACCACATTGCTGATGAGTTCTCCCACATGCTGGGATGGCAGCGGACCGGGCACGTTGATGCAGGGCACCACCAGCGAAACGGCAACGATGGCGAGCAGCATGGCGCGGTTCAGGCGGAAGAAGGTCTCCTTCCTCAGCATCAGGGCGTATGGCAGATAGAGCAGGGCCAGCGTGATGCTGCTCTTGATGGCATATAGTGTCAGGGCTTCCATGGTCATGGGAATAGGAATTAGAGATTAGGGATTAGGGATTAGGGAGAGTAGCTCCTTGATGTCGGCCTCGCTAAGCGACTCGTTTTCCACGAAGAACTGGACAAACTTCGACGCACTGCCGCCGAAGAAGCTATCCTTCACCTCCTTCATCACGCGACTGGTGTACTGGGCACGCGATACGAGCGGAAAATAGAGATACTGCTTCCCGGCGCCCTTCTTGTAATCTACGAAACCTTTAGTAGTAAGTATCTTCAGGAACGTCGACACCGTAGTGTAGGCCGGCCGCGGTTCGTCGTAGCGCGAAACAACCTCGTGGACGTCGAGCGCCTTACCTGCCGACCATAGGGCATTCATCACCTGCATCTCGCTCTTCGTCAGCGTATATTCACTTTTCTTTTTCATATTACGAAACTATTAGTTATCCACGGCAAAGGTAAAACTAATACTTTAGTAATGTCAAGGAGAACTCAGGCTTTTTCTTGGGAAAAGCAATTATTTAACACTTATTTTTAGTTATTCGGAGTAAAGGGGAAGCACGGGCTGGCGGCGATTCCCCTTTTGCTACGCGGCGATGGCCCTTGTTGCGGGATACATAAGAAACGGCCCCTGGGGAGATTCCAGAGGCCGCTTTGCTATCGGATGAAATTGGTGCGCACCTGGGGTTCCGGCTCCGGGTGGCCTTGTTTCTGCAGGTCCAGCCGCTTTATCATCCAGGCCATGTTGCGGCCCAGCGTGCGCATGGTCTGCATGCCCTCCTCGTCCTGAGCCGCCTGGCCGGGCGTCTGGCCGTAGACCATGTTCCAATATTGGCTGCTTACGACAGGCATGTTAAGGATGGTGAAGTACTTGTTAAGGCGGTCGAAGGCGGCCGATGCCCCACCCCGTCGGCACACGACCACGCTGGCCGCGGGCTTGTACTGCAAGTCCTTGCCGTGGGCATAGAACACACGGTCGAGCAAGGCGCAAAGCGAACCGTTGGGACCGCCGTAATAGACAGGCGAACCGACGACAAGACCGTCGATGCCGTCCTTGATGGAACGCATGACCTTGAAGTAGAGGTCGTCGCGGAAGGTGCATCTGCCTTCACGTCCGCAGCAGCCACAGGCTATGCATCCCTGCACGGCCTTCTTGCCGATGCTTATTATCTCTGTTTCCACTCCTTCCTCCTGGAGCGTCTTTGCCACTTCGCAGAGGGCTGTATAGGTATTCCCCTGCTCGCGTGGACTTCCGTTGATTAACAAAACCTTCATAGTTGTGTCGTTGCAAATCGCCTCACAAAGATAAATGGAAATAAGGGGAAAAACAAATTTAACACATATTATTAATTATTCGATGGGAATAGGGAAAAAGATTCGTACCTTTGTCGCGACATTTAAAACAAAGGAAACATGGCAATAGGAAAATGGATTGGAGGATTCCTCGGCCTGCTTGGCGGTGGCCCGTTAGGCATGCTGGCCGGCATTGTGCTGGGCGCGCTGGCCGACTCGGTGTTTGATTCTGACAACTACTTCCAGCCGGGCGATGCCGGCATGGGAGGCGGTTCGTTCGACTCATTCCAGCAACGGCGGCAACAGGGCGAGCGCAACGGTTTCCTGTTCTCGCTGATGGTGCTCGTTGCCCACATCATACACGCCGACGGCCGTGTGATGCACTCCGAAATGGAATACGTGAGACGCTTCCTGCGCATCAACTTCTCGGCCGATGCCGAGCGAGAGGGCGAGGAAATACTGCTCCGCCTCTTCGACGAGAAGAAACGCATGGGGGCGCAGCGGTGGACCGACCAAATCATTGCCGTATGCCAGCAGCTGGCCTACGCCATGCCCACGGAACAGCGCCTGCAACTCGTTGCCATGCTGTGCGAGATTGCCAAGGCCGACGGCAGCATACAACAGGAGGAGCGCGAGGCGTTGCGCCAGGTGTGCCTCAACATGGGGCTGGACGGCGGCACAAGCGAACAGATGCTGGGCCTGGGCGGCAAGTCGCTCGAGGATGCCTATCACGTTCTGGGCCTGAGCCCCGACGCCACGGACGACGAGGTGCGACAAGCCTACAAGCGCATGGCTCGCGAGAACCATCCCGACCGCGTGGCATCGCTTGGCGAAGACATTCGTCGCTCGGCCGAGCTCAAATTCCAGGAGATTGCCGATGCCAAGGATCGCATCTACCGCGCCCGCAACATGAAATAATCATTGACGGCCAAAGAAGAAAGGGCTGTGCCTGGGTGTTGTCCCCACGTAGAGTCCCTCGGCAGGAATAGTCACTGGCTCGTCGAGCGGAACGGTCACATACGTATTAGCCGAGAACGTTTCGTCATAGCTTTTTTACCATACTAATACATATTGGGGTTCAGCTCATTACGAGGGGGAGTTACACACCATCGTTGTCGAAGAAGACGGGGTCGTCGTCCTCGCGGTCGAGGTTTTCGTCCTTCACGAAGGAGAAAGCCCCCGCGTCGGTGATGGTCATGAGGAAGGGCACGGACATGTCGCTGTCGGGGAAACTGACGGCAAAGGAGAAGAGCAGTCCAGTTCCCGGCTCAGCACGCAGGAAGCGAATGCCGTCGAGAATGGCTCCTTTGTAGAATTTCTTTTCGAGACTGGCGGCAAAGGTATCCTTCGTGAACTTGCGGTCGAAGTAGCGCTGGCCGTCGCGGCTCAGGACGAGGCGGATGACGTTGTCGCGATAGAGGTCGTCCATGTCGTCGCGCACGGTGGGAAGCGAGTCGGAGGCCACACGCTCGATGTCGTAGACATAGAGGTGAGCGCCGCTGCGCACGCTGTCGGTCAGCCTCAGGTCGGGCAACTGGCGTATCGCCGTCTCGGTCTCCGGAGCCGTCCAGGCCTCCTCCTTGGTTTCGCGCTTGCCGCACGCTGTCAGTATCACTGCGAGCAGCACCAGCGCCCACGAGTATTTCGCTTTTTTCATTGCCTTATGTTTATGCTGTTTGACACTTAGTTACTTGAATCCGCGGCCGACGGGTCACAGGCTCACCTTCTTCCGCCGAGCCTTCGACTCGTTCTGCAGGCGGTCGAGCGCCGTGACGGCGTAGACGAACTTCTGGTTGCCGCCGTCGTAGGGAAGCCGCAGGTGGGTGTCGGTGGTCACGGCCACGATGTGGCTGGGGTCAGACAGGTTGACGCGCTGGCCCTTGACGAAGCGGTAAACCACATACCTCACGGCGCGGTCCATCTCCTTGCGGGCCTTGGGGGCTGTCCAGAAGAGGATGTATCCGTCCTTCGTCCACACGGGCTTCAGGGCCTTCACCCTGCGCGGCGCCCTGCGGTCAATCCAGGGCATTTGGGGCTGGAGGGCGGGATAGGGATGATAGACCTGGCGGAGCACGGTGGTGTAGTTCTGCGGGTTGTCGACACAGGCCTTGGCATACCACTGGCACGAGCCCACCACGTTGGGCAGGGCACGCTGGAGGTTGTATTTTTGGTAGACCTGATGCGACTGGGGGTTGGTGGTGTCGGGGAACTTCACCGTGCGCTCGACGTCCTGCCCGATGATGAGGGGCCTGCCGCCGGCGTTGGCGTCCCACCAGCGGGCCAGCGTGGCGTAGTCGGCAGCCTTGTGGCCAATCTCCCAGTAAATCTGCGGTATGTTGTAGTCGACCCAGCCCTGTCTTATCCATTCGAGCACGTCGGCGTAGAGGTCGTCGTAGTTCTGCAGTCCGTTGGTCTGGCTGCCGTTGGGGTCGTTCTTCTGGTTGCGATAGATGCCGAAGGGCGATACGCCGAACTTCACCCAGGGTTTGGTGGCGTGGACGGTGTAGTAGAGGTCACGGATGAAGAGGTTGACGTTCTGGCGGCGCCAGTCGTTGCGGTCCATGCCCTGCCCGTAGAGGCTGTAGGAGCGGTCGTCGGGGATGGGCAGTCCGGCCACGGGATAGGGATAGAAGTAGTCGTCGATGTGGAGCCCGTCGACGTCGTAGCGGCTGACGATGTCGCGCGCAACGTCGCAGATGTAGGCTCTGTTCTCGGGGATTCCGGGGTCGAAAATCCACAGTCCGTCGTACTCGAAGAAGCGGTCGGGGTGCTGGCGGTAGTAGGCGCTGGTGAGCGCGGGCGTGCCCTTCGTCTTGGCGCGATAGGGATTAATCCAGGCGTGGAGTTCCATGCCGCGGCGGTGACACTCGTCGACCATCCACTGCAGGGGGTCCCACAGGGGCGAGGGTGCCACGCCCTGCTCGCCCGTCAGGAATCGGCTCCAGGGCTCAATGTCGCTCTGGTAGAGGGCATCGCCCTCGGCGCGCACCTGGAAGAGGATGACGTTGATGTTCGAGCGCTGCAGCTCGTCGAGCTGGTAGGTGAGGGTTTGCTGCATACGGTCGCGGCCAACCGACTTCCACTGGTTGTTGACACACTGAATCCATGCACCGCGGAACTCGCGTTTGGGCTGCTGGGCCGAAAGCGCCAGGGGGAGCAGGCTCAGCAACAGGACTAAGGACTTGATTTTCATTCTTCGGCTTTTTAGTTTTTGCGTCACAAAGATAATGTTTTTCGTCGAACCACGCAAGGCAGCTGTGGCGTAATTACAATAAAATAAAGAATTACGCGTGCACCTGCGCGTGCGCGCCTTGGCATGGACGGGGCCTCGTCGATGCATGGACGGAGCCTCGTCGATGCATGGACGGAGCCTCGTCGACGCATGGACGGAGCCTCGTCGACGCA
>CALZQV010000054.1 GCA_945828295.1 uncultured Prevotellaceae bacterium | reverse complement strand
AATAATGAAGGAAGAGAGATGAAGGAAGACGAGGTTTATATGGAGCGGGCGCTGGAGGAGGCGCGCGCGGCTTTTGATGCGGGCGAGGTTCCGGTTGGGGCCGTTGTAGTGTGTCGGGGGAGGGTGATTGCGCGTGCGCATAACCTAACGGAGACGCTGACGGACGTGACGGCTCATGCCGAGATGCAGGCCATTACGGCGGCCGCTGGCGAGCTGGGCGGTAAGTATCTCAACGAGTGTACGCTATACGTGACGGTGGAGCCGTGCGTGATGTGTGCCGGTGCCCTGGGCTGGTCACAGGTGGGGCGTGTGGTTTATGGCTGTGGGGATGAGAAGCGGGGGTTCAGGCGCTTTGCTCCCGATGCGCTTCACCCGCGCACGGAGGTCGTGGGCGGAGTGAAGGAGGAGGAGTGTATGCGGCTGATGAAGGAGTTTTTTAGGGGGAAGAGGTGATTTAGTGATTTAGGGATTTGGTGATTTAGTGATTTAGTGATTTGGTGATTTAGTGATTTAGTGATTTAGTGATTTGGTGATTTGGTGATTTGGTGATTTGGTGATTTGGTGATTTAGGGATTTGGTGATTTAGGGATTTGGTGATTTAGGGATTTAGTGATTTAGGGATTTAGTGATTTAGGGATTTAGTGATTTAGGGATTTTGGGGAGAGGTTAGTCGTCTTCGTAGTGGGCGAAGAGGAAATCGTTGTAGGGGTACTTCTGGACGTGGAGTTCCCTTACTTTTTTGTATAGCACGTCGCGCAGCTCGTCGATGTTGGTGCGCTCGCGGGCGGAGATGAAGATGCAGTCGCCCTGCAGTCGGGCCATCCAGGTCTTCATGAGGTCGGCCAGGGGGATGTTCTCCTTGGTGGGCTCCGAGAGGTCGTCGGGGTCTTTCTCCACCCACTGGTAGGCGTCGACCTTGTTGAAGATGATCATCTGTGGCTTCTCGGCGCATCCCAGGTCGGCAAGGGTTTTGTCGACCACCTTGATTTGGTCCTCGAAGTCGGGGTGTGAGATGTCGACGACGTGGACGAGTAGGTCGGCTTCGCGCACTTCGTCGAGGGTGGACTTGAAGGAGTCTACGAGGTCGGTGGGCAGTTTTCGGATGAAGCCGACGGTGTCGGAGAGCAGGAAGGGGAGGTTGTCGATGATGACCTTTCGCACGGTGGTGTCGAGGGTGGCAAAGAGTTTGTTTTCGGCAAACACTTCGCTCTTGGCCAGGAGGTTGAGCAGGGTTGACTTGCCCACGTTAGTGTAGCCCACCAGGGCCACGCGAATCATGCGTCCGCGGTTGCCGCGCTGTGTGGTTTTCTGGCGGTCGATTTCGGCCAGTCGCTGCTTGAGCAGTGACATGCGGTTGAGGATGATTCGGCGGTCCATCTCGAGCTGGGTCTCACCGGGTCCGCGCAGTCCCACGGAGCCTTTTCCGCCCCCGCCGCCGGAGCCGCCGCCCTGTCGCTCGAGGTGGGTCCAGAGTCGTTGCAGGCGCGGCAGCATGTAGCGGTATTGTGCCAGTTCGACCTGTGTTTTTGCGTTGGCCGTCTGGGCGCGCATGGCAAAGATGTCGAGTATGAGGCTTGTGCGGTCGAGGATTTTCACCTTCAGCTCGGCTTCGATGTTGCGGAGCTGCTTGGCCGAGAGTTCGTCGTCGAAGATGACCATGCTGATTTCCCGTTCTGCGTCTTCCTCGGCTTGGATATACTCGCGTATCTCCTTGAGTTTTCCGATTCCGAGATAGGTTACACTGCTGGGGCCGTTCATGCGCTGCGTGAAGCGGCGCACGGTGAGGGCTCCGGCTGTGGTTGCGAGGAACTCGAGTTCGTCGAGGTATTCCTGAGTCTTGCGCTCGTTTTGGTTGGGCGTGATGAGTCCCACCAGGATGGCGGTCTCAGGTCCTTGCTCTTCGTGATAGAATTTCTGCTGTGCGTTGCCCAGTCCCTCCTGCATGCGTGTGGCGGAGGTGGCTGATCGCGATGTGTTGTACGAGTCTTTTCTTCCCAAGGCTGGTTACTTTACGCGGATGACGAGATACTTGGAGATGCTCCAGAACTTGTTGGCATCGGTGATGCGCAGGACGTATTCGCCCTTCTGGTCCTTCTGCAGCGTGTAGGAGCCGGCGGGGTGTGTGGTGAGCAGTTGTGCGCTCTTGCTGTAGAGTTTGATTTCCTTCACCACGCGGATGTCGATTTGCGTGAAGTAGTCCTTGTTGAAGTCGCCAGTCTTCAGCACGTCGCCGTCCTTCAGGATTTTCTGCTCCTTGAGCTCGGCCTTGGTGCCGAAGACGAACCAAGCCGTGTGGAGGTCCTTGTCCTGGGTGGCCAGCGTCTCGGACTTCTGGCGGTTTTCCTGCGTCAGGTTGTTGACGTTTTCGTTCAGGTTGTCAATCTGGTCGCCCTGTTCGGCAATGACGATGTTCTTTTCGGCCAGCGAGGCTTCGAGCTCCTGGATGCGCTGGTTCTGGCTCTCGAGCTGTGCCTGCAGGTTCTGGATGGTGCGCTCGAGCGACTTCATGTTGAGGGTCGAGTTCTTCAGTTTGTCCTGAAGCTGTGCGATGAGCTCGCGGTTCTGCTTCATGACATCCTGGATGTACTGCATGTTTTCCTGTATGATGCCGCGCGAGGATGCGGTCTCGGGGTTGCCGTTCTGCACGGTGATGCGCCCTTCGGCCTCGTTGATGCGGCGGAATCCGTCCTGCACTTCGTTGACGCAGTCCATGAGTTCGTTCATTTCGTCGTCCTTCTGGTTGATAACCTGGAGGAGAGAGTCACGCTGGCGTGTGGCCTCGTCGGCCGTCTGCTTGTTCTGGTCACATGAGGCCAGGCCTGCGATGGCCAGAGCCACGATGAATAGCTTTTTCATAATTTGCTTTCTTTTATGAGTTGTTTGCGTTGATATTTTGAAAGGGGGCGCGGGGCCTGTTCGGCGGCCGGAGCGCCGGCTTCGTTGGTTTCGGGTTTTTCGGCGGGGGCAGTGTAGCCGCCCACGATGATGACGAACTCGCCGCGGGGCTCCTCCTGACGGAAGTGGTCGAGCACGTCGGCCACGCTGCCGCGCACGTGCTCCTCGTGGAGCTTCGATATCTCGCGGCTGACGCTCACGGGGCGCTCGGGGCCGAAGGTCTCGGCCAGCTGCTCGAGCAGCCGCACGACGCGGTGGGGGCTTTCGTAGAAGACCAGCGTGCGCGGCTCGCAACGGAGCTCGTCGAGGCGTGTCTGGCGCCCTTTCTTCTGGGGCAGGAAGCCCTCGAAGGCAAAGCGGTCGCAGGGCAGTCCGGAGGAGACGAGCGCGGGCACGAAGGCCGTTGCGCCGGGCAGGGTCACCACCTCCACCCCGGCCTTGGCAGCCTCCCTGACGAGCAGGAAGCCGGGGTCGCTGATGCCGGGCGTGCCGGCATCGCTCACCAGGGCCATGCGTTCGCCGCCCATGAGGCGGGCCACGATGTTGGCCACCGTCTGGTGTTCGTTAAACTTGTGGAACGAGAGCATGGGGCGATGGATGTCGAAGTGGCGGAGCAGGTTGCCCGAGGTGCGGGTGTCCTCGGCCAGCACCAGGTCGGCTTCGCGCAGCACGCGCAAGGCCCGTGCCGTGATATCCTCCATATTGCCCACGGGTGTGGGCACGACGAACAATGTTCCCATATTCAAGGCCAAAGTTACAATATATTTTCCGTTCGACAAGTGTTTTCCCCGAAAAACTCACCTCGCCATTGTTTTGAATTCTTGCCCGAATTCACTAACTTTGCAGGGCTAACCATAAAGAACACATGTCACTAACGATAGCTGAACGAAACGGTGAAATCATGCGCCAGGGGCGCGTGGAGGTCATCTGCGGCTCGATGTTCTCGGGCAAGACCGAAGAACTCATCCGCCGCATGAAACGAGCCAAGTTTGCCAAACAGAAGGTGGAAATCTTCAAACCGTCCATCGACACGCGGTACTCCGACGAAGACGTGGTGAGCCACGAGGGCAACAGCATCCCCAGCACGCCCGTCGACTCCTCGGCCAGCATCCTGCTCATGGCGGGCGACAACGAGGTCGTGGGCATCGACGAAGCGCAATTCTTCGACCCGGGCATCGTCGACGTCTGCAACGAACTGGCAGCCCGCGGCGTGCGCGTCATCGTGGCCGGCCTCGACCTCGACTTCCAGGGGCGCCCCTTCGGGCCCATGCCCGCCCTGTGTGCCATTGCCGACGACGTGGCAAAGCAACACGCCATCTGCGTGCGCTGCGGCGCCCTGGCCTACGTGAGCCACCGCACCGTGGCCGGCGATAAACAAGTGATGCTGGGCGAGAAACAGGAGTACGAACCCCTGTGCCGCCACTGCTACGAGGAGGCAACCGGCGGCCATCGGGAATAGGGCCGCCACCAAGGAGAGAACCGAAAAACAGGAAAAAGAACCATAAAACCGTCGGGAAGACCGGCAACAAAACCCACACCCCCATGCCCGAAAAGAAAATAACCTTCGACAGTTTCATGCGCAACCTCATCGTGATCCTGATTATCGTGGGCCTGGGGCTGCTCGTCAAGCACCTCAGCTCCGTGCTCTTGCCCTTCGCCATCGCCTGGCTGCTGGCCTACATGATCTACCCCCTGGTCATCTTCCTGCAGAACCGCTGCCGCCTGCGCAACCGCATACTCAGCATCTCCGTGGCCCTCGTCCTGGTCATAGCCGCCCTGGTGGGACTGTTCATGCTCGTCGTGCCCCCCATCGTTGAGGAGACAGCAAAAATCAGCAAGTACATCGTACCCATAGCCCAACAATACCTGGGCGAGAAGAGCATCGCCGAAAACCTGAGCGCCTACATCCAACGCTTCCTCGACGAAAACGACATCGTCCAGCTCATCCAGCAGGACAACGTGCGCGACGCCATGCAGACGGGGCTCGTCCAGATCTGGCACTTCATCATCCAGGCTCTCGGCTGGATAACCGGCATCTTCACCGTCTTCGTCGTCTTTCTCTACATGTTCTTCATCCTGGTCGACTACGAACGCCTCTCCGAAGGCTGGATACAACTGCTCCCCGCAGCCAACCGCCCCTTCTTCCAGGACCTGAGTAACGACGTGAAGCACGGCATGAACTCCTACTTCCGCGGCCAGTCGCTCATCGCCTTCATCGTGGGCATCCTCTTCGCCATCGGGTTCCTCATCATCGACTTCCCCATGGCCATCGGCCTGGGCCTGTTCATCGGCGTCCTCAACCTCGTGCCCTACCTCCAGCTCATCGGCTTCATCCCCACCATCGTGCTGGCCCTCATGAAGAGCCTCGAGACGGGGCAGAACTTCTGGGTTATCCTGCTCATGGCGCTGGCCGTATTTGCCGTCGTGCAGACCATCCAGGACATGTACCTCACGCCACGCATTATGGGCAAGGTCATGGGCCTGAACCCGGCCGTCATTCTCCTCTCTCTCTCCGTGTGGGGTTCGCTGCTGGGCTTCATCGGTCTCATAATAGCCCTGCCCCTCACGACGCTGTGTCTCTCCTACTACCGACGCTTCGTCCTTAAAGAATAGATTTTTAGCTTTTAATTTTGTATTTTGAATTAAAAGCACTACCTTTGCACCGCATTTACGAAAATGCGCGAGGCTGACTCGCTAGCTCAGCTGGTAGAGCACAACACTTTTAATGTTGGGGTCTCGGGTTCGAACCCCGAGCGAGTCACCAAAAAAAGGCTGCCTGATGTGGCAGCCTTTTTTCTTTGTCGTCTCCCGACGCGTATCACTTCAGGATGGTACAGCCGGCACAGGGCTTGAGTTGCTTGAAGAAGTCGTTGCCCTTGTCGTCGACCAGGATGAAGGCAGGGAAATCCTCAACCTCAATCTTCCATATAGCCTCCATGCCCAGCTCGGGATATTCAACACACTCGATGCTCTTGATGTTGTTCTGGGCCAGTATGGCAGCCGGGCCGCCGATGCTTCCCAGGTAGAAGCCGCCATGCTTCTTGCAGGCGTCGGTGACGTCCTGCGAGCGGTTGCCCTTGGCCAGCATAATCATGGAGCCGCCGTGGTCCTGGAACTCGTTGACGTAGGGGTCCATGCGCCCTGCCGTGGTGGGGCCCATCGAGCCACAGGCCATGTTGGCGGGCGTCTTGGCCGGTCCGGCATAGTAGATGGGGTGGTCCTTCAGGTACTGAGGCATCTCCTCGCCGGCGTCCAGGCGTGCCTTAATCTTGGCATGTGCGATGTCGCGGCCGACGATAATGGTGCCGTTCAGCGAGAGGCGTGTGCTCACGGGGTACTGCGAAAGTTGCTTGCACACCTCGCTCATGGGGCGGTTGAGGTCGACCTTCACCACCTCGCCCTCGCCTGCCTTGCGCAGTTCCTCGGGGATGAGCTCGTAGGGTTTGTCGTCCATCTTCTCAATCCAGATGCCGTCTTTGTTAATCTTGGCCTTGATGTTGCGGTCGGCCGAGCAGCTCACACCCAGGCCGATGGGGCACGATGCACCGTGGCGGGGCAGGCGCACCACGCGAACGTCGTGAGCCATGTACTTACCTCCGAATTGTGCGCCCAGTCCAATCTTGTAGGCCTCCTGCAGGAGTTCCTTCTCGAGTTCGACGTCGCGGAAGGCGCGTCCCGTTTCGTCGCCCGTGGTGGGCAGCGAGTCGTAGTAGTGGGTCGATGCGAGCTTCACGGTCAGCAAATTCTTCTCGGCCGACGTGCCGCCGATGACAATGGCGATGTGGTAAGGGGGACAGGCGGCGGTGCCCAGGCTCTTCATCTTCTCGACGAGGAATGGAATCAGCGTGCCGCGGTTCTGGATGCGCGCCTTGGTTTCCTGATAAAGGTAAGTCTTGTTGGCAGAGCCGCCGCCCTTTGTAACCATCAGGAAGCGGTATTCCATGCCTTCGGTGGCTTCGATGTCAATCTGTGCGGGCAGGTTGCATTTGGTATTCACCTCGTCGAACATCGTGAGGGGGGCGTTCTGGCTGTATCGCAGGTTGTCCTCGGTGTAGGTTTCGAAGACGCCGCGCGAGAGGGCTTCCTCGTCGCAGAAACCCGTCCACACCTGCTGGCCCTTCTCACCGTGGATGATGGCCGTGCCCGTGTCCTGGCACAGGGGAAGCAATCCCTTGCACGACACTTCGGCATTGCGCAGGAAGGTCAGCGCCACGTATTTGTCGTTCTCCGAGGCCTCGGGGTCGCGCAGTATCTTTGCCACCTGCAGGTTGTGGCTCCGGCGCAGCATGAAGCTCACGTCGTGGAAGGCCTGCTTCGACATCTGCGTCAGGGCTTCGGGCGTCACCTTCAGTATGGGGTGCCCTTCAAATTCACTCACACTCACTCCGTCTTTGCTCAGGAGATAGTACTCTGTCTCGTCTTTGCCCAGTTGAAACATCGGGGCATACTTGAAATCAGCCATAGATTTTCTTGATTATTGAGTTACGATAGGGCAAAGATAGTGCAAAAAGGCGAATGAAGCAAGTGAGGCATGAAAATTGTTTAGCGGATGCTGTCACGCACGCGGAGCAGGCTGTCGGGGTCGATGCCCTCGCGGATGAGCGCTTCACGCAGCAGTTCGTTATTCGACTTCACGTGCTCATATTCCCAAAGCTTCTTGGCAATCTTCTTGCGGCGGCGCTCCTCCTTTCGCTTCTTGAAGGCAAAGGGGTGCATAATCATGTCGGTGACCTTGTGGCCGATGAGGTCGCTCAGCGTGGGCACTCGCGGCCCCGTTTCCTTTGTCTTTGGGCTGGCGAAGATGGGCAGGCGGCGGTCCTTCGTGACCACAATCTCCTTCATCTTCACGCCTCGCAGCGTGGTGTCGTTGGCCGTGGTGTCGGTCTTCTGCTCCTGGGCGGCAATGCTTCCCGCCGCGAGCACGGAAAGAAGGGTTGATACGATGAGTCTTTTCACGGGTACAAAGGTACGAGTATAAATTAGAAAAAGGAAAGCGAAAGGTTAAAAATGTGTGCCGATTAACTTCTTTTTACGTTTAAATTCCTAATTTTGCAGCACCTATGGCCCTTCAACCGCTGTTTAACCCCTCGAACGATATGGCGCTGGCAGCCAACGTGCGCCAGTACTTTCCGCCCAGCCGCATCCGTCAGATGGAGAGCGACCTGGCCTCGCTTTCGCGCCTGTGGCCCGAGGGGCCGTGGGGCTGGAGCCTGGCCACCAAGCAACGCTACCTGGCCCTGGGCGTCGGGCGCGAGGAACTACCCAGCGACGAGTGGCTCCACGAGGTGCGACGCCTGTCGAGCCGCCAGTTCGGCGTGGCCTATTATCAGGCAATGGACGGGCTGATGGCGGGCGACGAGGCCGGCAGCGCCCTGCTGCCCTGCCGCGCAAGGTACTGTAGCAGCATGGCCGAACTGGCGGCGGCCCTCGAGGCATGCTCCGTGTCCATCATCAAGGCGCCGTGGAGCAGTTCGGGCCGCGGCAACATGGTTGTGGGCCGGAGCGACGAGGATTGCGACAGCGCCTCGCAGCGCGGCCGGCTGACCCAGACGGAACGGCAGCGCGCCGAAGGCCTCATCCGCCAGCAGGGTGGCCTTGTCGTGGAGCCTTTCTACGCCGACAAGGCCCTGGACTTTGCCATGGAGTTTGAGGTGGCCGACGGGACGACGAGATTCCTGGGCTACAGTGTATTTTCTGCCGATGAAATGGGACATTATTGCGGAAACCTCGTCGAAAGTCAGGAGTCGTTGCTGCGCCACATCGCCCTCCCCGCATCGCTGCTTCAGCAACTCGCCGACTACCACTGCCGCCAGCTCGCGACGCTCAGCTACCGAGGTCCCGTGGGCATCGACATGATGCGGCTCAGGGACGGGCGCATCCACCCCTGCGTGGAGATAAACTTCCGCATGACCATGGGGCTGCTGGCCCTGCGCCTCCAGCAGAGCGGCACGAGCGCCGACCAACTGCTGGCAGGAAACGAGCGACAAGGCTTCGCGGCGCGCATTGTCGGCCGACGCCTCGTCATCGAATACAATAAATAGGACCTACGGGAGAGATTAAGTTAACCTTAGGCCGGAAATTAAGTTAACCTTTAACGGACAGTTAAGTTAACCTGCAGCAGCGGGTTAAGTTAACCTTTGGCGGAAGTTACGGGCCACGGGCGACTCATACCCACATATCTTTGCCCCAACGTTTGAGATTACGGTAGAAGGACTGCATGGAATCGTAGCCCGAACGACGCGCAACCTCGCTCACGGTGAGCTTGGGCTGCTTGCGGTGGAGTTCGCAAGCATGGCCTATGCGCATGCGGTTGACATAGTCGGTGAAAGACATGTCCAGCACCTGGTTGATGGCAATGGACACGTACTTTCCATTGGTGCCCAGCTGGCGGGCCACGTCGGCCACGCGCACATCGTGCCTGAGGAAGAACTGCTCGTCGAGCATCAGTCGCTCGATGTCCTCGGCCAGGGCCTTCATGCGCGTCTGCGACACGTATTCTTGCCTGTCGGAAGGCGCGCCGGCCGTCACCATGCCCGTAGCCTGCTGTTCGGCGAGCAGGTCGTCGGAGAAAAACATCGGGCGGTGGCCCGCATAGCCAATGCAATAGAGCAACATCGAGAACATCAGTGAGGGCAGAGCCACGAGCAGCGCGTTATTATAGAACGAATAGCGACCGACAATGCTGAACACGACGGAGGCGAGCGAGGTGAAGAGGAGCAGGTGGAGGATAATGCGGATGGGCCTCAACGTGCGGCCCTCGATGTCGGCATAGAGCGCAGCCACCTGGCGTTCGAATGCACTCAGGTAGGCATAACCCCTGAGCAGGACGATGACCACCAGTGCCACGAAAAGGTATCGGCTGACGATGTGTGCCCCTGCCTGCCAGAGCGCCGCGCCACCGAGGCCGCTGGTCTGGTTCTGGCGAAGGTAGAGGGAGAGGAAACGCTCGGTTTCCTGGGGCGTCATCAGCGCATAGAGCGTGCCGTAGGCAACCAGCGCAAGCAGGGCCGGCAGCAGAATGAGGTACTGCCACGGGCGCACACGCTCGTGGGTGAGTCTGATAATATAGATAAGGTATAGCGGGTAGACGGCCAGGTTGGCCATGCCATAGAGCGTGTCGCTCAGGGCAAGGATGCCCGACTGCCACGTGAAGAAGGCGTAGTGGCCAAAATAGAGCACCGTGGTCATCAACATGAACACATGCAGGGCAAGGACGGCACGCGAGCGGTCCGACAAGTAGTCGACCAGCAGGGTGACGGCCCAAAAGAGGCACACCAACATGGGCAGCATATAAAAGAACTGTATCCACATAACGCCGGCAAAGGTATAAAGTTTTATTCTCAAAATAGGGAAAACCCGTGCCTAAAAAGGGGCAAAAAGGCACTATTTCCTATTTTGATACTACAAATTCCCAATATGAGACGCAGAGGAAAGACGAAAACCACCATTTTTGTTGTCGTGATAACAAAAGTACACACAAATTTAATGTATAACTTAAACAGGTGCACTATGAAAAAAACAAATCTTTGGCTGCTTGCCAGCCTATTCATGGGAGCGATTGCCTTTACGGCTTGCTCCAGCAGTGACGACACTCCGGACGGCCCCGGGACTCCCGCACAGCAGGGCGGCATCTCGCCGGGCACAGCCGTAGCCCCCGCGTCGATGAAGATGGCGGCTCTCTCCGGCTTCGTCAAGGACAGCGAAGGCAACGCCCTGAGCGGCGTTACAGTAACCTCGGGAACAGAGAAAGTCGTTACCGGCAAGGACGGTGGCTTCGTCTTTGAGAAGGTGAACTCCGTGAACGGCCGAACCATCGTTAAATTCACCTGCGCGGGCTACATCGAAGTGGTTCGCTCGATGCCCACGACCGACGGCAGCGTCTGGGAAGTTGTGATGAGCTCAAACTGGGGCGAAGACCACGCATCAGGTTACAAAGATTCGGGCATGTCGTACAACGTCGAAACTGAAAGCGGCATGAAGGCCGACTTCGACTCGAACAGCTTCAAAAACGACGCTACAGGCGAGGAGTACACGGGATACGTCCAAACCGACATGACCTATCTGAACCCCGACAACGAAAACTTTGCCGACATGATGCCCGGCGGCGACCTGGCAGCCGTGCGCAGTCAGGAGAACGGCGGCGAGCAGGTGCAGCTCATCTCCTATGGTATGACCAAGGTGGACCTGAAGGGCAACAACGGTGAGAAGCTTCAGCTGGCCGACGGCAAGCCCGCAACGCTCACCTTCCCCGTGCCTGAGAAGTTTAAGAACAACACGCCCGAGGAGATTCCCCTTTGGAGCTTCAACGAGCAGACTGGCCTTTGGGAAGAAGAGGGAGTGGCCACGTACAACGCCTCACTCAATGCCTACGTGGGCACTGTGAAGCACTTCTCTTGGGTGAACCTCGACTATCCCCAGAGCCGCGCCACGCTGAAGGTTACCGTGAAGAACGACAAGGGCGTTGTGATACCCAACGTGAAGGTGGACATCGACGGACAGCGCTCCGTCTTCACCAACGTGAATGGTGTGGCCGAACTCTACGTGCCCATCAACGCTACGCTCTATGTCACCGTCCACTCGAAAGACTACGGCAACTACGAGGGCGAGGTTAAGCAGACCGTCGAGGCCCTGACCGATGGCGGCCAGACAAAGGAAGTCGAAATCATCCTGCCCGCACTGCCCAGCATCAGCGGTAAGGTGACGAACACCGGCGTTGGCGGCAACATCACCACGCTGTGGCTTGAGTACGACGGCAAGGAAACCGCCAAGATTCACAGCGACAAGGACGGTAAGTTCTATATGCAGGCTCCCGACTACAAGGGTGCAGCCGTGCTGAAGGTGCGCGCCATCGATGGCACCACCGCAAGCTACGACATCACACTCGACGGCAAAGACCAAGCCTTCAACATCGCCATCAGTGGTGCTACAACGACCGGCGGCAAGGCAACCTTCACGATGAAGGACGGCAGCGGCAGCTACAACATGGCCGTGCCCAACGTCAGTTTTGAGGATTTGAGCGGTTTATCCATCATCGGCGACCAACTCAGCCTCAGCCTAAACGCCGGCGACTATGAAACTGGCAGCTACGGCGTAGACCTCAGCATCTTCGGCTACTCGGATAGCAAGAAGGACTTCACCAACTACAACTACTCGTTCTACCAGAACGTAGGCGAGCAATACCTTTACGGCAACACACCCAGCATGGAAGGTTTTGCCGAAGGCAAGGTGAACGTCACGAAGAACAGCGACGGCAACTACCGCATCATAATCACGGGCGACGCCCTATTTACCTCAAACGACATTCAGGCTTACAATCTGCCCAACGCCACTATCAACGCCGACTTCACCTGCCCGCTGCTCATGAAGGCCAAGACTCTGTACAAGGTAACCGAGAAGGAAGCCTCGTTCCCCAGCTTCACCCCGTGGATTAGCGGTCTTAACCCCACCGCCGCCATGCAGATTACCGAAAGCCCGAAGGCGGGCAAGGGCGTGCTGCTCTTCTTCTACAATAAGGAAAAGAGAGAGCTCACCTACAAGGACTACCTCGACTTCAAGAACCAGGCCCGCAAGTCACTGGGCGAGCCCGTTGAGTGCAATGACCTCGGCGACGATGCCGACGCAGTGAGCGACAAGGATAACTACGACGTCAGCCAGTCTGTCTTCTATAAGAACGGCAAGTACATCTTGGTATCCTACTGCCCCTGGCGCGACTACATCGAGGAGGAGATGGGCGAAAACGAAGTATTGGACCAGATCAGCCACATGGGCTCGCACATTTTCTTCGAGACTCACATGGCACGCATCCACGTACACGTTCTCGAAGGCCTAACCATCGGCTACGACTTCGGAGGCCTGAATCACAAGTAAGAACTCAAGTAACATCAATAACATAGCTAACTCTTGAGTGAGCAGGGAGGATGCCGCAAAACGTGCATCCTCCTTCTCTTTTTGCTTGGTTCTTGAATTTTATTCCTATCTTTGCAAGTGAGAAACCATTTCGCGCGAATCCCATTGACGAAGAAACCATGAGGCAGCTAAGGAACAACGGCACTCTGCCGACGCCCATCCTGCGGCGCTACGAGCAGTACCTGAGGCTGGAGAAATCCTTCTCCCCGAACACGCTCGACGCCTACATGCGCGACCTGCAAAAGCTCATCGACTACTACGCGAGCGAGGGCATCGACTTCCGCACCGTCAGCCTGCAGCAGCTCGACCAGTTTGCCGGCTCGCTGCTCGACCGCGGCATATCGCACAAGACCATTGCCCGCATACTGGCCGGCGTGCGTTCGTTCTACAAGTTCCTGCTCATAGAAAAGGAAATCGAAAACGACCCCACGGAATTACTTGCCTCGCCCCAGCGCGGCGTGTACCTGCCAGAGGTGCTTTCCCTCGATGAAATCGACCGAATTGAACAAGTTATCGACCAGTCGAAGGACGAGGGCGTGCGCGACCGGGCCATCGTGGAGACGCTCTACAGTTGCGGACTGCGCGTGTCGGAACTCTGCAACCTCACCTTCTCGAATCTCTTTCTTGAGGAGGGATACATACATGTCCACGGCAAGGGCAACAAGGACCGCCTCATCCCCATATCGCAAACCGCCATCGACGAACTGCGCCGGTGGTTCGTGGTCCGACAGGGCATCGACGTGAAGCCCGGCGAGGAGGACTTCGTGTTCCTCACGGCCCGCGGGCGCCGCATGAGCCGCATCACCGTGTTCCACAACATCAAGCTGCACGCCGCGGCAGCCGGCATCCAGAAGGACATTTCGCCCCACACCTTCCGCCACAGCTTTGCCACCCACCTGCTGGAACGTGGGGCCAACCTGCGCGGCGTGCAGGCCATGCTTGGGCACGAGAGCATATCGACGACCGAAATCTACCTGCATCTCGACCGTCAGCACCTGCGCGAGGAAATCCTCACGTGTCACCCGCGCAATAAGAAAACAAAGGAATAAGCAGCGACACGGCGTCAGTAGCCCTTGCGATAGCGGTCGGCGTCCTTGTCGTCGAGCATACTCAGGTACGACGTGTAGCGACTGGCAGCGATACGCCCGTCGGCCACGGCCTCGAGCACTACGCATCCCGGCTCGTGGGTGTGGGTACAGTCCTGGAAACGGCACCCCTGCCCTATCTCGAATATCTCACGGAAATAGTGACCCAGTTCCTCGCGCTCGATGTCGAACGTACCGAAGCCTTTGATGCCCGGCGTGTCGATGACTGAGCCGCCTTCCGGCAGGTCGAACATCTCGCTAAAGGTGGTGGTGTGCTGGCCCGTGTCGTGCGAAAGGCTGATTTCATCGGTGCGAACGTCGAGACCAGGGATGAGGGCATTGAGGAGCGTCGACTTCCCCACGCCGCTGTTTCCGCTAAGGAGCGTCGTCTTGCCACAAAGCATGTCGCGCAGTCCCTCCATGCCCGTGCCCCGCAACACCGAACAGGCCAGGCACTGATACCCGAGGCCCGAATAGAGGTTCATCAGCAGACGCATCTGCTCCAGCTGAGCCTCATCGTAGAGGTCGGTTTTATTGAAAACGAGAAGAACGGGAATGCGGTAGGCCTCGGCCGAGGCGAGGAAGCGGTCGACAAACGTCGTGCTCGTCTCGGGATGGGCAACCGTGACCAGGAGTACCACCTGGTCGACGTTGGCGGCCAGTATGTGGCTCTGCTTTGAAAGGTTCGACGCCTTGCGAATGATGTAGTTGCGGCGGTCGCGGATTTCGGAAATGAGGCCCGTGCCGTCGCCGTTGTCGATGAAGTCCACCACGTCGCCCACGGCCACGGGATTGGTACTGCGTATGCCGCGCAGGCGGAAATTGCCCTTCACCTTGCATGAAAAAAGCCGGCCATCGCCCTCACGGACGATGTACCAGCTCCCAGTGTTCTTAATGACCGTACCTGTCATCAAACGGTCATGATTTCTTTCTCCTTGGCGGCGAGAAGCTCCTCTATCTTCTTGATATACCTATCGTGAAGCTTCTGCAACTTGTCCTCGGCATCCTTTTCGGCGTCCTCGGCCAGGCCGTCCTTGATGGCTTTCTTCAGTTTGTCGATAATGTCGCGGCGACCGTTGCGCACGCTCACCTTGGCCTGTTCCTCTTCCTTGCCACACTGCTTAACCAGCTGCTTACGGCGCTCCTCGGTGAGAGGCGGAATGTTGATGCGAATGACCTCGCCATTGTTCTCGGGCATGATGCCCAGGTCACTGTCGATGATGGCCTTTTCGATTACACGGAACATGCTCTTGTCCCAGGGCTTGATGGCAATGGTGCGCGCGTCGGGGGTGTTCACGGCGGCAACATTGTTCAGGGGCACCATCGAACCATAGCTGTCGACACGGATGTTGTCCAGCAACTTGATATTGGCTTTTCCGGCACGGATGCGGGCCAAGGCGTCCTCGAGATACATCACGGTTTCCTCGAATCTCTCCTCGGCTTCGTTAAGGGTTTGCTTTACATCTAACA